>DASSIL010000160.1:0-2013 GCA_035691925.1 Gemmatimonadales bacterium
ACCGCGTGTGCGCCGGACCGATCACCCAGGAGTTCGATGCGGTCGCGCTCGGCTCGCCTTGCGGTGTCTCGTGTGTCGCGACTCGTCGACCGACCGTCGCTTCGACGATCACGGGAGCGGAGTCGGGGTACGGCACGAACAGATCGGCCGCCTTGTCGGCGCCGAGCGTAGCAATCGCTTTGGCGTGTGCGATCTCGCCGTTGTCGGAATGGAGATCCCACGCCTCGAGCAGCGCGATCTCGAGCGAATTTTCGGGCCGCCACGGCTCCGGCACATGGCCCAGCAGGTGCAGCTCGGGGGGACGCCGCCCCGTTGCGATCCAGGCGTTGACCCCCCGGCTGTACGCCTCCCCGACGCGCAGCGTCAGCGGAGACACGTGCGCCATGCGCGCCCGGGCGATCGCCGACATTTCGCGGGCGCGAAACAGTTTATCGGCCGCCAGGGCCCGGCGCCCGAACAGCTCGCTCAAGCGACCCTCGGCCGCATGCCGCAACAGCTCCATCTCCCACAGACGATCGCGCGCGTGCAGGTAGCCGATCGCGGCGAACACATCCGAATCGCTCCTGGCGATGATGCTGGGCACGGCGAGGGAGTCCCACAATACGACGACGGAGTCGCCGAGACCGCTCAGCGATTCGCGTCCCGAAAGCTGCGGCGCGCTCGCCCCCACCCAGACGCGAAACCCCTCCGCGGCGAGGAGGCCAAGCACCACGAGGCCCGCCGCGACGCGCAAGAGAATGCGCATCAGGTGACGTCGATGATCTGGTCGCGCCGCGACCCGACGCTCACATAGCGGATCGGGGCGTGCGAAAGGTCCTGCAACCGGTCGAGGTAGCTGCGGGCGGCGGCAGGGAGATCAGCAAGCCGGCGCGCGCTCGTCGTCGGGTGTTGCCACCCGGGGAGCGTCTCGTACACCGGTTCCACGCGGCCCATCTGTTCGAGGTCCGCGGGCATCGCCTCGATCGTCTCGCCGTCGAGCCGGTACCCGACCGCCACCGGAATCTCCGCAAAGCTGTCGAGCACGTCGAGTTTGGTCACCGCCAGGCCGGTGAGGCCGTTGACGCGCACGGCGTAGCGTACCACCATCGCGTCGAACCATCCGCAGCGCCGCGGCCGGCCGGTCGTGGCGCCGAACTCGTCGCCCAGCTTCCGGATGCGCTCGGCCACGGCCGGCGCCGCCTCCGTGGGCAACGGGCCATTGCCGACGCGCGTCGTGTACGCCTTCACCACGCCGAGGACGGCGTCGATCGCCGTCGGTCCGATCCCCGCTCCGACCGCCGCGCCCCCGGCGGTGGTGTTCGACGACGTCACGTAGGGATAGGTGCCGTGGTCGACGTCGAGCAGCGCCCCTTGCGCACCCTCGAGCAACACCGCATCGCCGCGTCGCAACGCCTCATGCACGACGTAGCCGGCGTCGACCGCGAGCGGGAGCAGCCGCGGGGCGAGCCGCTCGAGCAACCGCGCGTGCTCGGCGGGATCGGCCCGGTCGGGGCTTCCCAGCATCGCGAGCATCTCGTTGGCGGCAGTGACGCGCGCGCTCACGAGCTCGCAGGCACGCCCCAGGCTGCGCAGGTCGCCGACGCGCACGCCCCGGCGCCCATACTTATCCTCGTAGGTCGGACCGATGCCCCGCCCCGTCGTTCCGATCTGCTCCTGCTTCTCGCGCGCCCGGTCGAGCAGCTTGTGATAGGGAAAGGTGAGATGAGCCCGGTCGGACACGAGCAGTTTGTGCTCGAGCTTTACGCCGCGGGCGGTGAGGGCGTCGATCTCGGTAAAGAAGGTCTCCGGGTCGAGCACAACGCCGTTCCCGACGACACAAATGGCGCCCTGCAAGATCCCCGAGGGGATCTGGTGCAGGACGAACGCGTCGCCTGACCCGGTGTGCACCGTGTGGCCGGCGTTGGCGCCCCCCTGGTAGCGCACGACGAAGTCGGCGCGCTCCGAGAGCACGTCGACGACCTTTCCCTTCCCTTCGTCGCCCCACTGCGCACCCACGACGACGACGCAATGGAC
>DASSIL010000161.1:0-2439 GCA_035691925.1 Gemmatimonadales bacterium
CCCATCTCCTGCTTGTAGGTCATGTCCATCAGGTCTTCTTCTCCCCGCCGCGCAGGGCGGCGACGTCGAAGTCGCGCTCGAGGAATTGCTGCACCGCCTCATCCTTCGAGGCCAGAATCTCCTCAGCGGTCCCGACCGCACGGATCTTCGCCTGCCACAGGAGCGCGATGCGATCCGCGACCCGGAACGAGCCCCGCACGTCGTGCGTCACGACGACGCTCGTCACGCCGAGCTCCTGCTGCAGCCGCTCGATCAAGCCGTCGATGACGTCCGAATTCACGGGATCGAGTCCCGAGGTCGGCTCGTCATACAACAGGTAGGTCGGTTTCCCGGCGATGGCGCGCGCGATGCCGACCCGCTTGCGCATCCCGCCCGACAGCTCGGCCGGCATCTTGACCTGCACGTCGGGTTGCAGGTTGACGAGGCGCAGGCACTCGACGACGCGTTGACGCGAGTAGTCGTCGTTGCGGTAGTCGTCGTCGTTCGTGATCCCAAGACGGATGTTCTCGAACACATCCATCGAATCGAACAGCGCGCCGTTCTGAAACACGTAGCCGATGCGCGTCCGCAGGTGGGACAGCTCCTTGCGCTTGAGCTTCGGGACGCTCAGCCCGTCGACCAGCACGTCCCCCGAGTCGGGGCGGATGAGGCCGATGATGTGCTTCAACAGGACGCTCTTGCCGACGCCCGAGGGCCCCAGCAGCGCGAGCGTCTCGCCGTCCCGGACGGCCAGCGAAACGTCGTCGAGGACGACGTTCTCGATGAACCGCTTGGAGACGTGGCGCAGCTCGATCATTTGCCGAGCAGCACCTGCGCGAGGACGACGTCCAGCAGGAGGATCGTGACCGAGGTGGCCACCACGGCCTGCGTCGTCGAGCGGCCCACCCCTTCGGCGCCCTGCTGCGTGTTGAACCCGATGTAGCAGGGGATCGACGTGATCGCGATGGCGAAGAAGACCGCTTTGATCCCGGAGTACCAGAGGTCGAACGACCGGAAGAAGTAGCGCGCCCCGTACTCGAAGTCGGCGTTGGTGATGCCAAGCGACTGCTTGGCCATCGCCCAGCCGACGAGAAAGCCGGTCGCGTTGGAGAACATGACGAGCGCCGGGATCACGCAGAGACCGGCGAGACACCGCGGCAGGAGGAGCTGCGTCACCGGCGACCGGCCGAGGCTCTCCAGCGCGTCGATCTGCTCGGTCACACGCATCGTCCCGAGCTCGGCGGCGATGCGCGCGCCGACGCGACCCGCCAGCACGAGCCCCGTCATCACCGGCCCCAGCTCGAGGATCACCGTCTCCCCGATCAGACCGCCCGCGATGTAGAGGGGGTAGGCTCCGGTGAACTGGTAGCCCGTCTGCAGCGCCGTCACGCCGCCGGCGAACCCGGATATCAGAAGAACGATGAAGAGACTGCCGTAGCCGATGCTGTTCGCCTGCTCGACGAACGCCGGCCCCCAGGCGCGCCAGTCGGGGATGCCGCGGAACATGTCGACGATCATCATGAAGAAGCGGCCGGCATGGCCGACGACGTGGAGGCTCCAGCGCCCTACGTAGCGGCGCACCGGGACCGCGCGCTCGACCGTCGATATCCTCATGTGCGTGTATCTTGGCCACCCATGGGTGTTTCGACAAGGCTTGCCGCGCAGCCAGAGGTGAAGCTCTTCCGGGGCCGCCTGCTCGCCTGGTTCCGGCGCACCGCCCGCGACTTGCCGTGGCGCCGCACGCGCGACGCCTATCAGGTTCTCGTCAGCGAGTTCATGCTGCAGCAGACGCAGGTGCGTCGCGTGCTCGAGTACTACCCGCGGTTCCTGGCGCGCTTCCCGAGCGTCCACCATCTCGCCCGCGCCCGGCCCCGGGCGGTGCGCGAGGCGTGGGACGGCCTCGGCTATTACGCACGGGCCCGCAACCTCCATGCGCTGGCGCGAACCGTCGTCGGACGCTACGACGGCAGGTTGCCGGACGCTCCCGAGGACCTGGTTTTGTTGCCCGGTGTCGGACGGTACACGGCGGGGGCGGTGGCGTGCTTCGCGTACGAGAAGCCCGTCGCGACCGTCGACACGAACATCGCGCGGGTCATCCGCCGGGTGTTCGGATTGAAGGCGGGCAAGGGCACCACCAGTCGCATCTGGCAGATCGCCGGGCTGCTGGTGCCCCGAGACGGGAAGCGCGCCTGGCGTTTCAATCAGGGGATCATGGAGCTGGGAGCAACAGTCTGCGTCGCAAGAAGGCCGAAGTGCCCCGTATGTCCGGTGCGAAAGTACTGCAGGACAGCCAATGCTGGACGCACAGACGCACCGGGGAGAACAGGCGATAGAGAGTAGACAGGCCCCTGGGCCTACCTGTACTCTAGACCCTGTTCACCGCTACGCGTCTGTACGTCCAGCATTGTCATTTCTGTCCGTCTGGAGCCTATGTGCTTGCTTCCTCTGTCATGATCGCGG
>DASSIL010000162.1:0-12307 GCA_035691925.1 Gemmatimonadales bacterium
GTGGAACCGCGTGGTGGCGAATCCGACCCCGCCCTTCACGAAGAAGCCGGACTTCGGCTGCGGATAGTAGTACGCCGCGAATGAGACGTTCCCGAGCTCCGCCGTCACGCCGCTGTCCGACTTCGTCCACGCGTTGACCTCCCCACCGAGCAGCACCTTGTCGCTCAGCGTGCCGCCGAGCTTGATGAAGCCCGTGCCCCCTCCCTCGCGACTCGACGAGCCGCATCCGTCGCAGCTCACGTTGCTCGACCCATACCCGAATCCGAATCCGATCCAGAACCCCTTGCGGACCTGGGGATGCTGCGCGGCAAGCAGGGAAACGCCGAAGACGGTGAGCACTGCCGCCGCGGTCAGCGAGCGATGCCCTGCCCTCCTGATCGACCTCATGGTCCCCCCTGGTTGAGAACGTGACAGCATCTCACGCTTCATCCTGCAACATTGCCCACGAACAGTCAATCGGATTTTGGCGCACAACAAAGCCGGGGCCTCGGTATCGAGACCCCGGTGGTCAGGGACAGGCGCTCTCGACTCAGCCCTTGAGCGCTTTGGCCGGGGTGATATCCACCGTGATCTGACGAGCTTTGGCTTTCTCCAGCTTCGGCAGCAGCAGCGTCAACAGGCCGTGCTCGTAGGTGGCTTTGATCGCCTCGGCGTTCACCGTCCCGGGCAGCGTGAAGGTCCGCTCGAAGGCCCCATAGGTGCGCTCATAGCGATGCACCTTCTCGGCCTTCTCCTCAGCGACTTGATCCTTCGTGCCCTTGATGGTGAGGACGTTGTCCTCGACGGTGATCTTCACGTCTTGCGGCTTGACACCGGGAATCTCCGCGACGATACGGAGATGCTCGGGCTCCTCGAAGATGTCGACCGCCGGCACCCAGGCCGCGGTGGCGATCTCCGGAATCCCCCAATCGACGTAGGTGAGGGGGTCGTTGAACACCTTTCCCATCCGGCGCTCGAGGTTATAGAGCAGGTCGAGCATCGGATCACGAACGGGTTTGCGAATTACTCCGAACATTGGTTCTCACCTCCTTTCATGGACGCAACGTAGTACGGCGGCCATGAACCAGCCTTGAAACCAATGTGAGTCTTCTTGCGACAGCCCTATTGCGGGATGTTCGTGCCGTGGCAGGCGGTGCACATCTGCGGATTCTTGCGGCGCAACCGCGCGGCATCGAACCCGGGACCATGGGGATTGAAGCGGCGGCCGCCCTGCGCCGAGTGGCACGTGAGGCAGTCCCGCTCGATGTGGCAGCCCGTGCACGATTCCAGATCCTGTCGCGCCGCTTGCCCGTGCCCGAGGCCAAAGAACTGCTTGGCGTCGTGATACCCGGAAGTCCCGAGCAGACCCCGCGCCACCAGGCCCGCTTGCGCGTGGCACGTGACGCAGAAGGACCCCGTGTTGTGGCAGTCGTTGCAGCGGATCTCCCGCGAGTACGCCGCGACCGGGTGCCGGGCCAGGAAGCCGGCGGGGTGGTACCCCGGCGCACGGGCCGCAGTGGGTCTGTGGCAGGCGAGGCAATCCGCCCTGGTGTGACAGCCCGCGCACGTTGCCGAGCGCGCCGCGGCTTCAGCCGCGTGATTGCCCGCGAAGCCGGCGGCGTGAGACGGGGGCGCGCGCCGCGTCACGACCGCTCCGGCTCCGCGACCCGGCCCGGCCGGGAACAGCGCGGCCACCATCCGCGTCATGCCGACGTGACACGTGAGACAGCTCTCGCGCGTGTGGCAGGTGGCGCAGCGGCGCAGATCCGTCCGCGCATCGCGCCCGTGACGCTCGAGGAACCCGCCTTCCTCGTGCGAGGCAGGCGCGGCGAACCGGACCGCGATCCCCGTCCCGCGGGGATCCGGCGCCAACGCCTGAATGACGGGCTGCTCGGGCCCGTCCACGTGACAGGTGAGGCAGAACTCCCGCGAGTGACACGTCGCGCAGCTCGCCGCCACGCCACCCCCCGGCGCTGCGGCCTGCCGCCCGTGCCCTGCCGCCGTGGCGAACCCGACCTCGCGGTGCGAGGGTGGTGTCTCGAAGCTCGACACGTCGGCCAGCTTCAGACGCGGGGCACGGGCGAGCGGCAGGTGACATGTGGCGCACGCCGAGTCCGGTGCCGCAAGGTGAGCGGTCTTCAGTCCGTGGCAGGCGAAGCAACGTGAGACGACCGGCGGCTTGACGGCCATCCAGGGTGCGCCGACCTCGCCGTGGCAATCCATGCACCCAGGGGGCGTCTCCCCCGCAGCCGCCGGCCGTCCCTGGATGGCGGTGCGATGCGTAGCATGGTCGAACCGGAGGTTGGTCCGCAGCGACTCCGGGTAGACCCACTCCACGCGCCGCTGCGCCACGCCGTCGTGGCAGGTCGCGCACTCGGCCGAATCGGGCCACAGCGGCCGGCCCGCCTGATCGGCGCCGGCGTGGCAGCCCGTGCAGGTGGGAAACAGACTCCGGTGCTTCGTGTGATCGAAGCGCTCGGGTTGCTGCGCCAGGGCACTCTTCCCCACGAGGAACCCGAGGAGCAGAATCGCAGCCGCGCCACCGTTCCACCTCACGGCGAGCCGCTCCCCGATGGCATGCGCCGAACTGCCGGCGGCAGCGACTGATCGTCCGCCCCGCTTCCCAGCAGCAGTGTCACGCTCGCCGTCGCCCGGAACTGATTCCAGTCGAGCGCCTGGGCATCGGGCCGGCGCCGGTCCTCCGTATAGTAGATACCGCCGAGCGCGAGCCGCACCGACGACGCGACATCGGCCTGCACGTTGAACCCCAGACTCTTGAGCCGTGATTCGTCGAAGCGGTACTCGAGGGGACGCTGCAGCGTGGTCCCCTCGATCGTCACGAGCAGCCGTGGGTCCGAAGGGGGCGCGTAGCTGACGCTGCCGTTCCATCCCGCCGCCGAGGCGCCCGGTCCGAACTCAGCCGCGTAGCCCAAACCGAGTTTGAACCCGTGTGCCATGGCCGCGGTGCCGTCGAGCGCCCAGCGCCATCCGTCGCTCTCGGTCTGGACCAGACCGGTCGCGATCTCGGCCGCTTCATAGGCGTACTTCTCTCCGCTCGCACGCACGTCGAGCCAATCGGTTGCGTGAACGCCGACCCGCCCGAAGGTCGCGTGATAGGGGACCGGGCTGAAGGCGCCCCAGACGGTCCAGAGCGGGAAGAACGGTCGGTAGCGCCGGGCGCCGACCGTGGCACTGAGCCGTGAGCGGGTATAGGTGGCCGAAGCCTCGGCGCTGCCCCACAGGCCCATCGCCAGATCCCAGTCCGAGCCCGCCTGCAGCGTGAAACCCGGCAGCGGCGGCCGGACGACGGCCTGGACCGCCGCGCGCTCCGACACGAAATAGTCGACGCTCGGGTCGACCTCCCGGAGGTAATCGGCGCGCACGTCCCCCCACCGGCTCGACCATCCCGCACCCGCGCCGGCGACGATCTGGCGCTCTGCCGGCTGGAAATCCCCCAGCGGATTGACGGCCGGACTCGTGACGGGGAGTGCCACCCCATTGGTGAGCCCCCACCCCACGTAGCCATCGGCCTCGAGCCCGAGTCGGGCGGTCCGCACGAGCACCCGACCGCCGTCGAACCCTTCATAGCCGAGTCTCGAGGTGACGAGCTGACGGCCGGCCCGCGCCGTGACCCAGGATCGGGCGTACTCCAGATACCCTTCGAGCAGCTGAAACCGGGGCGTCGTCCCGGGCCAGATGCGCGCGTCTGAGAGATCGCCCGAGGCCCGCGCCGAAACTCTGGCCGACAGGCCGGGGATCCCCACGCCCCAGAGCGAAAGGTCCGCCGCAGAGACGACCGGCGTTCCGTGCAGTGCCGGCCCGGCACGGAAGAAGTGGCAGTACGCTTCCCCGGGGAAGCACGTGACGGCATAGCCGTCGGGACTGGCGGGTCCCCCGCCGGGTCCGGTAACGGTGTCGCTCACCGGCAGGCTGTCGGCGGTGAGGCCGCGGAACGTCACCGTCTGCAGCTGCGTCTCGAAACGCAGGCGATAGCCGACTTGCGCACCCAGCGCCGCCGGGAGCAGGCCCAGGATGAACACGCCTCCGCCACGGCGGTTCAATGCAGCAACGCCCAAATGATGAGGACCACCAGCACGACTCCCACGCTCCACGAAATGAATCCCAGCCACAACGACCACAGTTGCGCGGCCCGTGACGCCGGCGGGGCGACGCGAGCCTCGAGCGTCCCTTCGCGGCGCGCGCGCTCCATCTCCAGCGGATGCTCCTCTTCCATGTATTCCGTCGTTGCGCGCCCCGTGAAGATGACGGTGTCGATGGGGAACTTCTCCGGGCGCAGGTGCACATTGAAGAAGTGGATCGTGAAGATGAACGCGGTGGCCAGCAGGGCCTCGTCGCTATGGATGATGGTCGCGACGTTGAAGACCCACCCCGGGAGGAATTTCGCGAAGAACGCCGGGAACCAGAGCAGCAGCCCCGAGCTCCCGATGATCGCGACTCCCCAGAAGACGCCCCAGTAGTCGAACTTCTCCATGTAGCTGTAGCGATCGAACCGGGGCCGAGGGGCCAAGCCGAAAAACCACTTGAACATCTGGAACACGTCCCGGACGTCCTTGCCCTGCGGCACCATCGAGGTCGGTCCCCAGAAGAACGATTTCCGGTTCGGGCTCGTGATGATCCGGGAGATGAGGTATGCGACGTGCGTGAAGAAATATCCGAAGGTGATGAGCGCGCATACCCGATGGATATAGCCCGCGGCCTCCAGCCCACCGACCATGCGGGCGAGCACGCGGGCCCAGGGGGCGTAGGCGAACTTCAAGGGCAGCCCCGTCAGGGCCAGGCCGAGGAACGACGCGATGACGAGGGCGTGCAGCGTGCGGTTGAGCGGCGAGAAGCGCCACAGGTACGGTCCCGCGCCGCGGTCGGCGACACTCAATGGGCGTGGTGTCATGATGTGGTCCCGGAGCTTGCGGGTGGTTCACCACTGTGGCCCGCGCCGCGCAGGTAATCGATCGCACTCCGCAGGAGCCACAGGCCCGTGTGGAGGGCGAAGAACCCGATGACGCTCACCAGGAGCGTCGTCATGAAGAGCCACGGCCAATACAGCAACGGGTACTTGGTGCGCTGTTTCGGATCACCGTGCGCGTAATACTTGACGAAGTTCCAGCCCGCTCCCTCGTGGCAGCGCGCGCACGTCTTCACGAGATTCAGCGCATGCACCGACGACAGCGAATCCGTGGCCGGGCGCATGTTGTGGGCCGTGTGGCAGTCGCTGCATTTCGCCGCGAGGTTGAAGCCCAGCCGCGTTACCTTGCCGTGGTAGGTGTCGAAGTACGTCTCGTACAGCCGCTCGTGACACTTGCCGCACTCCTGCACGACGTCGAGCTGCCATTGCGGCTGATCCGCTCGTACGATGCCGTGCGCCGAGTGACAATCGATACACACAGGGCGCCGTTGCCCCGCCTCGGTGGTGCGGTGCTGTGCGGGGTAGATCGGGCCGTGCGCCGAGGAGTCGTAGACCGCCGCGATGCCGGCGTGACAGGCGCCGCAGGTCGCCGGGATGTTCGCCGGATTGACCGAGGATGCTGCGGAGTCGGCGGGGAGCACCTTGTGCGCCCCGTGGCAATTGTTGCAGGTCGCCGACACGACGAGGCCGTCGCGCGTCAGCGCCACCCCATGGACGCTCTTGGGGTACTGGGCGGTCGCGATGCGTCCCTGCAACTTCGCGGGCGTCGCGAAGTAGGTGCCGATGATGCGCGCATCGCCGTGACAGCGGCCGCACAGGGCCGCCACGTTCAGCGGATACACCGGCGAGCGCACGTCCTTGACGCCGTACACGACGTGCGATCCGTGACAGCCGACGCAGGTCGGCGCATCTCCCTTCGTCGACACATTGGCCGCGTGAATCGAGGCGGTCCAGTCACGTCCCGCCTGCTCGTGACAGGTCTGGCATGGCACGACCACGGCCGTCGTGCGATGCGGATACCCCGCCTCGAAACCACGGTGACAGTCGGTGCACTTGAGGGAGTCGTGGACGGTGCCCTGGAGTGCCGTCGCCGACACGAACAGGGCCGAATCCTGCCGGGCGTCGCGGCCCTTGCCGGTGAGGAAATCCCGGTTGGCGTGACAGCGCGCGCACTCGACGACCTGCGCCCCCGCGGGTCGAGCGGTTGCGCCGGCAGCGCAGCATGCGGCGCCGAGCATCACCCCCCATCGAGCCAACGCACGCATGGACATCTCCTTAGGGCCGGACGGTGGTCGGGGCCGGCGGAGCGGCGGCGCGGACCGTTCCCATGGCGGGGACCTTGTGGCACACGTCGCAGGCGCGCTCGCGATAGTGATTCACCTGCGCGGCGTGGCAGGACGTGCACACTTCGCGGGTCCAGCGATTCACGCCGGCCGCCTTGGCGTGACACTGAACACAGGCTACGTGATCGGCCCGCTTGTGCTTTGCCAGCGCGCCCCCCCTGTGGCACGACAGGCAGTCCGCGGAGGGCCGGTGGTGCTCCTCGTGACAGCTCTCGCACCGCAGATCCCGGGCGCTCATGACCGGGGCCGTGTGACAGGCGGTGCACGCCAGGTTGGCGGCGGCATGCGGCCGGTGCGAGAAGTCGCCGCTGGGGAGACTGATCGTCCGCACCGGCGCTCCGCCGGCGCCCTCGTGGCAGCGCGCGCAGGCGAGCGGCTGGATCACGGGATGGTGGCACGCGTCGCAGCTCGCCCCGGACGCGAGCGTCGTGCCGCCATGCCGGTCGAGCGGGGTGTGGCAGTCGGTGCACTCCAATCCACCCCGCAGGATGTGCGGCTCGTGGTCGAAGGGGACCGTCTGAAATCGGCCCGCCTGTCGCTCCACTCCCAGATGGCATTGCAGGCACGCGTTGCCGCTCACCGGGGGACCGAGGTCGACCGCCGGCACCGTGTAGGGCAGCGACCCCGCGCGCACCGCCTCTCGCACCAGGTCGAGTGCGGCGCGCAGCAGGCGGTCCGCGTACACGATGTTGTGCGCGCCTTTCCCCACTCGCACCAGCTCCACGTTGTTCTCGGCCTGTCCCAGCAGGCTGTCGGCCACCGCCCGCTGGCGCAGCGGCCCGGCGCCGGCCACCGCCCGCGCCCCCGCCACCACCGCGGCAACCCGGTCCTCCTTCGCCGTCATGCTGCGTTGCCACGCCGGGAGGATGTTGGCGTAGCGTATGCCGTGACAGGCGAGACAGGACGTTTCCCCCGCCAGCTGCACGCGCTCGTGCCCCTTGAGCCGCGATGCCTCGGAGTGACACCCGAGACACGAGACGCGCGCGAGGAACATGCTGCTGGGAGCGGCGCCCGTGCCATGCCCGCCCACCCCCGCGTAGAGCTGCTGCTGCGACCTGTGCACGTCGGCGTGACAGCTCTTGCAGTCCAGCTCGACGGTCGTCGTGAGTGATACGATGCGATGCTCGATCGGCGTATGGCACTGGATGCAGGCCACGTCGTGATCGGCCACGTGCACGCGGTGCAGCAGCTGGGCGTCCTGGAAGCGGTTGAGTCGCTGGGGTTCGTTATGACAGCTGATGCAGCGGGACTGCTCGACGGCGCCGCTGCCGGCGGTCACCTGGCTGTGACACGAAAGACAGTCGATGCGATCGCGGACGTATTGCGTGTGATCGATCGCGAACCCCTCGGGGGACACGACGCGCGACGGGGACGGATGACATCCCGTGCACCCCGCCAGCGGCTGACCGACGGGACGGTCGCGGAAGTGGCACAGGAAGCAGGTCGCCTCCGTCACCGCGATATGCGTTCCCTGGACGATCTGGGAATGACAACTGGTGCAACGCAGCTGAATGCCGCGCCGCACCTCGCCCAGGTGTTGGGTATGGTCGAACCGCACGCCCTTGTAATCGACCAGGCCCGAGATCAGGCGATCGGAATGGCACCCCGCGCGCAGACACGACGCATCCTCGATCTCCGCCCAGGGTCGCGTGCCATACGCGCCGGTGAAGTACTTCACCACCATGTTGGCCGCCTGGATCTTCGTCATCGCCTCGGCCTTGATCCCCGGGGCGATATGGCACTTGATGCACGGCACGTTGCGGTGCGTCGACGTGGACCAGGAGTCGTAGTACGGCTGCATGATGTGGCAATTGTTGCAGAACCCCGGCGTGCTGCTGTACTCCACGAACCCGACGGTGCCCACGGACAACAGGATGACCGCGAGAACAACGACGGGGAGGAGGATCCTCACGAAGCGGGAGACGCGGCCGGCGGCGCGCGGAGGAGGGGCAGTGGTCATCGCCTATCGCTCCCGGCCCTCCTCCGCACCGCGGATCGAACGCCAGGTGAGCCAGGCCAGGGCTACTGCGGAGAGCGCCAGGAACCAGATCGGCAACAGCAGCAGCTTGTGCTCCCACCGCCGCTCGGACAGCGCCTCGGCGGCAGAGCTGAGCTCCACCGAAATCGAGCGGACCCGCAGCCCGAGGTCTTCGAGACGGGGCAGATCGAGACTGTGCTGCGCCTGCGCGATCTGTTGGTAATAGGTCAGCGCCGACTCATAGCGGAATCGGTAGTCGCCGGCCCGCTGGCCGGCCAGCGTCAGCTCCCCGACGGCCCGCCGGGCGTCGTTGAGGTCCGACGTCGCTCCGATCACCACCTTCTGGATGTCGAGTCCGACCTGGTGGAGGCGGGCGTCGGCGGGATGGCACTTGTCGCACACGGTCACGATCTGGTCGGCGGGAACGCGCTCGGTTCCGTGATTGGAGTGGCACCCGAGACACCCCGGGAACTTCCCCGTCACCGCCGCGCGCGCATGCGGACCGAGGGCGAAGGCCTGCCCCACGAGCTGGTGGCAGCGGCCGCACACGCTCGCGACCTCCGTGACGGTCGGCGGCAGAGCGGAGTGTGCGCCATGGCACCCGACGCAGGTGGGGGCCGCGAAGTTCTGCTTCTGGAACAACGCGATGCCGTGCGCGCTGCTGCGGTACCGCTCGAACTGGTTCGTGGGGATCTTGTACCGCGCCATGAACTGCTGATTCGCATGACAGTGGGCGCAAGTGCCGGGGATGTTCGAGGGATACACCTTGCTGCGGGCGTCGTCCGGCGGATAGATCACGTGCGTACCATGACAGTCGGTGCACGTCGGCGCGTTGGCGTCTCCCTGCGTGAGAAGCAGCTGGCCGTGGCGACTCGTGCGGTATTCCGCCAGCTCCCCGGTCGGCAGCCCGAATTGCCGCATGCGGTTCGGATCCGCATGACATGAGCCGCAGACCTGCGCCGTCGAGGCCTTGTCCCGGCCGGTAATGAAGCGCCCCCGGTGCCCCGCCGGCAGCGCGCGTGCGCTGGCATCGCCGCCGTGGCAATCGACACACCGCACGCCGTGCTCGGCGTGCACGCCGAGGATCATCCCTTCGCGGTGATCGGCGTGGCAGACGATGCATCCGTAGCTCGTATCGAGCGGGACGCCCCCGCCTCGGCTCGCCGCCTGAGCACCGAGCGACGCGGGGCCGGTCACGCTGAGCACGAGGAACATCACCCAGCCCGATAGCGGCTTCATGGCGCCTTCTTGCTCGTGCTGTCGCGCCCGGGTGCCGGCGCCGCGGGTTGCGGCTCCGGCGCCGCCTTGGGCTGAGTCGCCGGTGCGGCCGCCGGGGGCGGTCCGGGGGCGAGCGATTCGATCAGCGCCTGCGGCGGCATGTTGCGCAGCTGCCGCCCGGCCAGCCACGCGACGGCGAAGCCCAGGTAGAACACGGCGCCGAGGGCCGCCACCACCGGACGGCGCCGCAAGCGACGCTCCGGGTCGCGGTCGAAGAGCGGCAGCAGCGCCAGCGCCAGGCCGAGCAACATGAACAGCGCGAGTCCCGAGGGGCCGAGGTAGTGTGTCAGGGCGCGCGACACATCCGCCACGATCCAGCTGGTCAACAGCGTCCCGGGCGGCTGGGCCGGGTTCGCCGGATCGGCGATCTCGCGCGGCGACAGAATGGCGAACGTGGCCGTGATGGAAAGCATCAGAACTGCGACGACGAATGAGCGCAGCAGATGTTGCGGAAAGAACGGCACCCCTGCTCGACGTTCGGCGTTGGCCGGTTCCCGGGGCGCGAGACCGTGCTTGCGCAACAGCGCGAAGTGCAACATCAAGAGACCGACCGCGACCCACGGGAGCACGATCACGTGAATGGCGAAGAAGCGGCTCAGCGTCGCGCCCGACACGACGGGATCGCCGCGCAACACGCCGTCCGACACGCTGCCCACCAGCGGGATGCGGCCCAGCATGTCGAGCGCTTCCGTCACCGTCCAGTAGGCCCACTGATCCCAAGGAAGCAGATAGCCGGTGGCTCCGAACGCGAGCACGACGAACAGCAGCAGCAACCCGGCCAGCCAGTTGGTCTCACGCGGCGGTTTGTAGGACGCGTCCAGGAACACCCGACCCATGTGCACCAGCGCCGTGACGACGATCAGGTTGGCCCCCCACACATGCAGGTCGCGGATGAGCCATCCGAGCCGCACCGTCGACACGATATGCTGTACGCTCTGGTAGGCTTCCTCCGCCGAGGGCCGGTAGTAGAACGACAGCAGGACGCCGGTGACGACGAGCAGGATGAACAGCAGGTACGTGATGCCGCCGGCCGCGTGGCGCCACCCCGCATGGGACGGCAGCCGGTAGCGCAGCGCCCGGCGCAACGCCTGGTCGATCGGCAGGTGCGTGTCGATCGGCCCGTAGAGCAGCCCGAGAAACCGCAGCACCCCGAGCAGGCTGGCGTCGGTGCTCGCCTTGAGATCGCCCCAGAAACGCCCGCTCCACTCTTTCAACGCCGTCCACGCGCGGATGGCCATGGGTCAGATCCCCGTGACGTAGACGACGCCGTCACGGATGAAGACGGCGTACCGCTGCAGCGGCACGGTAGACAGGCCCCGCACCACGTTGCCGTGGAGGTCGTAGATCAGGTAGGTGCAGGGGGAGAGGACGCGCAGCGACGCCGGATCCCACGTCAGGATGCAGCCGTCGGTCGGTGCCGTTCCCTGCAGCGCTGCGTAGGATTGCTCGGCGGTGCGAACCACGAGGATGACCCGCTCGCCCCAGTTGACGACGCGACTCGTCCCGACCGGAAAGTCGACTTCACGGGTCACCCGGTAGGCGGGCTGCAGCTCCGCCAGCTGGAGATGCTCGGCCGGCAGGAGGTACAGCCCGATGCCGAGGATCAGCCCCGCCAGCATCAATACCGCGATCCCGGTGAGCAGGTGCTCGTTGAAGCCCGGCTGCCATTCCGGGGTTCCGGTCCTGCGCTCCGCTTGCGTGCTCGTCAGCGCCGGCCTCCCTTCAGCTGGTCAGGAACATACGCTGTCGCTGCAGCGCCGGCTTTGTCCTCATTACGTCAGAGCCCCGGTCGCTTCCGGCCGGGGCCCCACTCTCGTCCAAGCGTTTCGCGCGGACGCGGTTCAGCGACTGCTGACGCGCTGGCTCGAGATGGCTGGCACCCGCAGCCGGACTCCCGGCGGCACGGTCGCCCGAATGGTGGTGTTGAAGTTCGGCGGTGCCGGCAACCCGTACTCCGTCCGCACGGCAGCGATCGACGCGGACAAGAGCGCCTGCAGCAGGAACGGGTTGTGGACGCCGTTCCCCGAGGCCATGTGCGTCGCGAATCCCCTCCCGTACACCTTACCGCCCAGGAAATACTGCCGGTCGTCCGTGGCGGCGAGCGCGGCGTTCCAGAGTGCCCCTTTGGCCGTCGTCGTGACGGTGGTGCCGAAGTTGAGCGCGGCGGTGTCGGCAGCCGTCCCGCGGATCACCATCGCCGGTAAGAGACCAGCCGGGACGCCCCCGGTCAGGGTATCACCTGCGTCGATGGTGCCGTTGGCATTGACGTCCACCCACAGCTGGTCCAGTAGGTTGTCAATGTTCGTCTGCACCGTAATGAAAGCCGAGCGGGCGGCGGTCGGTGTTGCGTGGCATCCGGATGTGGCGCACGCGCCGAAATCACGCTGGGTGACCGCACAGCTCCCGGGGATGGGAATCCCGGTGCTGTCCGTGCAGGGCACGGCCTCGAAGAGGTGACCGACGCTCTGGAATACGAAGCCGCCGTTCGATGCCGTGATCGTCGTACGGGCGACGTGGCAGGTCGCGCACAACCGCGGGTTGGCCTCGGTGCCGTGACTGCTCACGATCAGCGTCGTGTCATAGGCGAAATTCGGCGGGAACCAGCCGACGTTCTGCCCGAGCACCAGGAGCCCCTGTGCGCCGTGCGCCCCGCGGGATGTCCCGCCTGGCGCCGACACGCCCCACGGCGGAATGCCGCTGCGCGAGTGGCACATGACACAGAGATTGTCGGTCGTCGGCGTAGAAATCGATGCCCGGAGCTGACCCTGATTGGGCCCGCCATGCGGGTTGTGGCACACGACGCAG
>DASSIL010000163.1:0-12809 GCA_035691925.1 Gemmatimonadales bacterium
CAACGGGCGCTGGCCAGGCCGTGCCAGCCGCGCCATCCGGGCCCACTGACCGTATCGGTCGGCTGATTGGTCTCTCCCAGCAGGACCCACCGACTCCCGCGTCGCTCGAATCCATTCTCGGGGGCTGCCGTCGCCGGATCCCCTCCGACACTGCGCAGGGAGATCGTGTAGAGGTCGACGCTGTCATGGCTGACGAGCCGCTGCTGCCAATCCTTGGGACGAATCAGGAAGTTGCAGTCGTTTTGCGGGTCCACCGTATCGCGGACCACCTCCCAGGTCGATGGGTAGGCGAACGCGACATGGCACGGCACGCTCGCGAAGTTCGTTTCCGCAAGTTGTGCGAGGGCCGCGCGCATCGGCAACATGAGCAGCGGCAAGATCACGATGGAGTTGATCGCCTTGCGCGTTTCGGGCATCGCCCGTCACGCTATGCGGCGAGCACTCGAGACGCCAGGGTCATCAGGCTGTCGCCCGGGGTTCACCCCACGCACGAGCAGCCAGAGCGTCAGGACTCCTTCTCCGAGCAACCCGGGCGCAAAGTTGTATGGTGCAAGTGTGTGTGTGAGCGACGGTGACAGAAAGGTCAGCCAGCCCACACCACCGAATACCATGAAGGCGCCGAGGAGTCGAGGCAACAAGGTCGACCGAATGATCAACATGCCGATCAGCAGACAATAGACTCCGAAGAATACGAGGGGATTGACGGAGACCGAGGCGAAACCAAAGGCATTGAGCACTCCAAGGATGCACCCCACGAGGCTGACGACTGCGGCGGTCACGGAGAGGGGCCGGCTCACCGGTCGAAAGAGAAAGAAGAAGGCGAGCGTTACACCGACATAACAGGCGGTCGAGACGAGTTCCGCGGCGAGCCTGCCCCGAGCGCCGCTCAAGGCGACGATTCCCGTCAGGTAGGTGATCAGGTACAGAACGCCGGCGACTCTCGCCCAGACCTGAGATGAAGTCCCGGTGGTCATGGGACACCCTTGATCAGGAACCAGGGCCCAAGCGTCAACTCAAACACGGCAACCGGCAGCCACATGAGCTGCGTCACCAGCCCCGACAGGAATCCGGCGAGCTGGAGTGGCAGTCCCACGACCAGCAGAACCGAAGCAATCAGGCCGAGCCGGGCGAGTGCAAGCGGGATCACCCGGCCGCGCAGGAGGAGCCAGGAGAAGAGCGTGCTGCCCACCGCGAAGAAGAGCGCGCTGACGAGCGGACTCTGCTCGAGCACGAACGCGGCAAGCGCCTGAGTGGCCGGGCCGTCCGGCGCCTGTGGGCCCGTCACCGTGGCGAGCTGGAGCAATGCCACGGTCGCCGGGATCGAGGCGGCACCGATCAGGCCCTCGCCGACGCGGCACGTCAAGCCCAGCATGGCGAGATCGGGATCCTCGTCACGAGTGATCGCGTACAGCGTCACGGCCAGTACGAGGGCGGAAAAGCAGCCGCCCAGCGAGAGCAGGACAGAGAGGCGCACGTCGGCTGCGTGCTGGGCGATGCCGGCCAGCTTCGCTGCCAGTCCCACACCACTCGTCGCCCGGTTGAGCAGGACCATGCTCGGGAAGGCGACTGCGATATAGAAGAGGAACGCGAAGCCGGCGAGTCTCGCGTTCGTCTTGCGCGTCATGGGGATCCTCCTACGCTGACCGCATGGCGATTGCCGGGTCGATGCGCGACGCCCGGAGCGCCGGAATCCAGCACGCGACGATTCCGATCGCCAGCATCAGCAGTGCGACCCCGAAGAACGTCGTGGGATCGCGCGGCGCGACTCCGAACAGCAACCCGCGAACCAGACCAGTGGCAAAGAAGGCGCCGGCGACGCCCACCACGAGGCCGAGCACCAGCAACACGCCACCCTCCCGGAGGATCATCCGCTGCACCTGGCCGCGGTCGGCCCCCAGGGACATGCGGATCCCGATCTCCGTGGTCCGCGCGCTCACCGAAAACGCGAGCACGCCCGCGATCCCCACGGCGGCGATGATCAGCGCCAGGATGCCGAACGACGACACGAGCTCGGCGTTGAGACGGCGGGGCGAGACGCTCTGGTCCTTGATCTGGGCCACGGTCAGCACCTTCACGATCGGCGCCGCCGGCGCAATGCGATGCACGATGCGCGTCGCCGCGGCGACGAGCCCTGGTGCGTTGCTGTCGCCACGGATCACCAGCGCCCCGCCGATCGACAACATCTGTGCGAACGGCATGAACACCGAGGCGCGGGGCTCCGCGTCCAGCCCGCCGTCGCGCGTATTGCCGCTGACGCCGATGATGGTGCGCCAGTCGCCGCTGATGGGGCTGAGCTTGAGCAGGGGGCCCGTCCACGCGATTCGCTTCCCGATCGGGTCCGCACCAGGGAAGAACCTGTCGGCGAACGTCTTGTTGACGATCACGACGAGCTCCGAGCCAGCGCGGTCGGTGCTCGTAAACTCGCGGCCGGCGAGGAGCGGGATCCCCGAGGCACGGAAGTATTCCGGGCCGGCCGTGCGGACGTCCGCGCGCGGCACGGCCTCGCCCACGGTGAGGGACTGACCCTCCGCCTTCACATCGAACGTCATCATCGACGCGGCGAGCGGAATGCTGGAGCCCAATCCCGCTTCGTCGACACCGGGGAGCGCCCGGATCTCGCTCCGCATGCGCTCGTACTGCTCCTTGGCCGCGACGTCCAGCTCCATGATGTGCCGGAACCACGCCATCGGGTCGGTTCCGCTGCTCGGGCCCCCGCTCAGCTGCAGCAGCGGCACATCCATGGCAAACACCGACTCGGTTCGGAGACCGCTGTCCACCTCGGACAACCGGATCATCGTACGGGTGAGCAGGCCGGCGCCGGCGAGCAGCACGACGGACACGGCGACCTGCGCCACGACGAGTCCGCGCTGCAAACGCTGCTTTCGCAACGATCCGCTCATCCGGCGCACGCCCGCGGAGATCCAGGAGGCGAAGGTGCCTTCCCGCGGCAGAGAGGCGATGAATGAGAGCAACAAGGCAAGCGCGACCGACAAGGCGAGCGTGAAGCCGAGCACGACGCCGTCGAGCCGGATTTCGCCGGCGCGGGGCGAGTACCGTGCCGCGAGCGAGATGAGCAGCCGGACTGCCACCAGCGCGATCGCCACCCCCGACACGGCCCCGAGCAGTGTGAGCACGAGATTCTCGACCAGGAGCAGCCGCCGCAGCCGGGCGACGCCCGCACCGAGGGCCGCGCGCACGACCAGCTCGTGCTCCCGCCGCACGCCGCGCATCAGCGTCAGGTTGGCGACGTTCGCGGCGGAGATGATCATGACGAACGCGGCGGCCGCCATGAGGAGCCACAGCGTCAGCCGGGCACGCTCGCCCAGTGCTTCCTTGAAGGGCGTGACCACGATGCGATAGTGGGATCCGGGGTTATACGCTTCCTTGTAGTCGTTCTGCAGGCGCGCGTAGACCGCGGCGACCTCCGTCCGTGCCTGCGCCACGGTGGCTCCTGGTGCGAGCCGGGCGACCACCTCGGTCATGCGGTGCGAGCGGTTCTGCACCATCATCGCGCTCACGTGATGCGGGCTTACCACCATGTTGAGCAGTGCATCGATCCGGTCGGGGAAGAACGGTGCTGGCTGGAGCACGCCGATGACCGTCACCGACTGGCCGTCCAGCTTCACCTGGCGGCCGACGATGGCGGGATTGCCGCTGAAGCGTTTGACCCAGAAGTCGTGCGTGAGCACCATGACAGGCGGAACGCCGGCGCCGTCGTCGCTGGGGCGCGTCAGCCGGCCCAGGACCGGCGAGAGCCCCATGACGTCGAAGTAGTTCCCCGTGACGAGTCCCACATCGAGGCGTACCGCGTCGTTGTCGCCTTGCAGCGTCAGGTTCCACGGCGAGTACTCGGCGATGCCGCCCAGGGACGGGACGCCGGCACGGAGGTCGTGCACCTCCGGAACGGAGAACGAGATGTTGGCCTGCCCCGGGCCGTCGGCCGACTGCCGCAGGTAGAGCAGCCGGTCGCCGTCCCGGTTGGGGAGCGGCTTCAGCAGGACGGCATGGACGACGCTGAAGATCGCGGTATTGGCGCCGATCCCGAGCGCCAGCGTCACCACCACCACGGCCGTGAAGGCGGGGCTGCGCCGCAGCGTGCGCAGCGCGTAGCGCAAGTCGGCCGCGACGCTCTCGAGCCACGGCAAGCCGCGGCGGTCGCGCACCGCCTCGACCGCCCGGGTGAGGCCACCCGAGGCGACGAGCGCGTGGCGCCGCGCGTCCTCCGGGGACATGCCGCGCCGGATGTTCTCCGCCGTTTCCATCTCGAGATGGGACTGCAGCTCTTCCTTGAGTTCGTCGTCGGCGCGGTTCTTGGTGAACATGCCCGCAAGCCGCGCGAGCAGGGCCCGGATCTGCCTCATGGTGCCTCCCTGGGGCTCGCGAGAAATGCCGCGATCAGCTCAGCGGTTTGCCGCCACTCGCGGGTTTCCCGCGCCAGCTGCTTCTTTCCTGCGGCGGTCAGGGCGTAATACTTGGCGCGCCGGTTGTTCTCCGACGGGCGCCACTCGGTCGACACGAAGCCCTCCTGCTCCAGCTTCAGGAGGGCGGGGTAGAGGGTGCCGTAGTTGAGGGTGAGGCGGTGCTTACTCGTCTCCTCGATGCGGCGGGCGATGCCGTAGCCGTGCAGCGAGCCCAGGACCTCGAGGGTCCGGAGAATCATCAAGGCGAGGGTGCCTTGCTGGACATCCATGCGTCCCGTTCCCCGTCCTATGGGATACCCATATGACGAGGGTAACGGGAAATGGTTTCACGGGCTAGGGCTCGAGCTTCTGCGCCTCGCGGGTGCGGCCCAGCACCCGTTCCACAAAATCCAGCCGTTCTTCGAGTTGCTCCACCCGGATGTCCGTTTGGTCATGTTCGGCGAGCCAGGCGCGGATCGCCTCGATCTCTTCCGCGGTCAGTTGGCCTGCACCGGGCGTTCCCCCCATCCGCTTGACCCGTCCGATCGCAGCGACGATGGTCCACAGGACGGTCACGGCCGCGCCCGTGAAGGCGAGCAACATGACCAGGAAAGCGCCGATGTCATTCATGGGTCAGCCGCCAGTACGGGTTCGTCGGCATGGGGTTTCATGATGCTTCGCACTAGCCCTCGATCCTGTAGATCTCGCGGCGCCCGTACTCCACCAGGTCGTGATAACCCTGCATCAGCTTTTCCATTTCCTTCATGTCGTCGCTGCTCTGCCCCGTGCCCTGCATCAGGCGCTCGAATTCGTCCACGCTTTGGACCTCCATCTCGGCCACGAGCGTCCAGTAGCGCTCGGCGCAGAAATCGGTCAACACCCGCATCGCCGGCATCCCGACTTTCTTCCCGAGCTTGTTCATCGCCAGGAATTTCTCCACCAGGGGGCGCACCTTGCCGGGTTTGCAGTACATGACCTCGCGGATGAGCAGCATTGTGCACTCCAGCGTTGTGAGTTGAAGGAGCATAGCCCCATCCTCGCGCCAGCAGAAGGAAGTACGTCGCCGCCTTCAGGCGACGGTATACGATTGATGTTTGGGAGTACGTCTGTGTTCAACCGCGGCCAACCCCGGGGCGACGCCCCGGGGTCAGCCACGCTAGTCGTGCAGCAACGCGGTCAGTGCGTGAATCCGGGTTGCGCGCTGCGCCGGGAGATAGCCGGCCACGAGCGCTGCGACGAGCAGCAGGGCGGTGACCGCGGCCAATGTCGCGGGATCGGTTGGCTTCACATCGAACAACGACTTGGTGAGGACGCTGGTCAGCGCCAGGGAGCCGGCAACTCCGATCGCCGTTCCTGCGAGCGCCAGCGCGGCGGTGCGCCCAAGCACCAGCCGCAAGACGTTGCCGGGCGTCGCGCCGAGCGCCATGCGCAGCCCGATCTCCCGGGTGCGCTCGGCGACGTCGTAGGCGAGCACGCCGTAGGTGCCGAGCGCCGCGAGGAGCAGGGCGAGCAAGGCGAAGGTCGCGAGCAACCGCATCTGAAACACCGGCTCCGCGATCGTGTCCATCATCGACTGGTCCATGGTCTGCAGCGCCTGCGCGGGGACCGCCGGGTCGACATCGCGCAACGCCGCCCGCATCGCCGCTGCGATGTTGCCGGCTCCCGGCTCCGGGCGTACGGCGAACGTCATGTGATTGATGAAGAACGGCGCCGTGGTCTGCAGATACGGCAGATACACGGTTGAATGCCGGCTCAACTGCGCGTCCTGGACGACGTCGTTCACGACGCCGATGACGGTGAGCCAGTCATTGGGGCCGGGGTGTTGCTGCATGGAGATGCGCTTGCCGACGGCGGGCTCGTTGGGCCAGAGTCGTCGCGCCACCGTTTCGCTCAGTACGACGACGCCCGGTGCGCCCGCCCGGTCGGCGGCAGTGAAGTCGCGCCCGGCGAGCAAGCGGATGCCGAGCGCTCCGAAGTAGCCCGGGCTGACCGTCGGCTTGTCGACGGTGTAGCCGTGGGGCAGCGGAGTGGCGCCCTCCACTTCGAAGTCTCCCATGATCCCCACGTCACTCATCGGACGGAACGACACCGCGCCCACGGCTCCTATGCCGGGAATCCGGGCGAGTCGTTCGAGCAGCGCCGTATGAAACGCCTGCACCCGCGCCGGGTCGGGGTACGCGACCGGCGGCAGATCGACCGCCATGGTCACCACCCCGGAGGCGTCGTATCCGGTGTCGACTGATCGCATGAGCAGGAAACTCTTGATCATGAGCCCGGCGCCGGTCAGGAGGATCAGCGCCAGGGCGATCTCGCCGGTCACGAAGGCAGCGCGCAGCCGCTGGTGCGCGCCGCCCACGAGACGGGTGCCCTGGCCGAGGGCCTCCTGTGGCTCGCGGCGGGCACCGCTCTGTGCCGGAACCAGACCAAACAGCATGCCGGTGATCAGCGAACCGGCGAGGGTGAAGGCGAGCACCCAGCCGTTCAGGTGCACCTCGTCGATTCGCGGGATGCGGCCCAGCGGCGCCATGGCGAGCAGCGCGCGCACGCCCACGAATGCAACCAGGATTCCGAGAGCGCCGCCGATCAGCGCGATCAACACGCTCTCGGTCAGGAGCTGGCGGGCAATGCGCGCCCGGCTCGCCCCCAGCGCAACGCGCACCGCCATTTCGTGGCGACGGGTTGCGGCGCGAATCAGCAGCAGGTTCGCCACGTTGGCGCACGCGATGAGCAGTACGAAGAGCACGGCGCCGCCGAGCACGAGGAGCGACGTCCGGACCTTGCCCGTCACCGTGTCCTTGAGCGGAATGATCTGTGCCACCATGCCCGCTCGATCAACGCTGGGATCGGGGCGCGCCGCGCGAGCGATAGCGTCCAGCTCACTCCTCGCCTGCTCGGGCGTGGCGCCGACGCGCAGCCGGCCCACGACCGGGAAGATGAAGGAGTTGCCCGCGTCCACCCGCAGCGCCAGCGGCGTCCACAGCTGAGCGGATGCGGGGAACGCAAATCCGCGCGGCATGATCCCCACGACGGTGCGGGGGATGCCGTCGAGCATGATCGTCCTGCCGAGCACGGAGCGATCGGCGTTGAAGCGGGCGCGCCAGAGACGATCGCTCAGAACGACCACCCGATCGTTGCCGGCCACGTCTTCATCAGGTGTAAACCCGCGCCCCAGAGCGGGCTGAACGCCGAGCACGTCGAAGAAGCTGGCGCTGGCGCGCGCGCCCGGAAGGCGGGTGGCGTCTCCGACGCCGCTCAAGGTCAGCTCCTGTCGCTGGTAGCCGGTGACGCGCTCGAAGCGCAGGTCGTGACGGCGATACTCGAGGTAGAGCCGGTCGTCGAGCCCTGGGGGCAGCTCGAAGGGGAGATTCGTCGGCAGATAGGACACGGCGTATAACGCCCCCGGGTCGCGGAACGGCAGCGGCCGCAACAGGACGCCGTTCACCACCGTGAACACGGCGCTGTTGGCCCCGATCGCGAGCGCCAGCGTGGCCACGGCGACAGCGGTGAAGGAAGGCGTGCGGCGCAGCGCGCGCCAGCCGTAACGCAGGTCCTGCCCCAGGCGCTCGAGCCAGAGGCCGCGCCGCACCGCTCGAGTGACCTCGGCGACGTGGGTGACGTTGCCGAACTCCGCGCGGGCGGCACGCTCCGCCGCTTCGCGCGACTCGCCGCGCGCCATCCGGTCGGCGATCGCGAGACGCAGATGCGCGGCGATCTCTTCCTGGATCTCGTCGTCTTTCGGGCTCATGGCTCACTCTCGGCCGGCGGAGCGAGGATTGCTCCGATCGCGCGGCTCAGCTGTTCCCATTGCGATCGTTCGTGCTCCAGCTGCTTGCGCCCTTTGGCAGTCAGCGTGTAGACCCGCACGCGCTGCTTGTTCTCCGAGGTGCTCCAGTCGGCGGCGATCCAGCCCTGACGCTCCAGGCGGTGCAGGGCAGGGTAGAGCGAGCCGGTGTCGACCTGCAGCACGTCCTGCGACGACGCCCGGATCATCTGGGCGATACCGTAGCCGTGCCGTGGTCCCCAGCGCAGCGTCTGGAGGATGATGAGGTCGAGCGTGCCCTGGAGCAGCTCGATTCGGGACAATCCGCGCGGTTCGTTCATAGGGTGTAGGGTATCTACATGGTATGGATGTAGAATGTCTACACCCTGAAGATCTGTCAAGCCCTTTGGGGGAGCCACCGGCCACTAGCCCCTCACCACCGGCCTCACCTATGATGACGCGCCATGCAACCGGCGAGTCGCGTCTGCGTGATGGGCGTATCGGGGGCCGGGAAGACGGTCGTCGGAACGCTGCTCGCGGGCGCGCTCGCCGTGGCGTTTCTCGAGGGGGACGCACTGCATCCGCCGGAGAACGTGCAACGCATGGCGCAGGGGATTCCCCTCACCGACGACGATCGCCGCGGTTGGCTCGCGGCGATCGCCGCGCGTTTCGCCGAGGCCAGGCGAACCAACACCGGGCTCGTGGTGTCGTGCTCCGCGCTCAAGCGGGCATACCGCGACGTGCTGCGCAACGCTGATGCCGGCGTACAGTTCGTGCACCTGACGGGCGATCCGGCCGTCATCCGGCAGCGCATCTCCCAGCGCGCGGGCCATTACATGCCGGCGAGCCTGCTCGACAGCCAGCTCGCGACGCTCGAGGTTCCGGGCTTCGAGGAGCATGCGTGGACCTACAACGTGGCTGACGCCCCCGCATCGATCGTTCGTGGCATCGTAGAGCGGCTCAACGCGTGACGCTGCTCTACGCGCTGCTCGCCGTTCTCGCGCTGATCCTCCTGATCGCGCGCTTCAAGGTCCACCCTTTCGTCGCCCTCGTTCTGGTCTCGCTCGCGATGGGCGCAGCGGCCGGCATGTCTCCCGGCACGCTCGTGAAAGCGTTTCAGGACGGGGTCGGTGCCACACTCGGCTCGATCGCCGTCGTCGTTGGACTCGGAACGATGCTCGGCAAGATGATGGCGGAGTCGGGCGGGGCTGCCCGGATCGCCACCACACTGATCGGGTTCTTCGGCGAGCGGCGCGTGCATTGGGCCCTCATGATCGTCGCATTCATTGTCGGGATCCCGGTCTTCTTCCAGGTCGGGTTCGTGTTGCTCATCCCCCTCGTCTTCACGATCGCCCGCCGCACCGGCACGTCGCTCGTCCAAGTGGGGATTCCCCTCGTCGCCGGACTGTCGGTGGTGCACGGCATGGTGCCGCCGCATCCAGCGGCGATGCTCGCGGTGACGGCATTCGGTGCCGATCTGGGGCGCACCATCTTCTACGCCCTGCTCGTGGGGCTGCCGACGGCCGCCCTCGCGGGGCCGATCTTCGCGGTGTGGATCGCACCGCGCATCACCCTGCCGGCGAACAACCCGATGGCCGCGCAGCTCGAGGGCAGCGCCGCGATCGCCGCTCCGCAGTCGTTGCCGAGCTTCGGTCTGTCGCTCTGCACCGTGCTCGTCCCCGTCGCGTTGATGGTCGGGGCGACAGCGGCGGACGTCGCGCTCGCTCCCGGCACCGTGCGGACGGTATTCGATTTTCTGGGAAATCCGATCGTGTCGTTGCTCCTGACGCTGCTGGTTTCGTTCTGGTCCCTCGGGCTGGCGCGGGGGGTGAGCGCCCCCAGGATCCTCTCCATGGTCAACGACTGTCTCGCCCCGACCGCGGCGATTCTGCTCGTGATCGGGGCGGGGGGCGGGTTCAATCGCGTGCTGATCGAGAGCGGTGTGGGCAAGGCGATCGCGGACGTGGCGATTCGGGCGCAGGTTTCGCCGCTCCTCCTCGCGTGGGTCGTGGCCACCCTCGTGCGGGTGGCGACGGGCTCGGCGACGGTGGCGATGACGACGGCGGCCGGGATCGTGGCGCCGATTGCCGCCGCCACGCATGCGAGTCCTGAGCTGCTGGTCCTGGCCACGGGCGCCGGTTCGCTGATGCTGTCGCACGTGAACGACTCGGGCTTCTGGCTGATCAAGGAATACTTCAACATGACGGTGCAGCAGACGCTGGCGACGTGGACCGCGGCCGAGACGATCATCGGGATAGCAGGGTTGCTCCTGACATTGGCACTGAGCGCGCTCATCTAATCGGGGAGACCAGGACATGCAAACCACGAGGCGTGTAGCGTTGATCGCACTGGCTGCTGTCGCCTGTCAGGCACGTGCGGAGCCACCGGCCGTGGAGTGGATCGACGCCTCGGCGACGCTCGATTCGGCCACGACGCCGGTGTACGAGGGCAACGCCCCGTTGTCGTTCAAGTTCATCCTGGACATGCGGCGCGGCGACGCGCTGACCCTGTCGGCGTTCTCGCTGGGTGCGCACAGCGGGACGCACATCGACGCGCCGCAGCACTTCATCGCCGATGGCGCGTCGATCGACAAGGTTTCTCTCGCTGCGCTCGTGGGGCCGGCGCGGGTGATCCAGATTCCCGACAGCGTGCAGGCGATCGACGCCGCCGAGCTCAACCGGCATCAGTGGAAGGGAGCGGAGCGTGTGCTGTTTCGTACCCGCAGCACGTCAGGCCACTGGATGAGCTCCGCGGTATTTCACCACGACTTCGCCTATGTCGCTCCCGATGCCGCCCAGCTCCTCGCCGACGCCGGGGTCACGCTCGTGGGGATCGATTACATCTCCGCCGAGCAGTACGGCGCGGCGGCGCCGCGCACGCACCGGATTCTCCTGGGGAAGGGGATTCCGATCGTCGAGGGGTTGGACCTGAGCGACGTCCCGGCCGGCGACTACGATCTCGTCGTCCTGCCGATCAAGGTGCGTGGACACGAGGGGGCGCCGGCGCGGGCGATCGTGCGCAGGCGATAGCAACCATACCCGGGAGGACGCGGAGTAATGGTCACGACCAGGTTGGTCCTGCCGCTCTTGCTGTGTGCGAGCCTGCAAAGTGCCTCACGTCCAGAAGCTCCGGTCGAGCGTCTGTTCTACGGGGGGAAGATCTTCACGGCCGACCCTCAGCACCCGTATGCGGAGGCCGTAGCGATCCGCGGCGACAGGATTGTGGCCGTCGGCAACCGCGCTGACGCCTCCCGGGCGGTGGGGAGCGGCGCGGAGTTGATCGACCTCAAGGGCAACTTCTTGATGCCGGGGCTCATTGACAGTCACTGTCATGCCATCGACGGCGGCCTTTCTCTGCTCTCGGCCAATTTCGATCAGCGATCGAGCTCCCTCGATGATCTCGCGGCGTTCACCGTCCAGGCGAAACGGAGCGGGCGGGGAATGCAGGGAGACATTCTGATCGTCAGCGGGATCCCGCTGGAGTTCTGGTCGAAGACCAACGAGCTCAACGAGCGTTTCAGCGAAGGTCCCTACGCGGATCAACCGCTCCTGCTCGACGGAATGGACGGCCACACGGCGTGGGCGAACAAGGCTTTACTGCAGCGGGCGGCGATCGATAGGCGACTGATCGTGAGTCTCGATACGGAGGCGCGAGGGTATTACGGCGTCGGGCCGGATTCCGAACCGAACGGGTTTCTGGTTGATGCGGGGAAGGACCGGGTCGATGCCGTCGTAGCCGCGCCGAGCAGCGAACAGATGCTCGCGGCCGGACAGGCTGCGGTTCAGTACCTGCATGCTCAAGGAATCACGGCTTGGCTTGATCCCGCCGCGAGCGAGGCAATCCTGTCGACCTACCAGATGCTGGCGAAGCGCGGTGAGCTGAACTCGCATGTTGCGGCGCTGCCGGTTGTCGACTTCAAGCAGGGTCATCCGGACCAGCAGCTGGCAACGGCCCTGGCATGGCGACGGCGGTTCAACACCGTGCCCGGTGCCAGGATTATCGGAATCAAGGTGTTTGCCGACGGTGTGCTGGAGTATCCATCGCAGACGGCGGCGCTCTCCAAGCCGTACCGGAATAGCGGCAGAAATGGCGAATTGCTGTTCGATCCGGCAGAGTTCGCGAAGATCGCTGTGGCTGCGGACCGACAGGGAATGATCGTTCACGTGCACGCGATCGGCGACCGAGCGGTGACGGAGGCGCTGAACGGCATCGCAGCCGCCCGGAAGGCGAACGGCAACTCTGGTTTGCCCCACACGATTACCCATCTGCAGCTGGTCCGGCCTGCAGACATGCCACGCTTTCGTCGGCTTGGCGTGATCGCGTCCTTCCAGCTCTACTGGGCGATGGCGGAAACCGATGCGATCGAGCTGGTGAAACCGTACGTCGATTCTGCACTGTATGCGTGGCAATACCCGGCGCGATCCCTGCTGGATGAGGGGGCCGTCATCGCCGGCGCGAGCGACTGGCCGGTCACAACGGCCAACGTGTTCTTCGCCATTTACCAGGCCGAGACTCGCAAGGGGCCGGAAGGCGTGCTCGATGCCAGCCAGCGGGTTCCCCGTGAGGCGATGCTGTACGCGTATACGCGCAACGCCGCCCGAGCCTTGAATGCGCAGGAGGAGATCGGATCGATTGCTCCAGGGAAGCTG
>DASSIL010000164.1:0-63769 GCA_035691925.1 Gemmatimonadales bacterium
TGGCGACGATCCTGAAGGACCTGCAGCAGAACGAGTACCTGCGCGAGTCGGCCCGGCTCGCCGAGGTGGTGCAGCAGAAGGTCGCGCGGGTCCAGCCCGGAGACGATCGCGGCGTCCAGCAAGCCGGTTTCTATGTGCTCAACAGCGCGCGGCGCCCGGCGATTCTCGTCGAGACCGGCTTCTCCACCAACAAGAGCGACGGCGCGTTCCTCGCCTCTGCTGCCGGGCAGCGCAAGATCGCCAGCGCCATCGCCGACGGCATCGTGAGCTACCTCCTCGAATTCGAACGCAAGGTGGCGATCGGGGGGGCGCCGTGAGGGGCGCGCCGCTCCTGTCGCTGGCCCTCGTCGGCTGTGCCTACTACAACGGGTTGTGGAGTGCGAACCAGCTGGCGAGCGACGCCCGCAAGTACGAAGAGCGCGGGATGGTCGCCGAAGCGCGGCTCAACTGGGGGCGCGCCGCGGCGAAAGCCGAAACGGTGCTGGTGCATCACCCGCACAGCCGCTGGGCGGACGATGCCCTCGTCCTGCAGGGTGAGGGGCTGGCGAAGAGCGGCACCTGCGACGCCGCGATCGCGCCGTTGAATCGTGCCATCGCGACCGTGACCGACGACGCGCTGCGCGAGCGGGCCTCGCTCGCCGCGGCGCTGTGTGCGATCAAGCAGGGGAGCCTGTCCGATGCCGAGCGGTATCTCGCGCCGGTGCTGGAATCGCACGACGGGGCGCGGCGCTCGAGCGCATTCTATATCGCCGGTCTCGCGGCTCAGCGCAGCGGAGATCAGGATCTGGCGGCGCGGCGCTTCGCCGCGTCAGTCCAGCCCGAGGCGGCGAGCGCGCGCGTCGTGGCGTTGGCCGCTGCCGGGCATCCCGCCGCAGCCGTCGGGCTCGTCGACAGTGTCGCGCGGCGGGACGACGACGAGACTCGCTGGACCGACGCCCTGGACGCCGTGGCGCAGTCCAGCGGCCCCGTGACCGCCGCGGACGCGCTCGATCGGCTGCTCGCGCGGGGCAAGCTGCGCGCCGCGCCGCGCGCCCGCCTCCTCATCGCCGACGGCGACCGGCTGCGCGGCGCGCGCGTGTTCGACCGCGCCCTGGCCCGCTACGCCGCCGCCGCGACGCTGGTCCCCGATTCGGCTGATGCCGCGCGCGCCCGTGTGCGCATCGAGGTCGTGCATCTCGCCCAGGCCCGCACGATGGCATCCGTCGACTCGGTGTCCGCGAACCTCGTCGACCTCGCCGCGGGAGGGCTGGCCGTGGGCGAGGCGCGCGCGCTGCAGGCGGAGATCCAGATGGTGCGGCGAGAGGACACGACCGAAGTGAAGGCATTCCGCGACGCCGAGCTGGCCCGCGATTCCCTTGCCGCCCCTCAGCTCGCGGCCGAACTGTTTCTGCGCTTTGCCGCCACCCATCCCGGGTCGCTGTTCGCGCCGAAGGCGTTGATCGCCGCCGGCCAGCTGCGGCCCGAGGTGCTCGATTCGGTGGGCGGCGCGCTGGCGGCGCAATACGCCGAGTCGCCTTACACCCAGGCATTCCGTGGACGCGCCAGTCCCGCCTACCAGGCGATGGAGGACTCACTCGCGGTGGCTCTCGGCGTCGCCCGCTCGCGCAACCTGATCACCGGCTCCGCGGTGCTCACCGTCGAGCCGCCGCGCACCGGACCGCGGGGTCCCGATCTCGAGGCAACCACAGTCCTGGCGCGCACTGTGACGCGGCCGGCGGCACCGAACCAGCGTCCCGGCGTGCGCCGGCCGGGAGAGAAGCCCACCGAGCGGCCGGACGACCGCCCCTGATCGCCACCGAGCTCTTCGGGACCCGATTCCAGAATCCGGTACTGCTCGCGGCCGGGACCGCGGGATTCGGAAGAGAAGTCGACGGCGTCATCGATCTCGACGCCCTGGGCGGGATCGTAACCAAGGCAGTGACTCCCGAGCCGCGCCGGGGCCATCCGCGACCGCGCGTGGCGGAGTTCCCCGGCGGCATGCTCAACGCCGTCGGACTCGCCAACCCGGGACTCGAGGCCGTCGCCACGCATGACCTCCCGTGGCTCGAGCGTCGGCAGTCGCGGGCCCGCGTGCTCGTCAATGTCGCGGGGGCGCGTGTCGAGGATTATGAGCGGGTACTCGAGCGGCTGAGCGAGAGCGGCGTGATCGTCGCGTTCGAGATCAACGCGTCCTGTCCCAACACGTCCGCTGGTGGCCTCGAGTTCGGCGCCGATCCCGCGGGGCTCGGCGAGCTGGTGCGGCGTTGCCGCGGGCGTACCAAGAAACCGCTGGTCATCAAGTTGTCCCCGGCGCTCCCCGACATCGCCGCCATGGCGCGGGTCGCCCAGGCGGAAGGCGCCGACGCCGTGAGCCTCGTCAATACCATGCCGGGGACGCTCGCGGGGCGCCTCGGGAACGGGTACGGGGGGGTGAGCGGTCCCGCCCTGCTGCCGATCGGCGTGCTCGCGACGCGGCGCGTACGCGAGCGGCTCGACTTGCCGGTGATCGGGGTCGGAGGCATCCGCACCGCCGGCGACGCGCGCGAGTACCTTCAGGCCGGCGCTGCGCTGGTCGCGGTGGGGACGGCGGCGCTCGCCGACCCTCGCGTCCCCGAGCGCATCGCGGGAGAGTTGGCGCGTGGCTGAGCTCATCGTCGCGTTCGATCTGGGGAGCGGGAAAGAAGCACTCGCCCTCGCCGACCGGCTCCCGGACCTGCGCTGGGCGAAGCTCGGTTCGGCGCTGTTCGTGCGGGAGGGGCCGGCGCTGGTGCGCGAGTTCACGGCGCGCCACATCCGTGTGTTCCTCGATCTCAAGTGGCACGACATCCCGAGCACAGTGGAACGGGCGGTGGGGGCGGCGCGCGAGCTGGGCGTCAGTATGGCGACGGTGCACTGTCTCGGCGGTCACGACATGCTGGTGGCGGCGGTCCGGGCGGCGGGGGATCTGCCCCTCGTCGGCGTCACCGTGCTGACCTCCCACTCCTCTACGGACTTCGAGCAGATCGTCGGCCGCGGCGTGCCCGACATGGGACTCGAGGGGGAGCGACTGGCGCGAATTGCGCTGGATGCCGGGCTGCGCGGCGTCGTGGCCGGTGGCCGGGAGATCGGGATCGTGCGGGGCGCCCTGGGGAGGGAGTCCTGGATCGTGGTGCCGGGGGTGCGCCTGGTGGGCGATTCGAAGGACGACCAGGCCCGTACCGTCACGCCGCCGGAGGCGGTCCGTCTTGGCGCGACGCATCTCGTCGTCGGACGACCGATTACGCGGGCGGCCGATCCCGCTCAGGTGTACCAGCAGATTCTGGGAACCGTATGAACCGGGCTTGGTTGGGATGTGTGCTGCTGATCGCCGGGTCGCTCGCGGCGCAGGAAGGGCTGGAGCAGGCAGCGGCTCGGGCACGCTCGGCATGGCTTGCGCACGACCCCCGGGCGTTGCTGGCCGGGAGTCCGGGGGTGACGCTCGAGATCCCGGGAGCGGACCCGTCTTCGGCGATCGGCCGTGACCAGGCGAGCGAGCTGCTCGGCCGCTACTTGCGGACCTCGCAGGAGCGCTCGGTGGAGGTGCGAGCGGCGCGCGAGATGGCGGCGGGACAAGGATATGTGGACTTGGAGCGCCGCTTCATCGTCACCGGGACGACCGAGGAGCGACACGAGACGGTGTTTCTCGGATTGCGGCGGCGCGGGGAACAATGGGTGGTGGTGGAGCTCCGGACCGCTCGGTGAGTCGTAATCCCGCCCCTTGCGTGGACTTACGGGCCGGTCTATAGTTCGAGGCTCACGAACAACTCTTCTTGGCGGGAGTCGATGTGAAGGTGCGTTCGAGCGTGCGGCCGATCTGCGAACACTGCAAAGTGGTGCGGCGTCGCGGCGTGCTGCGGGTGATCTGCAAGCGCAGTCCCAAGCACAAACAGCGGCAAGGCTAGGTCATGGCGCGTATCGCCGGTGTGGATCTCCCCCGGGAAAAGAAAGTCGAATTCGCGCTGCCGTACATCTACGGCATCGGCAAGAGCAACGCGAAGCGGATTCTCGCCGAGACCGGCGTGAGTCCGGATACGCGTGTGCGCGATTTGCGTGATGCGGAAGTGGCGCGGCTGCGGCAGGTGATCGAGCGCGATTACAAGGTTGAAGGCGCGCTGCGCACCGAAGTCGCGATGAACATCAAGCGCCTGATGGATATCGGCACGTATCGCGGGACTCGGCACAAGAAGAACCTGCCCGTTCGCGGGCAGCGCACGCACACGAATGCGCGGACCAAGAAGGGGCCGCGGCGTGCCATCGCAGGCAAAAAGAAACCAGCTCTGAAAAAGTAAACGGCGGTCATGGCACAAGGAAAAGCACCGGGCGCGAAGCGCGCCAAGAAGGTGGTGGAAGCGGAGGGCGTCGCCCATATCACGGCGACGTTCAACAATACGCTCATCACGATCAGCGACATGCAGGGCAACGCGATCACCTGGGGCTCGTCGGGCAAAGCGGGCTTCAAGGGATCGAAGAAGTCGACGCCCTTTGCGGCCACGGTGGCGGCGGAGCAGGCGGCGCGCGAGGCGGTGAACCTCGGCGTGAAGCGCGTGCACGTGCGTGTGCAGGGGCCCGGCTCGGGCCGCGAATCGGCGATTCAGGCGCTCGCGACGGCGGGGCTGCAGATCCGTTCGATCCGCGACGTGACGCCGATCCCGCACAACGGCTGCCGGCCCCCGAAGAAACGGCGGGTCTGAGCGATGGCGCGCTATACCGGTCCTGCCTGCAAACTGTGCCGCCGCGAGGGCACGAAGCTGTTCCTCAAGGGGACGCGCTGCCTCACGGAGAAATGCGCCATCGAACGGCGCGCGTATGCGCCCGGACAGCATGGTCAGAGCACCGGGCGGCGTCGCAAGGCGTCGGAGTATTCCAAGCAGCTGCGTGAAAAACAGAAGGTGAAGCGGATCTACGGGCTGTCGGAGCGGCAGTTCCGCAACATCTTCGAGCGTGTGTCGAAGGAGCCGGGCGTCACCGGCGAGGCGTTGCTGGTCGCGCTCGAGAGCCGCCTCGACAACATGGCGTACCGTATGGGCTTCGCGACCTCCCGTCGCCAGGCCAGACAATTGGTCCGCCACCGGCATATCCAGGTCAACGGGCATACGGTGGATGTTCCGTCCTACCGTGTTCGCCCGGGCGACGAAGTGCGCGTCGCCGAGAAGAGTCGCGAACTCATTCCCATCAAGGTTGCGCGCGAGCAGTTCGGGCGCACGCAGCCGGTGACCTGGGTGCAGGTGGATCCCGATAAGGCCGTCGGACGCATGACCGAGCGGCCCACGCGCGACACGATTCCGATCGCCGCGCAGGAACAGTTAATCGTCGAGCTTTATTCCAAGTGATGACCACACTCGATTTGACCGGCTTGGTCCGGCCGCATCTGGTCGAAATGACCAAGCGTGAAGACAATCCCAATGCCGCCGAGTTCCGCCTGCAACCGCTGGAGCGGGGCTACGGCTACACCCTCGGCAATTCGCTGCGCCGCATGCTGCTGTCGTCGCTGCGGGGCGCGGCGGTGTGGGCGTTCCGGCTCGACGGCGTCGTCCACGAGCACCAGACGATCCCCGGCGTCGTGGAAGACGTGCACCAGATCATTCAGCGCCTGAAGCAGCTGACGCTGGTGCTCGATCCCGACGTCGACGAGGCGGTGCTGCACGTGCGACGCGACAAGGCCGGACCGGTCTACGCGCGCGACATCGAGGCGCACGCCGCGGTGAGCGTCGTGAACCCCGACCAGCTGCTGTTCACGCTGCAGGACGACCGCGACATCGGCGGCGAGCTGTACGTGAACAAGGGCCGCGGCTACGTGGAGGCGGAGCAGCACCCCGTCGACCGGACGCTGCCGGTGGACGTGGTGCGCATCGACTCGATCTACAATCCGGTGCGCCGCGCCAACTTCACCGTCGCGGAAACGCGCGTCGGCCAACGCACCGACTACGATCGTCTCACTATCTCGGTCGAGACGAACGGCACGATCTCCCCCGAGGACGCGCTCGCCTACGCCGCGGCGCTGGCGCAGGAGCACTTCCGCTTCTTCGTCGATTTCGGGAAAGTGCCCATGGTGACGAACGATGTGACGCCGCCGCCCGGACCCGACGGGCTCGCCGCGTCGCTCGCCCGCTCGATCGACGACCTCGGGTTGTCGGTCCGCTCGGTGAACTCGCTCAAGAACTCCAACATCCGCACCCTCGGCGACCTGGTGCAGTACAGCGAGACCGATCTCCTGAAGGTGAAGAACGTGGGCGAGAAGGCGCTCGGGGAGATCGCCGATCTGTTGCGGCGCGAAGGCCTCAACTTCGGCATGCGCTACGAAGAAATCGACGGGCTCGTCCGCGTGACGGATCCCGGCGTGACGCCGATGGCCCACGCTACCGAAGGCGGAGAGGACTAGTGCGCCACCGCGCCAAACACCGGCAGCTGTCGCGCACCAGCTCCCACCGCCGGGCGTTGCTCGCCAACATGGCGACCAGCCTGTTCCGCCACGATCGCATCGAAACGACCGAGGCGAAGGCGAAAGAACTGCGGCCCTACGCCGAGCGCCTGATCACGCTGGCGCGGCGCGGCGACCTGCACGCGCGCCGCCTCGTCGAGCGCAAGATCAAGGATCGCGAGGTGACGCATCGGCTGTTTGCCGAGCTGGGCAAGCGCTTCGCCGCGCGCCCCGGCGGCTACACCCGGATCGTCAAGCTCCGCCATCGGCCCGGGGACGGCGCCGACGTGGCGAGAATCGAATTGTTGAGTGAGTAAGCGACTGGCAGGGCGTCGCTGGAGACACCGAGGGGGACCCGATGGGTCCCCCTTCTCTTACGCGGCCTTGGTGACGCGGTTCGATTTGAGGCAGCGGGTACAGACCCGCAGGCGCTGCGCCTTGCCGTCCACCAGTGCGCGCACGCGCTGCAGGTTGGGATACCAGCGCCGGTTCGTCTTGTTGTTCGCGTGGCTCACGTTGTGCCCCGTCTGGGGCCCCTTGCCACACACATCGCAAACACGTGCCATGAGTCGATCCGAAGTATGAGCGGGTCCAAAAAGCGGGAGAAACCTAAACCGGGGTCGAAACGGCAGCAACCCCGCCGCCGGGCCCTGATCACCGGGGTCACGGGGCAGGACGGCTCCTACCTCGCCGAGCTGCTGCTCGAGAAGGGCTACGAGGTGGTGGGGGTGGTGCGGCGCACCTCCCACGACTCCTACGAGCGGATCGGGCACCTGCTCGGCCGGCTGCAGATCGTGCCGGCGGACCTGCTCGATCAGCATTCGCTCACCGCCGTGATCCGCGACGCGCGGCCGCACGAAGTCTACAACCTCGCCGCCCAGAGCTTCGTGCCGACCTCGTGGTCGCAACCCGTGCTCACCGGCGAATTCACCGCGCTCGGCGTCACGCGGCTGCTCGAGGCGGTGCGCCTCGCGCACCCCGAAGCCCGCTTCTACCAGGCGAGCTCGTCGGAGATGTTCGGGAAGGTGGTCGAAACGCCGCAGCGCGAGTCGACGCCGTTCTATCCGCGCTCGCCGTACGGCGTCGCCAAGGTGTACGGTCACTGGATCACGGTGAATTATCGCGAATCGTACGGTCTCTACGCGGTCAGCGGCATCCTCTTCAATCACGAATCGCCGCGGCGGGGGCTGGAGTTCGTCACGCGCAAGGTGTCGCACGCCGTCGCGTCGATCGTGCAGGGAAAAGCCAGCGAGCTGCGGCTCGGCAACATCGACGCGAGCCGCGACTGGGGATACGCCGGCGATTACGTCGAAGCGATGTGGCGCATGCTGCAGCCCGCCAAACCCGACGACTTCGTCATCGGCACCGGCGAGACCCACACCGTGCGCGAGCTGTGCGAGATCGCGTTTGCCCACGCCGGGCTCGACTGGAAGAAACACGTTCGCGTCGATCCCGCCCTCGTCCGTCCCGCCGAGGTCGACGTGCTGCGCGCCGATCCGGCGAAGGCGCGCCGCGAGCTCGGCTGGAAGCCCACGGTATCGTTCCCCGAGCTGGTGCGCATGATGGTGGACGCCGACCTGGAGCGGCTGGCGTGAACGTGCTGGTGACCGGCGCTGACGGCTTCGTGGGGTCGTGGCTCGTGCCACGGCTGCTCGAGGAGGGGCACAGCGTCACCGGGACGTTCCGCCCGAGCGACGACCGCCGCGCCGAGCGCTTCGACCCGGGGGTACTGTCCCGTGTGACGTGGCGAGCGGTCGAGCTGGCGGAAACGGCCTCGGTGCACGCCGTGACCGAAACTCCCTGGGATGCCGTTGCCCATCTGGCGGCGGTGAGCTGGGTGAGTCTTGCCGACCGCGATCCGGGCCGCGCCTGGAACGACAACGCGGGTGGCACGGCGCGTCTGTTGCGCACCCTGGGCGACGTGCGGCGGGCCGGCGGCGCCGACCCCCTGGTGCTGATCGTCTCCAGTCTGGAAGTGTACGGACTCGGAGGCCCCGCGCCGCGGCGCGAGACCGATCCCGTCGCGCCGGTGTCGGCCTACGCGGCGAGCAAGGTGGGGGCCGAAGTGGTCGCGGCCCAGGAGGGGCGCCGCGCCGGCCTGCGCGTCGTGGTGGTGCGGCCGTCGCCCCACTCGGGACCGCGCCAGAACGAGCTGGGGTTCATTCCGCGCTACGCGAGCCGGGTGTTGATGGCGCGGAAGATGCGCGCCCCGGCGATCCCCACGGGGCTGCTCGACGGTGTGCGTGATTTCCTCCACGTCGCTGACGTGGTCGACGCCTACGCCCGGCTGCTGGCGGGCGGACAGGCAGGGGAGACCTACAACGTCTCCTCCGGTGCCGGGGTCGTCCTCAAGGACGTGGTGCTGCGGCTCTGCGTGCTGGCCGGGTGGCAGCCGATTCTTGAAGTAGACAGCGCCGACGTCCGGCCCGATACTGTCCCGCATCTCGTGGGGGACGGCACCAAGCTGGCGGCCGCCACCGGATGGCGTCCCCGTCACACGCTCGACGACTTGCTGCAGGACGTGCTCGATGCCCAAGCGCACTGATCTCCATCGCATCCTGCTGCTCGGCTCCGGCCCGATCGTGATCGGGCAGGCGGCGGAGTTCGACTATTCGGGGACGCAGGCGGTGAAAGCCCTCAAGGAAGAGGGCTACGCCGTCGTGCTCGTCAATTCGAATCCCGCGACGATCATGACCGACCCGGAGCTGGCCGATCGCACGTACATCGAGCCGGTGACGCCGGAGTGGGTGCGCCGCGTGATCGAACGCGAGCGGCCCGACGCACTGCTGCCCACGATGGGCGGCCAGACGGCGCTCAACGTGGCGATGGCGCTCGCCAAGGACGGCACGCTGGCGGAGTTCGGAGTCGAGTTGATCGGGGCGTCGGCCCGGGCGATCCAGATGGCGGAGGACCGTGCCGAGTTCGCGGCGGCGCTGCGCCGCATCGGACTCGCCGCGCCGCAGGGCCGCACCGTTTCCTCGATCGAGCAGGCGCTGGAAGCGGTCGCCGTCTCCGGGTATCCGGCGATCGTCCGGCCTTCCTTTACGCTGGGCGGGACGGGCGGCGGGGTGGCGTTCAACCGGGCGGAGTTCGAGGAGCTCGTGGGACGGGCGCTCGAGCTGTCGCCGGTGCATTCGACGCTGATCGAGCGCAGCGTGCTCGGCTGGAAGGAGTTCGAGCTCGAGGTGATGCGCGACGGCCGCGACAACGTCGTGATCGTCTGCTCGATCGAGAATCTGGACCCGATGGGCGTGCACACCGGCGACTCGATCACCGTGGCGCCGGCGATGACGCTCACCGACCGCGAGTACCAGCGGATGCGCAACGCGGCGATTGCGATCATCCGGGAGATCGGCGTCGCGGCGGGCGGCTGCAACATTCAGTTCGCCGTCAATCCGGCTGACGGCGAGATGTTGGTGATCGAGATGAACCCCCGGGTGTCGCGCTCGTCGGCGCTCGCCTCGAAGGCGACCGGCTTCCCGATCGCGCGCATCGGGGCGAAACTCGCGGTTGGCTACACCCTCGACGAGCTGCCCAACGACATCACGCGCACCACGCCGGCGTCGTTCGAGCCGGTGCTCGATTACGTGGTGGTGAAGGTGCCGCGCTTCGCCTTCGAGAAGTTTCCCACCGCCGACTTCCGCCTCACGACGCAGATGAAGTCGGTCGGCGAGGCGATGGCGATCGGCCGCACCTTCAAGGAGGCGCTGCAGAAAGGCCTGCGGGCGCTCGAGACAGGACGCGCCGGGTGGGTCGCGGGCCAGACGCTCGCCGACGACCGGCTCACGAGCGAATCGGCCGATGACCTGCGGGTAGCGCTGCGGCAGCCGACGCCGGAGCGCATCTACCAGATCAAGCGCGCCCTCGCGGCGGGACTCTCAATCGAAACCATCACGCAGGCCTCCGGCATCGATCCCTGGTTCCTGTGGCAGCTCGCCGAGCTGCTCGAGGCCGAGCGCTGGTTCGTCGGGCTCGAGGACCCGGATGCCGCCGACTTCCGCCGCATGAAACGGATGGGCTTCTCCGACCGCCAGCTCGCCGGACTGCGCGACACGACCGAAACGGCGATGCGCGAACGCCGCTGGGCGCTCGGCGTCCACCCGGCATACAAGACGGTCGACACCTGCGCCGGCGAGTTCCCCTCCTCGACGCCGTACCTCTATTCGAGCTACGACGACGAAAACGAGTCGCAACCGTTCGGCGATCGCGGCATCGTCATCCTCGGCAGCGGCCCCAACCGCATCGGCCAGGGCGTGGAGTTCGACTACTGCTGCGTCCGAGCCGGGCTCGCGTTCCGCGATCTCGGGTTCCAGACGATCATGATCAACTCGAACCCCGAGACGGTGTCGACCGACTTCGACATCTCCGACAAGCTGTATTTCGAGCCGCTCACCTTCGAGGACGTCATCGAGATCATCCGGCTCGAGCGTCCCCGCGGGGTCGTGGTGCAGCTCGGCGGCCAGACGCCGCTGCGTCTCACCACGGCGCTCGCCGCCGCGGGCGTTCCCATCCTCGGCACGTCGCCGGATTCCATCGATATCGCCGAAGACCGCGGCCGGTTCGACGCGCTGGCGAAGAGCCTCGGCATCACGCAACCGCCCAGCGGGACGGCCCGCTCGGTCGCGGAGGCGCAGCAGGTCGCGCAGCGGGTCGGGTACCCCGTGCTGATTCGCCCGTCGTACGTCCTGGGGGGGCGCGCGATGGAAATCGTGTACGACGCCGGCTCGCTGGTCGAGTTCTTCGAGAAGGCGGCGCGCGTCGCACCCGAGCATCCGGTGCTGATCGATCACTTCCTCGAGGACGCCTTCGAGGCCGACGTCGATGCCATCGCCGACGGCACCTCGTGCATCATCGGCGGCGTGATGCAACACATCGAGGATGCCGGCGTCCACTCGGGCGACTCGGCGTGCGTGCTGCCGCCCTATCTGATCGGCGACCGCCAGGTGGAGGAGATGAGGGCGTACACCAAGGCGTTCGCCACCGCGCTCGGAGTCGTGGGGTTGATCAACGTGCAGTACGCGATCAAGGACGGCGTGGTGTACGTGCTGGAGGTGAACCCGCGTGCGTCCCGGACGATTCCGTTCGTCAGTAAGGCGACGGGGGTCCCCCTGGCGAAGCTCGCCGCGGCCGTCATGACCGGGCGGGCGCTCGCGGACCTGGGACTCCCGGAAGAACTGCCGCTGCCGGGGGTGGCGGTGAAAGAGGCGGTCTTCCCCTTCACCAAACTGCCCAACGTGGATAGCGTTTTGGGCCCGGAGATGCGCTCGACCGGCGAGGCGATGGGGTTTGCCGACAGCTTCGGGATGGCGTTTGCCAAGGCCCAGATTGCCGCCGACGGCAGCCTGCCGCTCGAGGGGGCGGTGTTCGTCACCGTCAACGATTCGGACAAGCCCACGGTCACGCCGATCGTGCGGCGCTTTCACGAGCTGGGATTTCGCATCCTGGCGACCGAGGGCACCGAGCGCTATCTACGGGCGCGCGGCATCCCCGCGGAGCGTGTGGCCAAGGTGCATGAAGGGCGGCCCAACGCGATCGACCTGCTCGTCTCGGGGGAGATCCAGCTGCTGATCAACACGCCGCTGGGGAAGTTCACGCAGCAGGACGACTATGCCATCCGGCGCGCCGCGTTGGTGCACCGGGTGCCGTACACGACCACCATGTCGGCCGCGAGCGCAGCTTCGGATGCCGTCATCGCGTTGCGCAGCCGGCGGGGGAGCGTCAGGAGTTTACAGGAATGGCACGCAAGCACACACGTCCCAAGCCAGCCTCCGGCAAGAAGCCCAGCGCAGGCCGCGGATCGCGTCCCGCATCCGGCGGCCGGATAGCGAAGGCGAAGCCCAACGCCGTGCCCGCCAAGGCGGCGAAGCCGAAGGCCGCCGCCCAGCCGAAGGCGCCTCCAGCCCCGCCCAAGGTGAAGTTCCATGGGCGGATGCTTGAGAACGAGCCGCTGTCGCGCTACACCACATGGCGTATCGGCGGACCGGCCCGCTATCTCCTGCAGCCGGCCGACGTCGACGACGTCGTCCGCGGTCTCGAGATGGCGCGCGAGCGCGGACTGCCGTGGCTGGTGCTGGGACTCGGCTCGAACGTCCTCGTCAAGGATGGCGGCTTCCCCGGCATGGTCATTCGCATGGGGAAGGGGCTCGACAAATTCGAGATGAAGGGCGCCACGGCGATCGTCGGCGCGGGAATGCCCACGCCGATCCTGGCGCGGCGCACCGCCGAGGCGGGGTTCTCGGGTGTGGAGCGCTTCATCGGCATTCCGGGGACGGTGGGCGGCGGCATCTACATGAACGCAGGGTGCCACGGCGCGGAATTCGCCGAGATCGTCACCGAAGTCACCGTCATGGACGGCAAGGGCAAGACCCGCACCATTCCCCGCAAGCAGATCTCCTACAAGTATCGCGGCTCGAACCTGGGCGAGGTCATCGTGCTCGAGGCCAAGCTGCAGCTCGGGGAAGAGTCCCCGGCGAAGCTCAAGGAGCTGCAGGCGAAGCTGTTCCGCTGGCGCAAGGCGGGCACGCCGTTCGATCAGCCATGCGCGGGATCGACCTTCAAGAACCCCGGCGGCAACAAGACGGCCGGGATGCTGATCGACGAAGTCGGACTCAAGGGCTTCCGCATGGGCAGCGTGCAGGTGTCTACGATGCACGCCAACTACTTCGTGAACCTCGGGAACGCGACCGCGGCCGAGGTGTTGCGGCTGATCGACCACGTGAAGAAGACCGTCGCCAAGAAAGCCGGTGTCGAGCTGGAGCTCGAGATCAAGGTTCTCGGCAACTAGATGCCTGAGTACTTCGTGCACCCCTCGAGCTTCGTGGACGAGGGGGCGGTCATCGGCGCCGGCACCAAGATCTGGCACTTCTCGCACATCCTCCCCGGCGCGGTGATCGGCGAGCGCTGCAACCTCGGGCAGAACGTCGTGGTGATGGGCGGCACGCGCATCGGCAACAACGTCAAAATCCAGAACAACGTGTCGATCTACGAAGGCGTCGAGCTGGAGGATGACGTCTTTTGCGGTCCCTCCTGCGTGTTCACCAACGTCATCAACCCGCGCAGCCACGTCTCGCGCAAGCACGAGTACAAACGGACCCTCGTGCGGCGCGGCAGCACGATCGGCGCCAACGCGACGATCGTGTGCGGGGTCACCCTCGGCGAATACAGCTTCGTGGGCGCCGGCGCCGTCGTGACGACGGACGTCCTGCCCTTCGGCCTGATGGTGGGCGTCCCGGCCCGGCGCATCGGCTGGATGTGCCGCTGCGGTGAGCGTTTGACCGTTACCGCGAGCCGGGCGGTGTGCGCTGCGTGCGGCACGAAATACGAGGAATCAGGGGGGAGTCTGCGCCCAATTGCCTGACCCGTCATGCCTATGTAAATTGTTGCCTCTTTTGCGGATAGTTCTCTCGTGAACGTGCCTTTGTTGGATCTCGTCGGCCAATACCGGGCGATCAAGGACGAGGTCATTCCCGCCCTCCAGGCGGTCATCGAGTCGCAGCAGTTCATCATGGGGCCCAGCATCGCCCAGCTCGAGGCGAAGATCGCCGAGCTGTCGCATGCGAAGCACGGCATCGGCTGTGCCAGCGGGACCGATGCGCTGCTCCTCCCCCTCAAGGCGCTGAACCTGACGCCGGGCGACGAGGTGATCACGACCCCGTTCACGTTCTTCGCCACGGCGGGAACGATTCATAACGCCGGCGGCAAACCGGTGTTCGTCGACATCGATCCCGACACCTTCAACATCGAACCCGCCGCGGTCGAAGCCGCCATTACTCCCCGCACGCGCGCCATCATGCCGGTGCATCTCTACGGACAGATGGCGGCGATGGAGCAGCTGCTGCGAATCGCCAGCCGGCACGGGGTGAAGCTCATCGAGGATGCGGCCCAGGCCATCGGGGCGCGACGCTCGATCGACGGCGTATGGCGTATGGCGGGGGAGTTGGGGTGGGCGACGGGCTACTCGTTCTTCCCGAGCAAGAATCTTGGCGCCTGGGGTGACGGCGGTATGATCGTCACGTCCGACGACGCGGCCGCCGAACGTCTGAAGAAGCTCCGGCTCCACGGCGGGGCGAAGCAGTACCACCACGAAGAGGTGGGGACGAACTCCCGTCTCGATACGCTGCAGGCCGCCGTGCTGCTCGCGAAGCTGCCGCACCTCGCCGGATGGTCGGCACGGCGGCGCGAGCACGCCGCGTACTACAGCACGGCGTTGAGCGGGCTGCCCGCCGTCCGGACGCCGGTCACCGCTCCCGGCAACGAGCACATCTTCCATCAGTACACGCTCCGGGTCGAGCGGCGCGATGCCCTGCAGGCGCACCTGAAGGCGAAAGGCATCGGCAACGCGATCTACTATCCCATCCCGCTGCACCGGCAGCCGTGCTTTGCCGATCTGGGATACCGTACGGGGAGCCTGCCGCAGTCCGAGCGTGCGGCGCTGGAGGTCATCTCGCTGCCGATCTATCCGGAGCTCCAGCGGGCGCAGCTCGATTACGTGGTCGACGCGGTCGGCGAGTTCTACCGTTGAGCCGATTGAAGCTCGGCGTCATCGGCGCCGGGGCGTGGGGCAGGAATCACGTTCGCACCGCCGCCGGCCTCGCCGAGGCGGAGCTCAGCGCGGTCTGCGATACCGCGGAGCGGGTGCGCCAGAGCGTGGCGCGAGCATACCCGGGGGCGTTCGTGACCGACGATGCCGACGCCCTCCTGGCCCGGGTCGACGCGGTGGTGATTGCCTCGCCGGCCCGGACGCACGCCGAGTATGCCCGCCGCGCCGTGGCGGCCGGGAAGCCGTGTCTCGTGGAGAAGCCCTTCGCCCTGCGGGTGGCTGACGCCGAGGAGGTGGCCACCGCCGCGGTGGCGGCCAAGGTCCCGGTCCTGGTGGGGCACCTGCTGGTGTTCCACCCCGCCGTGGACGCCCTGCGCGCCCTGATCGCCGCGGGGGAATTGGGGCGGGTACTCTACATGTACGGGCTGCGCGTGAACCTCGGTCAGGTTCGGGCCGACGAAAACGCCCTGTGGAGCTTCGGGCCGCATGACGTCTCCGTGGCCCTGCATTTGCTAGGGGAGGCGCCGGTCCGGGTGACCGCTCAGGGGTCGTCGTATCTGCAGCCGGGGGTGGAGGATGTGGTGTTCCTCCACATGGAGTTCGCGAGCGGGACCTTGGCGCACGTCCAGCTGTCGTGGCTCGATCCCCACAAAGAGCGCAAGCTCACGGTGGTGGGCGACAAGAAGATGGTGATGTTCGACGACATGGAGCCGCGCGAGAAGCTGCGCATCTACGACAAAGGGGTCACGCGGCCCCCGGAGTACGCGTCGTGGGGCGAGAGTCTCGCCATCCGTGAGGGTGACATTTTCATTCCCAAGATTCCCAACGTGGAGCCGCTGGCCGCCGAGCTCGCGCACTTCGTGCGTGTGGCCCGGGGCGCGGAGGCTCCTCGCGCGGGCGCTGCCGATGGCGTTCGCGTGGTCCGTGTGCTCGATGCGGCGACCCGTTCGCTCGCCGCTGGAGGAGCTCCAATCACTTTATGACCGCCGCCCAGAATCCCCGGGATCTGCTCCTGGCCAGGGCCAAGGACCGCAGCGCCCTCTTCGGCATCGTCGGCCTCGGATACGTCGGGTTACCGCTTGCGATGGAGCTGGTCCGCGCCGGCTACCGGGTGTTGGGGTTCGACATTTCGAAGCGGGTCGTCGACGGGCTGAACGCCGGCCGCTCCCACATTCAGGACATCCCGTCCGACGCCGTGGCTCAGGCGGTGTCCGCCGGGAAATTCTCGGCGACCAACGATCTGGCGCGGCTCTCGGAGCCGGACGCGATTTCGATCGCCGTGCCGACGCCGCTGTCGAAAACGAAGGATCCCGATGTCAGCTACGTGCTCTCGGCGACGGAGTCGATCAAGAAGACGCTGCGGCGCGGCCAGCTCGTCATTCTCGAGTCCACGACCTATCCCGGCACCACGCGTGAGCTGATGCTGCCGGCGCTCGAGAGCACCGGCCTCAAGGTCGGCGAGGACTTCTTCCTCGCCTTCTCGCCCGAGCGCGTCGACCCCGGCAATCCAAAGTACAACACGCGCAACACACCCAAAGTGGTGGGCGGCATCACGCCCAATTGCCTCCAGGTGACGGTCGCGCTGTACGAGCCGGCGATCGAGCGCGTGGTGCCCGTGAGCTCCACCGAGTCGGCGGAGCTGGTGAAGATTCTCGAGAACACGTTCCGGAGTGTGAACATCGGGCTCGTCAACGAAATGGCGATTGTGTGCGACAAGCTCGGCGTCGACGTCTGGGAGGTCATCGACGCCGCCGCGACCAAGCCGTTCGGGTTCATGAAATTCACCCCCGGTCCGGGCGTCGGCGGGCACTGCATCCCGCTCGACCCGCACTACCTCGCCTGGAAGATGCGGACGTTGAACTACCGCACGCGCTTCATCGAGCTGGCAGGCGAGATCAACGCCGAGATGCCCGAGTACTGGGTCGCCCGCGTCGCCGACAAGCTCAACGATCAGGGGAAGGCGGTGCGCGGCAGCACGGTGCTGGTGCTCGGTGTCGCCTACAAGAAGGACATCGACGACATCCGTGAGAGCCCGGCGCTCGACGTGATCCGGCTGCTGGAGCAGCGCGGCGCCATCGTGAAGTACCACGACCCGCACGTCCCGCGGTTGCACGAAGACGGCGTGGAGCTCGAGTCGATCGCGCTGACCGCCGACATGCTCCATGGCACGGATTGCGTCGTGATCGTCACCGATCACACCAATCTCGACTACCCGCTCGTGGCGCGAGAGGCGAAGCTGGTCGTGGATACGCGGCACGCCTTGCCGGCCGGAACCCGGAGGAAAGCGTGAAAGTCTGCGTGGTTGGAACCGGATACGTCGGCCTCGTGGTGGGCGCGTGTTTTGCCGAGACCGGCAATGACGTGCGCTGTGCCGACGTCGATGCGAAGAAGATCGGTGGGCTCAAGGAAAACCGCCTGCCGATCTACGAACCCGGCCTCGAGCCGCTGGTGGTGCGCAACCAGCGCGAGGGCCGGCTGCAGTTCACCACCGACGTGGCCGCGGCCATCGAGGAGTGCGACGTCGTCTTCATCGCCGTCGGCACCCCGCCCGATGAGGACGGCTCCGCCGATCTGCAGCACGTCCTCGCCGTGGCGCGCACCATCGGGCAGCACATGAACCGCTCCAAGGTCGTCGCGACGAAGAGCACCGTCCCGGTCGGCACTGCCGAGCTCGTCCGCACGGAGATCGCGACGCACACCCAGACGCCATTCCACGTCTGCTCCAACCCCGAATTCCTGAAGGAAGGCGCGGCGGTCGAGGACTTCATGAAACCCGATCGCGTGATCGTCGGGGTCGATCACCCTGAGTCGCGCCGCGTGTTCGAGGAGCTGTACGGGCCGTTCGTGCGTACCGGGAATCCGCTGATCTTCATGGACATTCCGTCGGCCGAGATGACCAAGTACGCGGCCAACGCGATGCTCGCCACGCGCATCACGTTCATGAACCAGATCGCTGAGCTGTGCGAAGCGGTGGGCGCCGACGTGCAGCACGTGCGCAAGGGGATCGGGTCGGACCGTCGCATCGGCTCGGCGTTTCTCTTTCCGGGCCCGGGGTACGGCGGCTCGTGTTTCCCGAAAGACGTGAAAGCCCTGGTGCGCACCGCCGATGGCAAACGGGTCCAGCTCGGTGTGCTGGAGGCGGTGGAGAGCGGCAACGAGCGACAGAAGCGCGTCCTGTTCGAGAAGCTGTCGCGCCACTTCAAGGGCAACCTGAAGGGCAAGACGATCGCCGTGTGGGGACTCGCGTTCAAGGCGGAAACCGACGACGTGCGTGAGAGCCCGGCGCTGGTCCTCGTCGAGGCGCTGCTCGAGGCGGGGGCACGCGTGCGGGCGCACGATCCCGCCGCGTTGGAGACGGCGCGCCACGTGCTCGGGGATCGCGTCACCTTCGTGGAGCACGCCTACGATGCGGTCGCCGGCGCCGACGCCCTCGCGGTCGTCACCGAATGGCTCGAGTATCGCAACCCGGACTTCGCGCGGATCAAGCAGGCGCTGCAGCAGGCCTTGATCGTGGACGGGCGCAACCTCTATGATCCCGACCGGTTGAGCCAACTCGGCTTCACCTACGATTGCATCGGCCGGCCGGTGGCATGCGCGTCCTCGTAACCGGCGCCGCGGGCTTCCTCGGGTCTCATCTCTGCGACCGCCTGCTGGCGGATGGGCACCGGGTGATCGGGATGGACAATTACATCACCGGCACCCCCGTCAACCTGGCGCATCTCGAGCACCATCCGGAGTTTCAGTTTGTCCGCCACGACGTCACCACGTTCATCGAGGTGGAGGGTCCGCTCGAAGCGGTGCTGCATTTCGCGAGCCCCGCGAGCCCGGTCGATTACCTCGAGCTGCCGATCCAGACGCTGAAAGTCGGATCGCTCGGCACCCACAAGGCGCTCGGCCTCGCCATGGCGAAGCGCGCCCGGTTCCTCCTGGCCTCGACCTCGGAGACGTATGGGGATCCGCTCGTCCATCCGCAGCCGGAGACGTACTGGGGCAACGTGAATCCGGTGGGTCCGCGCGGCGTGTACGACGAAGCGAAGCGGTTCGCCGAAGCGATGACGATGGCGTATCACCGCTATCACGGTCTCGACACGCGCATCGTGCGCATCTTCAACACCTTCGGCCCGCGCATGCGCCCGCACGACGGCCGGGTGGTGTCGAACTTCATCATTCAGGCGCTGCGCGGGGAGCCGCTCACGGTCTATGGGGACGGGTCGCAAACCCGCTCGTTCTGCTACGTCGACGACCTCATCGAGGGCATCACGCGCCTGTTCGAGCGCGGCACGGCTGATCCGACCAACATCGGCAATCCGGGTGAGTTCACGGTGCGTCAGCTGGCCGAGCGCGTGCTGGCCCTGACGGGGAGCAAGAGCGAGATCGTCCAGCGGCCGCTGCCGGTCGACGATCCGCGGGTGCGCCAGCCCGATATCACGCGCGCCCGGCAGCTGCTGGGATGGGAGCCGCGGGTGACGCTCGACGAGGGACTGCGGCGGACGATCGACTACTTCCGGGAGAGTGGGACGGGATGAGCCGCATTCTGGTGACCGGCGCCGCGGGCTTCATCGGCTCACACCTGTGCGAGGCGCTGGTGTCCGCGGGCCATGACGTGCACGGCTTCGACAATTTCGATCCATTCTATTCGCGCGCGGTGAAGGAAGGGAACCTGGCGGCGCTGCGCAAGCAGCCCCGTTTTCGCTTCACCGAAGGGGATATCGTCAGCGACCCGCTGCCGACCGCCGGCGTCGAGGCGATCGTCCATCTTGCGGCGCGTCCCGGCGTGCAGCCCTCGCTCGACGATCCCGCCGGCTACATGGATGCCAACGTGACGGGCACCGCTCGGCTGCTCGACCACGCCCGCCGCGACGGCATCACCCGTTTCGTGTTCGGCTCGTCCTCCTCGGTCTATGGAGAATCGACGCCGGCGCCGTTCGCCGAGGACGCAGTGGCCGACGGTCCCATCTCCCCGTATGCGGCCAGCAAGCGTTCCGGGGAGCTGGTCAGCCGCGTCTTCACCCACCTCTACGGCACGCGCATCCCCTGCCTGCGCTTCTTCACCGTCTACGGCCCGCGCCAGCGCCCCGACCTGGCGGTCCATCGCTTTACCGCCCGGATCATGTCCGGTCAGCCGATCGTGATGCGGGGGGACGGTTCGAGCACCCGCGATTACACGTATGTTACCGATGTCGTGGACGGCATCATCGCGGCCCTGGAGTGGACCGCGGAGGGCGGCCGCGAGGGCGGCGAGCCGTGGCGCGTCTTCAACCTCGGCGGGGGTGAGCGGGTACGGCTCGACCGCCTCATCGCCCTGATCGGGGCGGCCGCCGGTCGCGCTCCGGTCATCGAGCGCGGTCCGGACCAACCCGGAGACGTGCCGCTGACGGCGGCGGATCTCTCCCGCTCGGAGCGGGAGCTGGGGTATCGTCCCAAGGTGGGGATCGAGGAAGGGATCCGGCGGTTCGTGGCCTGGTACCGGGAGGTTCATGGACTCAAGTCCTGAGCGTCGAGTCGATCAGGCGCGTGAGCGCTTCCAGCTGCAGGACTATTACGGCGCGATTCACTTGCTCGAGGAGATCGCGGCGGTGGGGCATGCCTACGCCGACGCGGAGCATCTGCTCGGTCTCTCGTACTCGCTCGTTGGTCAACCCGAGAAGGCGCTGGCGCATCTCGATCGCGCGCTCGAGCTGAACACCCATTACGTCGAAGCGCTGGTGCATCGGGCGCTGGTCCTCAACGACCTGGGCCGCGAGCAGGAAGCCACCGAGTCGCTGCGCCGGGCAGGTCAGATCGGCGGCAAGTCGCGGCTCGGGTTCCCGACGCATCTCGCGGCGAAGCTCGCCAACCTGCACGCGCACGTGGCCGAGGCGTACATCGAAGCCGGCGGCATGCGCGAGGCGATCGGGCAGTACCAGGCCGCGCTGGCCCTCGGTCCCGAGTTTCACGACCTGCGCTACAAGCTGGGGCGCCTCCTGCTCCAAGCTGGCCGCGTGCTCGAGGCGCGCGAGCAGTTCGAGATCATCGTGCGCTCGCGCCCCAACTTCCTCGATGCCGCGGCGATGCTCGGGCTCGCCTGCTACCTGAGCGGAGACGGGCTGTCGGCGCGCGTCGTGTGGGAGGATTGCCGCCGCCGTCGCCCCGAGGATCCACGGGTCGAGGCGTATCTCGCGATGCTCGATCGCGGCGATCTGCAGGCAGCCGCCGAAGCCGCCGCACGCACGTCGGGACGGCATAGCACGCTGTGAACAGGCCTATCGCCGCGCTGGCGCTGGCGGCCGCCGCCTGCGCCCAGAGCGCGGCCAATCACGAAGTCCTCGGCGACCGGCTGTACGCTGCGGCCGACTACCGCAGCGCCCTGGCCGAATACCAGCTGGGATTGCGTGCCGGGCGCGGCAAGGGACTCCACGCCAAGGCCGGCGCCGCCGCCCTCCATACCGGCGACCTCGGTGTCGCGGCGCAGGAGTACCGCGCCCTGGCGCACGACGATCCCAGCCGCACCGATGAAGCGGCCGACGGGCTGGAGCGCACGGCCCGCCAGGCGGGGGGGGTGAACGACCGTACCGCCCTCGCGCAGGCGCTGGACGGCTTGCGGGAGATCGCACCGTCGCGCTCACTCGGGCCCTACGCCCGGGTCGTTGCGCTCGACGCCGCGACGGCAGGGAACACCGCGGACGCGATGGCGTACCTGCCCACGGCCATCGCCACAGCTCCCGACGCCGCAACCGCCGACTCCCTGTTGTACGTGTACGGGGAGGCGGCGGCCTTGGCCAAGGATTGCGTGACCGCAGCAGCAGTGTTCGACGGGGTCGTGCGACGGCAGCGGCAGTCTGCGGTGCTGGACGCCGCGCGTGAGGGAATGGCGCGCTGTGCCTTGATGCGCGGGGAGGCAAACCTCGCCGCGGGCCATCCGGCGGACGCGGAGGTCTGGTTCCAACGGGCGTCCACGCCGGGGGCGGGGAGCGAGGTGGCGCGGGCGGCGGCGCTCGGTCTCGGCGACGTCGCGTTGGCGCGCGGCGACCTCACGACGGCGGTCGATTTCTACCAACAGGCACGCACGGGCGGGATGCCGGGAGACACTTTGGCGCAGCGCGCACAGGAAAAGCTCAACGCCCTCGGTAAAGCGGATTCGACGAGCGCCCCTCAGCACTGAGTGACTCGATGCGAGTAACCCCTTTGCTCCTGCTCGTCGCGCTCACGGCGTGCCATCACGGCCAGCGTCCGGTCACGACCGTCGGGCCCGCCGCCCTGCTGGTGCAGGCGCGGCGGGAGTTCCACGCCGGCGCAATGAGCAAGGCGCTGCAGAGCTACCGCCGTCTCCAGTTTGAGCTGGCCCCCAACGACTCCACGCTGGCGGAAGCCCACTATTACGTGGCGGAGGCGGAGTTCCAGATGGGCCAGCTGGTGGAAGCGGCGCACGACTTTCGGGAGACTGCCGATCAGTTTTCGCAGAGCAGCTACGCGCCCACGGCGCTGCTCCGGGCGGGGGACGCGCAAATGCGGCTGTGGCGGAACCCCGAGCTCGATCCGAGCTACGGCCAATCGGCCCTCGCCACCTATCAGGAGCTCGCAGGCCGCTTTCCCGGTACCGACGCGACGGCCCGGGCGCAGCTTCACGTGCGGCAGCTGCGCGAATGGTTTGCCGACAAGGACTACAAGAACGGTCTCTTCTACTTCAAGCGCGGGGCCTACGACTCCGGCATCATCTACTTCAAGGATGTCCTGGCGAACTATCCCGAAACTCCGCGCGCCGTCGACGCGTTGCTGCGGCTCGCGGACAGCTATCGCATCATCGGCTACAAGGAAGAACGGCAAGAGGCGTGCGCCCACCTGCGCCAGTTCTATCCGCAGGCCCAGAACGTCGAGCGCTCGTGCCCTCCGGCCGCGCCACCGGCCGGCACCACGCCCTGAGCGCGTGGACGCGCTGTTCGGCGGCTCGTTCGATCCGGTACATCTGGGACATCTCGTGGTCGCCGAGGCGGCGGCCGAGGCGCTGGGGGCCCGGGTGCGGCTGATGCCCGCGCGCGAGCAGCCCTTCAAGCGCGGCGCCGCGAGCGCGACCCCCGAGCAACGCGCGGCGATGCTCGAGCTCGCCGTGCACGGGAACCCCCGTCTCGCCGTCGAGCGCATCGAGCTCGAGCTCGAGACGCCGTCCTATACCGTACGCACGCTGCGGGCCCTGGCAGAGCGCGAGCCGGGGAACCGGTTCACGTTACTGTTGGGGGCGGATGCCGCCCGAGACCTGCCCACCTGGCATGAGGCGGCGGCGCTTCCCGGCCTGGCGGATGTGGTCGTGTTCGGCCGGCCCGGCACGACTGCGCTCGGTCCGAACCTGCCGATCCAGCGGGTGATCGACGTGCCCGCGATCGAGGTGTCGGCGACGGAGATCCGGCGGCGGGTAGCCGCCGGCCGCTCGATTCGCTATCTGGTGCCCGACGCGGTGCGCGAGTACATCGCCGTCCACGGGCTGTATCGCACGAGCTGAGGATCGATGGTCAAGGCAATGCTCACGAAGGTGTTCGGGTCGCGGTTCCAGCGGGAGATGAAACGCATCCGCCCGCTGGTGGCCGCGATCCACCAGCACGAAGCCCGGCTCAAGGATCTGCCCGGCGGCGAGCTGCAGGCGCAGACGGCCAGGTTCCGCCAGACGATCGCCGAGCAGACGGGCGAGCTTGCGGCGGAGGTCGAGCGGCTCAAGACCGCGAAGCACGACTGTCCCGACGCCGAGGAGCGCGCGCGCCTGTCCGATCAGCTGGGGCAGGCGGAGCAGCGCTACAGCAAGGCACTGCAGGCGGCGCTCGACGGGGTGCTGCCCGAGGCGTACGCGACAGTGCGTGAGGCGTGCCGCCGGTTGCAGGGCTCGAAGGTGATGGTCACGGGTCACGAGCTGACCTGGGATATGGTGCCCTACGACGTGCAGCTGATCGGGGGCATCGTGCTGCATCAGGGGAAGATCGCCGAGATGGCGACGGGCGAGGGCAAGACGCTCGTCGCGACGCTGCCGCTGTACCTCAACGCGCTGGCCGGGAAGGGCGCGCACCTCGTCACCGTCAACAACTACCTGGCGCGGCGCGATTCCCAGTGGATGGGACATCTCTTCACGTGGCTCGGCATGACCGTCGGGTGCATCGACGAGAGCCAGCCCTCCACGCCCGAGCGCGCCGCGGCCTACCGCTGCGACATCACCTACGGCACCAACAACGAGTTCGGGTTTGACTACCTGCGTGACAACATGGTGGGGCGACTGGAGGAGCGGGTGCAGCGCGCCCACTACTACGCGATCATCGACGAGGTCGACTCGATCCTGATCGACGAAGCGCGCACACCGCTGATCATTTCGGGGGCGGTGGGTGCGGAGTCGGACGTGAAGTACGCGCAGTACAACGCGCTCGTGGTGCAGCTCGTGCGCAAGCAGCAGGCGGTCGTGAACGACCTCGTGGCCAGAGCCGAGCCGCTGCTCGCGGACCCCAAGGCTCAGTACGACGCCGCCAAGCTGCTCTACCAGGCGCAGCTCGGGATGCCGAAGAACAAAAAGCTCCTCAAGCTCCTCAACGAGCCGGGACTCAAGACCCAGGTGCAGCGAGTCGAGCTCGACCGGCTGGCCGACCGCAAGCTGCCGGCGCGCGATCAGAAGATGCGCGACATCGAGGACGATCTCTACTTCGTGCTCGATGAGCGGGGCCACTCGGTCCATCTCACCGACAAGGGCGTTGAGGCGATGTCCCCGGACGATCCCGCCCTGTTCGTGGTGCCCGACATCTCGCAGGCGGTGCATGAGATCGACCACGACGACGCGCTGACGCCGGCGCAGAAGCTGGAAAAGCGCCGCGTCGTGGAAGGGGAATACGCGGCCAAGAGCGAGACGTTGCACATCATCTACAAGCTGGTCCAGGCGCACGGCCTGTATGAGAAGGACGTGGAGTACGTCGTCCAGGACGGCCAGGTGTTCATCGTCGACGAATTCACCGGACGCTTGATGCCGGGGCGGCGCTGGGCGGAGGGGTTGCACCAGGCGGTCGAGGCCAAGGAAGGGGTCGTGGTGCGCGAGGAGAGCCAGACGCTCGCCACCATCACGATCCAGAACTACTTCCGCATGTACGAGAAGCTCGGCGGGATGACCGGAACGGCCGAGACCGAGGAAACCGAGTTCTTCCAGATCTACAAGCTGGAAGTGGTCGTGATCCCGACGAACCGGCCGGTCCGCCGGGTCGACAAGCACGACCTCATCTACAAGACGCGGCGCGAGAAATACAACGCGGTCGTCGACGAGACCGAGCGGCACCACAAGCGCGGCCTCCCGGTGCTGGTGGGCACGGTCAGCGTAGACGTCTCGGAGACGCTGTCGCGGATGCTGAAGCGCCGCGGCTTGAAGCACGAGGTGTTGAACGCCAAGTACCACGAGCGCGAGGCCGAGATCGTCGCCCAGGCGGGGCAGCCCGGTGCGATCACGATCGCGACCAACATGGCCGGGCGCGGCACGGACATCAAACTCGGCCCCGGCGTGAAGCAGTGCCAGGTCTGCGGCATCTCGGCCCGCGGCGAGCCCGCCTTCGGACAGGCGCAGGAGCATGCCGACCTGACCGCCGCGCGCATCAAAGAGCTCGGGTGCAACGACGACCCGCCCTGCGGGCTCGTGATCGTCGGCACCGAGCGGCACGAAGCGCGCCGCATCGACCGCCAGCTGCGCGGCCGCTCGGGGCGCCAGGGCGATCCCGGCCAGAGCGTGTTCTACCTCTCGCTCGAAGACGATCTGATGCGGCTCTTCGGGTCGGAGCGCATCGCGCGCTGGATGGATCGCGGCGGCGCCGAGGAAGGCGAGGTGATCACCCACCCGCTGGTGACGGGCGCCATCAGCCAGGCGCAGAAGCGCGTCGAGCTGCAGAACTTCCAGGCCCGCAAGCGGCTGCTCGAATACGACGACGTGATGAACCAGCAGCGCGAGGTGATGTACTCCCTGCGCCTGTTCGCGCTGGAAGGCGGCGAGGAGCTGAAGGCGGAAGCGCGGCGCATGATCGACGCCGCCGTCGAGCGGTTGATCGATGCCCAGCTGGCCGAGTACAAGGACTCGGCCGATTGGGACCGCCAGCTGATCGAGACGGAGCTGTTGCAGAAATACCTGATCTCCGCCCCTCAGGTCACCGACCCGTCGGCCGTGCGCTCGCATGCGGAGATGGTGCGCGTCGCCCGGGAAGCGGGGCGCGCGGCGTTTGATGGGAAGCTCGGCTACTTCAAGGACATCGAACCCAAAGTCGGCGCGACGCGGCTGGGTGAGCAGGCGCTCGCGCACATCATGCTCAGTGCGATCGACGAGAAGTGGAAAGACCATCTGTACGATCTCGATCAGCTGAAGGCGGGGATTCAGTTCCGGACCTACGGGCAGAAGGACCCGCTGATCGAGTACAAGCAGGAAGCATTCGAGATGTTTCAGGGCCTGATCGATGACCTGCGCAACACGTTCACCGAGCGCTGGCTCAAGTTGCGCATCGAGATCGGGCCACCGCCCGGGCCCGGAGGGGCGACCGGCCCGGCCGGGGGCCGTCCACGCCCGGCAGGTTCCGCCAACGCCGGGCTCATCGGCGGCCCGCCGCGCCGTCCCCCGTCGATGGTTGCGTCGAAGCCCGATGCGGATGGTCTGGTGAGCCAGGGGACGAGCACCGGTCCACGGCCTCCGGCGGGAGCCCCACCGGGCGTCGGCGTGGGCGTCCCCAATCCCTACGCCGGCGTCGGACGGAACGATCCGTGCCCCTGCGGCAGCGGCAAGAAATTCAAGAAGTGTCACGGAGCAGCCGCCTAGCCCAGCGCATCGCCGCCGCGTTCCGCACCGGGCGGCGTGGTTTCGGTACCGCGCCGCCCACTGCTCCTCACTACGTTGACGGCCCATGGTCATGGTCGATGCGGAGCAGCCGGCGGTCGATCGCCCGCGTGAACGGCTCTGGCGGCTCGGCGTGCACGCGCTCACCGCCCAGGAGCTGATCGCCCTGCTGCTCGGCACGGGATACGCCGGGCGCGGCGCCCTCGAAGTCGCGGCGGAGCTCCTGGCGCGAGTGGAGGGATCGCTCTGCCGGCTGGCAGGCCGGCCGGCGGTAGAGGTGGCGCGCACTCCGGGTGTCGGACGGGCTAAAGCCGCCCGTCTGGCGGCGGCCCTCGAGCTCGGGCGCCGGCTCGAGGCCGAAGCGAGCCCGCCGCCCGAGCGCATTCGGGGCCCCCGGGACGTGCAGCGGCTTTGCGCCCCGCGCCTGCGCGATCTGGCGGTCGAGGAATTCCACGTCCTGGCACTCGGCACCCAGAGTCAGCTCCTCGCCGATCTGCTGATCACCCGCGGGCTCCTCAACAGCTCGCTGGTGCACCCGCGCGAGGTGTTTCGCGCGGCGATCGCCGAGGCGGCCGCAGGCATCATCGTGGTGCACAATCACCCCAGCGGCGATCCCACCCCGTCGGCGGATGACCGGTCGGTGACCCGCCAGCTCGTCGAGGCGGGGCGGCTGCTCGACCTCCCGGTGTACGATCATGTGATCATCGGCGGTGACCGCTACATCAGCTTTTCCGAGGCGGGCTTGCTGTAGCGGTGGTGCCTCGCCATCCTCCACGGGTGACGACCACCGCTCCCTCGCTCGCGCCCGAGCTGGCCAAAGCCGTCGCGCCGCTGCGCGAGCGTCTCGACCTCGATCTCCTGACCCGGGCCTACCGGGTCAGCGCGCAGGCCCATTCCGGCCAGAAGCGCAAATCGGGGGACGACTTCCTGTCGCATAGCGTCGCGGTGGCGACGATTCTCGTCGAGCAGCAGATGGACTCGACCACGATCGCCGCGGCACTGCTCCACGACGTCGTTGAGGACTCCGACGTCTCGCTCGACCAGATCCGGCGCGAGTTCGGATCGGAAGTCGCCGATCTCGTCGACGGGCTCACCAAGTTGTCGGGGTTGACGTTCCGCTCCGCCGAGGAAGCCGCCGCGGAGAACTACCGCAAGCTGCTGCTGTCGATCGCCAAGGACGCCCGCGTCATCATCATCAAGCTAGCCGATCGGCTGCACAACATGCGGACACTGGAGCACCTGTCCGGGGAGCAACAGCGCCGGATCGCTCAGGAGACGCAGGAGATTTACGCGCCGCTGGCGCACCGCTTCGGGATGGCGGGGGTCAAGGCCGAGCTCGAGGATCTGGCGTTCAAGTTCCTCGAGCCCGACGAGTACCGCGTCCTGATGAAGAAGATCCGCGCGCGCCGCGCCGAGCGGGACCTGACGATCGAGCGGCTGCGCGTGCCGCTCACTGCGGAATTGCAGCGCGCCGGCATCGCCGAGTTCGAGATCACCGGCCGTCCCAAGAACCTGTGGTCGATTCACAAGAAGATGAAGCGGCGCGAGAAGCCGTTCGAGGAGATCTACGACCTGCTCGCGGTGCGCGTGCTCGTGAACTCGGTCGCCGATTGCTATCACGCCCTCGGGATCATCCACCACCAGTGGACTCCGCTGCAGGAGCGCATCAAGGACTACATTGCCAGTCCCAAGTCGAACGGCTACCAGTCGCTCCACACGACCGTCTTTGGGCCGGGCGGTCAGCTGTACGAGATCCAGATTCGCACGCGCGACATGCACCGCACCGCTGAGTACGGCATCGCTGCGCACTGGCTGTTCAAGGAGGGGAAGGCGCCCGACGAGCTCGACCGGCACCTCGCCTGGTTCCGGCAACTCCTCGAGCTGCAGCAGGATGCCCACTCCCCGGAGGAGTTCCTCGAGTTCCTGAAGGTCGACCTGTATCAGGACGAGATCTTCGTCTTTACCCCGCGCGGCGACGTGAAGCGGCTGCCGAAGGAGGCGACGCCGATCGATTTCGCCTTCGCGGTGCACACCGAGGTCGGCTATCGCTGCAACGGCGCCCGCGTCAACGGCCGCATCGCTCCGCTGCATCGACCACTCAAGAACGGCGATACCGTCGAGGTGCTCACCTCGCCCCAGGCGCGTCCCTCGCGCGACTGGCTCGCGCACGTGCACACCGGCCGCGCCCGGCACAAGATCCGGCAGTGGATCCGGCAGGAGGAGCACACCAGGAGCGTCGCTCTGGGGAAGGAGATTCTCGACCGGGAGATCCGGCGCCGCCGCCTCGCCGCTCCCGACGAGGACCAGCTGGCGCAGGCCGCGGCGACGCTGTCGCTCGGCTCGGCGGAGCAGCTCGTCGCCGTGCTGGGCCGCGGCGACGTCGCGCTGGGGCTCGTGATGCGGGCCCTGTTCCCCGATCTGCCGAGCGAGGAGCTCCAGCCGCCCAAACCCACGGCGTTCGGCCGCGTCATCCAGCGGCTGCGGCTCGGGCGGGGGATCCGCATCCAGGGGGTCGACGGCCTGATGGTGCGCTACGCCCAGTGCTGCCAGCCCGTCCCCGGCGATCCCGTGGTGGGCTATGTGACGCAGGGACGCGGCATCTCGATCCACCGCAGCGATTGCCCCAATCTCCTGCCGCTGTCGGCCGAAGCGGAACGGCGCGTCGAGATCGACTGGCAGGAATCGGAAGGCGAAACGTTCGTGGTGCGACTCGTCGTGGCCGGCGAGGATCGGCGCGGACTGTATGCGGATATCTGTGAGGCGGTGAGCCAGACGGGGACGAGCCTGCGGCACGCCGAGCTGTCGTCGCGCGACGGTGTGGTGCTTGGCCACCTGCTCGTCGAGGTCGAGAACCAGACGCACCTCAACAAGGTGCTGCGCGCGGTGCGCCGCGTGAAAGGCGTCACGGAAATCGCCCGACGCGACGTCGGCGCCACCCCCACGGCGCCGTCCGCCTGATTATTTTGGCGCCATGCCGTTTGAGCTCGTCTCACCCTTCGCCCCGGCCGGGGATCAACCGCACGCCATCCAGGCGCTGACCGCGGGCCTGCAGCACGGCGAGCGCTATCAGACGTTGCTCGGGGTCACGGGGTCGGGGAAGACCATGACGATGGCGCATGTGCTGGCCGCCACGGGGCGCCCCACTCTCGTGCTGTCCCACAACAAGACCCTGGCGGCGCAGCTCTATGGCGAGTTGAAGGCCCTGTTCCCGCGCAACGCGGTCGAATTCTTCATCTCCTACTACGACTATTATCAGCCGGAAGCCTACGTCCCGCAGACCGACACGTATATCGCCAAGGATTCGTCGATCAACGACGACATCGACGCCCTGCGGCTGCGCGCGACGTCGAGCCTGATGGAGCGGGATGACGTCATCATCGTCGCCAGCGTCTCGGCGATCTACGGCCTGGGCGATCCCGAAGCGTACAAGCGGTTGCTGATGACCGTGGCGGTGGGGGAAGACCGCGGCCGCGACGCGATCCTCGCCGAGCTGGTGCGCATCAACTACGCGCGCAACGACACGGCGTTCGAGCGCGGCACCTTCCGTGTGCGCGGCGACACGATCGAGGTGCTCCCCGCCTACGACGAGCAGGGCGTGCGCATCGAGCTGTGGGGCGACACCGTCGAGCGGGTGACCAAGATCGACCCGCTCACCGGCAACCCCATCGCCCAGCTCCAGCGGGCAGTGATCTACCCGGCCACGCACTTCGTCACCGAGCGTCCGTCGGTCGAGCGCGCCGTGTCCGCGATCCGCGCCGAGCTGAAGGAGCGCCTCGCCGAGCTGCGCCTGCAGAACAAGCTCGTGGAAGCGCAGCGGCTCGAATCACGCACCCAGTTCGACGTCGAGATGCTGCTCGAGGTGGGGCGCTGCACCGGAATCGAGAACTACTCGCGCCACCTCACGGGGCGGGTCGCGGGAGAGCGGCCGGCGTGCCTGCTCGACTATTTCCCGGACGACTTTCTCTGTGTCATCGACGAATCGCACCAGACGTTGCCGCAGCTGGCAGGGATGTACGAAGGCGACCGCTCGCGCAAGCAGACGCTCGTCGACTACGGCTTCCGGTTGCCGTCGGCGCTCGACAACCGGCCGCTGCACTTCGAGGAATTCATGCGGCTGGTGCCGCGCATCATCTTCGTGTCGGCCACACCGGGCGACCTGGAGTTCAAGCTGTCCGAAGGCGTCGTCGTCGAGCAGATCATCCGTCCCACGGGGCTCGTCGACCCGGAGGTGGAGGTGCGGCCGGTGAAGGGGCAGGTGGACGACCTGCTGCACGAGATCCGGGAGCGTGCGCGGGCGGGCGAACGCGTGCTCGTGACCACCCTCACCAAGCGGATGGCGGAAGACCTGACCGACTACCTGCAGCAGCACGGCGTGCGGGTGCGCTATCTCCACTCGGAGATCGACGCGATCGAGCGCGTGGAGATCATCCGGGGACTGCGGCTGGGCGAGTTCGACGTGCTGGTGGGTATCAACCTGCTGCGCGAAGGGCTCGACCTCCCCGAGGTGTCGCTGGTCGCCGTGCTCGACGCCGATCAAGAAGGGTTCCTGCGCTCCGATCGCTCCCTGATTCAGACGGTCGGCCGGGCTGCCCGCAACCTTCACGGACGGGCGATCCTGTACGCCGACCGGGTCACGGGATCGATGCAACGTGCGCTCGAGGAGATGTCGCGCCGCCGGGCGCTGCAGCAAGCGTATAACCTCGAGCACGGCGTGACGCCACGCTCCATCGTCAAGTCGGTAGGCGACATCCGGTTCGTCACCCGGGTGGCGGACGCGCGGGGCAGCCGCGTGCCGGAGGCTCCGGTGCGCCGCCCGGCGGACGCGCGGGAGCGTGAAGCGATGATCCAGCTGCTCGAGTCTCAAATGCAGGCGGCGGCCGAAGCCCTGGACTTCGAGCAGGCCGCACTGCTCCGGGATCAACTGCTCGAGCTCAAAGCGGAGCTCGAGCTGCGAGGAGGGCGTCGTGCGCCTGCGCGAGGACGAGCTCAACCGGTTCGGTGAGGACCTGGGGAGCGTGCTCCGCTCCCCAGTGATCATCGGCGTCTCGGGCGACCTCGGGACCGGCAAGACGGCCCTGATACAGGCGATCTGCCGCGGCATCGGGGCGGAGGTCCCGGCGACCAGCCCGACCTACGCCCTCGTCCACCGCTATGAGTCGCCCATCGGTCCCGTCTTCCACGTCGACTGTTACCGACTGAAGAACTCCAAAGAGGCACGCGACCTCGGGCTCGACGACATTCTGCTGCAAAAGGCCATCCTGCTCGTGGAATGGCCGGAGAAGGCGGGGCACATGATGCCGCCGCTCGATCGTTACTTCTATCTCAGTCACGACAGCGACGCCGCCTACCGGGTACTGGAGGAGCGGTGAGCGGCGCGTGGCTGGCGATCGATACCGCGACCGCAGTCGCAGCAGTGGCGGCGGGGGAGCCGCCTGACGCCCGCTCGACCACCCTGCTCGAAGGTCCCCGCACCCACGCCGGCGGCATCGTCGAGCTGATCGATCGCACCCTGCGCGTCGCAGGGATCGCCGTTCCGGAGCTGGCCGGCATCGTCGTATCTGATGGACCGGGGAGCTTTACGGGATTGCGGATCGGGTGGGCCGCCGCCAAGGGGATCGCGCAGGAGCGCGAGATCCCGATCGTCGCCATCCCGGCGCTGGCGGCCGCCGCAGCGAGCGCGGCCGCGGTGCTGGGCCCCGTTCCTGTCGCTGCCTGTTTCGACGCGCTGCGCGGCCAGGTCTTCGGTGCCGTCTATGTGCTGCGTCCCGATCGCCTGGAAGTCGTCGTCGCCCCGGGGATCTGGACGCCGGAGGAGCTGATTGCGGCGACGCCCGAGCGGCCGCGCGCGACGGTCGGTGACGGGGCGGTGCGCTACGCCGCGGCGCTGGAGCAGTGGACCGGCGCGCGACCGCTCGATCTGCGCGCGCTGCGCCCCACCGCCGCATCGCTGCTCACGCTGGTGCCGCTCGCGGGCGTCGCGCGGCGCATCGAGGATCCCGCCACGGCCGAGCCGGAGTATGGCCGGCCCGCCGAGGCGCAAGCCCGTTGGGAGGCTCGTCACGGACGTCCCCTGTCACATCAGACCCGCCCAGGAAGCTGATCTGGGGGGACTCGTGGCGATCGAGCGGATTGCGTTCACCGATCCGTGGTCGCGGATCGATTTCGCCGATTGCCTCCGTCTCGGCTGGCCGATCTACATCGCCGAGAACGGTGGATCGGCGGTGGGTTACATCGTCGGGCGGGCCGTCGTCGACCAGGGGGAGATTCTGAATCTCGGCGTGACGTTGGCCGCGCGGCGTCGCGGGATCGGCACGGCGTTGGTACGTCGTCTGCTCGAGGATTTTGCGCGTCGCGGCGTCGTGTCGGCGTTTCTCGAAGTGCGCGAATCGAATCTCCCCGCGCAGCAGTTGTACGAGTCGTTCGGGTTCACGGAGGTCGGTCGCCGCCCGCGCTACTACCAACGCCCGACGGAGGACGCGGTGGTTCTCCGAGCCGCCATTTCGGCAGACACCACTTCCGCGTAAAAAGGGTACAAGTGGCGTATCTTTGATTGACAGAATGACTTGCGAGTCATATAATCTGGGGCATCCTTGGCCCCCACCCGCCTAATGCCAGGAGGCAGTCGTGAGCAGAAGCCTGAACAAGGTCATGTTGATCGGCAATCTGGGGGCCGATCCAGAAGTGCGCAGCACGAACAACGGATCACGCGTCGCTAACATCTCCCTCGCCACCAGCCGGCAGTGGACCGATCAGAAGGGCGAGAAGCAGGAGAAGACGGAGTGGCACCGGGTGATCTGCTGGAACAACAAGGGATCGATGCTGGCCGATCTCGCCGAGAAGTACATGAAGAAGGGTGACAAGGTGTACGTCGAGGGGCGGGTGGAATACCGCACCTGGGAGGACAAGGAGAAGCAAACCCGCTACGTCACCGAGATCGTCGCCCGTGAAGTGATTCTCTTGTCGCCCCGGGGCGGCGGCGGTGAAGGGTCGGGAGACTTTGCCCGCGCCAAAGCGACGGCGAAGGTCACTCCCGAAGGCAAGAGCGAGTCGCTCGACGCGTTCCCGGAGGCGCTGGATGAGGAGGACGACGATCTGCCGTTCTAGCCGCGTCGTGTGGGCCGTGGTGGTCGCCCTGCCGCTGGCGGCGACCCTCGCTGCGCAGCAGGACACTACCACGGCTCACCCGGCGGCCCCCCAGGACACCACAGCCCACCCGGCGGCTTCACAGGACACGGGGCTGGCAGTTCCCGGCGGAAAACACACCGTCGTCGCCGGCGAGACGCTCTGGTCGATCTCCCAGCAGAACTTTTCCGATGCGCTCTTGTGGCCCGAGATCTACCGGCGCAACACGTCGGTAATCGAGGACCCCCATTGGATCTATCCCGGTGAGGTGCTCGACCTCGGCGGGATTGCCTCGGCGCCGGTCACCGATACCACACAGACCGTCGCCCAGCGCGAAGCCGGCGCGGACACGACGGGCGCGGCCGACACCACGCAGCTCGCCGCGCCGCCTCCCCCACCCACCGAGCCCGAGGGCCCGGGGACGATCTTCGACCGCCGCGCCAACGCCCGGCAGCGCGTCGAAGACGTGCTGCGCGCCTACGCGCACCAGGTGTACCGGCCGGTGCGGCGCGGCGAGTTCTACTCCGCCGGCTTCCTGACTGAGGGCGAGAAGCTGCCGTGGGCGACGGTCGTCGGGAACACCGCCAAACCGTCGATTCCGGTGCTGGCGAATCCGCCGGCGTCGAACGTGGCGACGCAGTTCGAGGAAATCGCCATTCTGCCGCCGTCGCAGGCGTCGTATCACATCGGTGACTCGCTGCTCGTGGCGCGGCTCGATCGCGACCTCAACCCCTGGGGCTCGGTCGTCGTGCCGGTTGGCGTGGCGCGGGTGACGTCGCTGCAGGAGCGTCAGGTGCTGGCGACGGTGATCATGCAGTTCGGCCGGATCCGGGGCGGGACGGTGGCGTTGCCGCTCGAGCCATTCAAGGATCCGGGCGAGGTCCGCCCGGCGGACATCGATCAGGGGTTGCAGGGTCACCTGATCGACATGCGGGACTCGCACGTGCTCGCGACCGTGCAGCAGGTCGTGTTCCTCGACAAAGGCCGCGCCGATGGTGTGGCGTTGGGAGACGTGTTCGAGGCCTACCGCCCGGCATCGGGTGAGGTGGGCGCGCGGTCGGAAGAGGTCAGGGTGCAGCTCCTCGTGGCGCATACCCGCGAGCACACGTCCTCGGCGATCGTCATCGGCATGTCGAATCCCCAGCTCATTCCGGGCATGCCGGTCCGGTTGATCAAGAAGATGCCCTCCTGACCGGGTAGCCGTTCCCCGGCATCGATGCAGCACGGCGCGGCGGATTCCCCGCCGCGCCTCGTCGTCCTGAGGAGGAATTGCACGCACATGAAGCGCCGAGTCTTGATAACGGGCGGCGCCGGGTTCATCGGCTCGCATCTCGTTCGCGCCCATCTCGCCGCCGGCGACGACGTGACGGTGTTGGACGATCTCTCGTCGGGGAAAGCCGAAAACCTCCCCGACGGGGTGCCGCTGGTGCGCGCCGACGTGCGCTCGAGCGAGGCCCGGGCGCTCGCCGCGACCGGCGGCTTCACGATCCTCAACCACCACGCCGCGCAGATGGACGTGCGCCGCTCGGTGCAGGATCCGCTCTACGACGCCCAGATCAACGTCATCGGCCTGCTGAACGTGCTCGAGGGGGCGCGCGCCGGGGGTGTCCGCCGTGTCGTGTTCGCCTCTTCGGGGGGCACGGTGTACGGCGACGGCGCCGCGACGCCGACCCCCGAATCCGCCGCCAAACTCCCCGCCTCCCCGTACGGGACCGCCAAGCTGACCTCGGAGTACTATCTCGCGACGTTTGCACAGCTGTTCGGCCTCGAGGCGGTCTGTCTGCGCTACAGCAACGTGTATGGCCCCCGACAGAATCCGCACGGCGAAGCGGGCGTCGTGGCGATCTTCGGCCGGCGGTTGCTCGCAGGGGAGCCGGTCACGATCTACGGGGATGGGGAACAGACGCGGGACCTGGTGTACGTCGAGGACGTGGCGGCGGCCAATGTCATCGCCGCTGAGCGTGCGCTGCCACCGCTCAGCGGGCTCGATGCCCGGGCCTACAACATCGGGACCGGAGTCGAGACCACGATCAACCAGCTGACGAACATCATCGCCCAGGCGGCCGGCTCGACGAGCGCCATCGGCCACGCCCCCGCGCGGGCCGGCGAGATCCTGCGCAGCGCGCTGGACGTGTCCAAAGCCGCACGGGAACTGGATTGGCGTCCGCGGGTGGCGCTGCCGGAAGGGGTGACGCGCACACTGCGCTGGATCCGGGAGGGGTAAGTGCTCTTGCAAGTCGGGCGGGCGGTGCCCACGACGCCGTGGGAGCTGGTGCTCACCTCGAGCCGCGAGACGAAGGTCGTGCTCGCGATCCTCGTGTTGTTCTCCGTCGTCTCCTGGTACCTGATCATTCTGAAGTGGTGGCAATTCCGCCACGTGCGGCGCCAGGCCGACCGCTTCATGAAGGAAATCGAAAAAGCGCCGCGGCTCGAAGAGGCGTATCACGCCGCGATGCGCCTGCCGTCGTCGCCGTACAACCGCCTGCTCCGCGAGGCGGTGCAGTTCTTCTCGCACCTCAAGCCCGGGGCGTTGCGCGAGCCCGCCGCCGCTCCGATGCACCCGACACTGACGATGATGCAGCTCGAGGCGCTGCGGATGGTGCTCGCCAAGGAAGTCGCGGCCGAACGCGACGCCGCGGCGCGATTCATCCCCTGGCTCGCGACCTTCGGCTCCGTGAGCCCGCTGCTCGGCCTGCTCGGCACCGTGCTCGGGGTGATGGACGCCTTCATCGGGATCGCCGTCGGCGGATCGGGAAACATCGGGGCCGTCGCCCCCGGCGTCGCGGAGGCGCTGGTGACGACGGTCGCGGGGCTCGCCGTCGCGGTGCCGGCGGTGATGTCGTACAACCTTTATGTGAACCGGCTCGGTCTCTTTGCCGGCGAGCTCGAGGGCTTCGCGCAGGAGATCATCGGCACGCTGGCTCGCGAAGGGAGGCTCTAGATGGCGGGCCTCGTGGGGGGTGGCGGCGGCCTGCGCGGCCACGGCGAGCTGCCACTCAACGCCGACATCAACGTGACGAGCCTGGTCGACGTCGCGTTCGTGCTGCTCATCATCTTCATGATCACGGCGCCGATCATGCAGGGTGGCGTCGATGTGCGTCTGCCGCGTGCCGACGTGCGTCCGATCGAGCCGAAGTCGGGGCTGGTCGTGACGGTGGATCGCACCGGCCAGATCTTTCTCGACCAGTCCGGTCTATCTTATGAAGACTTTCGCGCCACGTTTCCGGCGTTCGTGCGCAGCCGCCACCCGACGGGGGTATACCTGCGCGCCGACGGACGCGTCGCCTACGCCACCGTCGTCCAGGTCCTCGCGGTGATCCGGGGGGCGGGCATCAACGATGTGGGTCTCGTTGCGGAGCCGGAGGTGAAGGGGCCGTGATCCGCGTGGCGCGCCAGCGGGGGAACGTGCCGCTCGGTCTCGTCGGCACGGTCGTCGTGCACGGCGTGGTGGTGGCGCTGTTCCTCGGTTCGGCGCCGGGGGCGCGTTCGGCTCCCCCCGTCTACCGGGTGCAGCTCGTCGCGGCGCCAGAAGTGCCGCCCGACGCGCGGCCCGCCCCGCCGGCGGTGCAGCGGGAAGCGGCGCAGCCCGAGCCGCCTCCTCCAACTCCCAAGCCGGCGCCCAAGAACACCGCGTCGGCGGCCGCTCCGCCGCCCGCCCCCGACACCAAGAAGCGCGAAGCCGCGCCGCGGACGACCCCCAAGGTCAAACCACTCCCCGGCGAGCGGCCCAGTACCGGGTCCGACCCGGCGACCGTGAGCACCGAAGGGATCGAGTTCCCGTTCCCGGAGTATTTGCAGAACATCGTGTCCCAGGTGCTGCAACGGTGGCAGCGCCCGCTCGAATCTTCACCGCTCGAGGCCGAAGTATCGTTCATGGTGCATCGCGACGGCTCCGTCACCGATCTCCAGTTCGTGCGCCGTTCCGGGGACTTCGCGTTCGATCTCGAGGCGCAGGGGGCGATCGAGGAGGCGGGGCGGATCAAGGCGTTCGGATCCCTCCCCGACGGCTGGGTCGCCGATGTGTTGTTCGTGCGGTTCTACTTCTCCGGAAAGCGGCAATGATCGGGAACTGGCGGTCGGGCGGTCGGGCGGTCGGTTGCTTGCTGGCGCTCTGGATGACCGCCGGACCGCCCGTCCGCCTGACCGCCCAGGACACCAGCGCCATCGATCGCGGCGTCCGCATCGGGATCGTGTACCGTCCCGGCGTGCGCCCGGGCATCGTCGTCCTGCCGGGGCGCCAGGCGGGGCTCGACTCGGTGCGCGCGATGGTTGCCCGCGACCTCGATTACAGCGACCGGTTCGAAGTAATCACGCTGCCCGGCGGCGATTCGGCCCGCGGCACCGCCGCCGTACGCCCCGATCCGGCGCGACCGGGAGGGGGCTCGCGAGCGCGTCCGGCCGCGGCAGTCCTGCTCAACTATCCATTATATCGGGCGCTCGGCGCCGACTTCGCCATCGACGTCCGGGCCGCGGCGGACACGACGGTCGTCGTGGTGCACGACGTCACCGCGGGCGCGGTGCGGCGGACGGTGCAGGGGGTCCTCCCCGCGCTGGGCCTCCCGGGATTCCGCCTGGCGGTGCACCGGCTCTCCGACCAGATCCTGCAGGCGACGGTCGGTGCGCCCGGGATGGCGGCTACCCGCATTCTCTTCGTGCGCGACGGCAAGGTGTACCGCATCGACCAGGACGGGGCCGACGTGGCGCTGGCCTCTTCGGGCGAGCACCAGGCGATGTCGCCGACGTGGGCGCGCGACGGTCGCCGCTTCGCCTATATGGAGTTCGCCGATGGACGGGGCCAGCTGTTCGTGCAGGATGTGGCGACCAGCCGGCGGGTGAGCGTGACGACGACCGGAAAATCGCTCGACTTCACGCCGGCGTTCTCTCCCGACGGCCGCACCCTCGCCTTCAGCCGGGCGACTGAAGAAGGCACCGATGTCTACACGATCAACGTGCATGACAACTGTTGTCTGCAGCGCTTGACCCGAGGGGGCTTTTCGGACAACTTGTCACCGACCTACAGTCCGGACGGGCAACGGATTGCGTTCGTCTCGACGCGCCCCGGGTTGCCGCAGATTTACGTGATGGCGGCCGACGGCACCGACCAGCAGTTGTTCGCCCCCTTCGATTACGGGGTCAGCGGGTCGTCGAATGCTCCGGAATGGTCCCCCGACGGCCAGTCGGTGGCATTTCACCGCGACGTCGGCGGCACGTTGCAGGTCTTCGTGCTCGACGTGCGGACCCGCACCGTGCGACAGCTCACGTCGCTGGGCCGGAATGAGGACCCCACTTGGGCGCCGGATGCGCGACATCTGGCGTTCGTCTCGGACCGCAGTGGCTACCGGCAGTTGTGGGTGATTGACCTGGAAACGGGAAGGATTCGGCCCCTCTTGCAGCAGAGCGGGGCACGACTGCCGGCGTGGTCTCCGCGCATTCCGGAGGCCGGTATAACGAACCCCTGAACAGGGAGAACCGAATACAATGACACGCGTCCATTCGCTGGTCCTGATGGGCTTCGGTGTGGCGCTGCTCGTGGCGTGCGGGAAGAATCCGCAGCCGGCCGCGACCCCCGCCCCGGCGCCCAATGCCGACTCGATCGCCGCCGCCGAGCGCGCGCGTGCCGACTCGGCAGCCGCCGATTCGGCCCGGCGGGCGCAAGAAGAAGCGGAACGCATCGCCCGGCAGCGCGCCGCGGATTCCGCCGCGGCGGCCGCTGGTGCAGTGACGGAAGTGCGCAACATGCTGGCGGCGCTGATTCATTTCGATTTCGACAAGTCCACGCTGCGCCCGGACGATCAGGCCGCGCTCGATCAGAAGGTGTCGATCCTGCAGGCCAACGCCGCGGTGCGCATCCGCATCAGCGGTCACTGCGACGAGCGCGGCTCGGATGAGTACAACCTGGCGCTGGGCAACCGGCGCGCCACCGCTGCCAAGCAGTACCTCGTCAGTCACGGCATCGCTGCGGATCGCATCGAGACGGTGTCGTACGGGGAGGAGCGGCCCATCGCGACCGGCCACGACGAGGATTCGTGGGCGCAGAACCGCCGCGATGAGTTCGAAATCCTGAGCGGCGGCGACAACCTCAAGAAGCCGTAATGGCCAGACGGGTTCGCAGCACGTTGAGCCTCGGCCTGGGGCTGCTTTCCGGATGCGCCCTGCGGGGCGACGTCCGCAAGGTGGAGCTCCAGGTCGAGGCGCTGCGCAGCGAGATGGCCCGCTCCGACAGCGCCCGGCGCGTCGAACGCGATTCGCTGGCGCGGGTCCTCATGGCCGTGCAGGCCACGATCGCGACGGAGCAGAACGCGCTGGTGCAGATCCGCGGAGACATCCGCAGCGATCTGCAGGCGGTGCAACAGCAGCTCATGGCGTTGCAGGAGTTGACGGGGCAGAGCCAGCAGCGTCTTTCGGAGCTACGCAGCCGGTTATCCAATCCGGCACCGGCGCAGCCCCCGCCGGTCGATACGACGACCGGGGGAGGCGCGCCGCCCGCCGCCGCTGCCCCGGCGACGCCCAGTGGCGGCACGGGCAATCCTGGTCCCGATCAGATGTATGACCTGACGATGCAGCAGTATCGCCGGGGCAGCTTCACGACCGCCCGACTCGGCTTTCGTGAGTTCCTGCGGCTGTACCCCAACGATGAACGGGCCTCCGACGCGTTGTACTACGTGGGGGAGTCGTTTGCCCCGGAGAATCCCGACTCGGCCTCCGCGGTGTACCAGGACGTCGTGAAGCGTTTCCCCAATTCACCGCGGGCACCATCGGCACTCTACAAGCTGGGGCTCCTCGCCCAGCAGCGGGGGGACAAGGCCGGCGCGCGGACCTACTTCGCGCGCGTTCTGGCCGGCTATCCCCGCTCCGACGAGGCCAATCTCGCCCGCGACCGGCTGCAAGCTCTGGGGCGCTAGCCCCGTCCGCCGTGGCTGACGTCTCGAACCGCGGCGAGATGCCGTTCCTCGACCACCTCGAGGAGCTGCGCTGGCGTCTGCTGAAGAGCCTGGTGGCGATCGTGCTGGGGACGCTGGTCGGCTGGGTCATTGTGCAGCGTATCGATATCATCGGGCTGCTCACCCAGCCCATCGCCGCGCACCTTCCCGGCGGCCGCCTCAACTACACGAGCCCGACCGACCCCTTCTTCATCACCCTCAAGTTCGCCTTCATCGTCGGCGTGGTGCTGTCGTCCCCGGTGGTCGTGTTCCAGCTGTGGGCGTTCCTCGCGCCCGCGTTGTACGAGCGCGAGAAGCGGATGGTGGTGCCGTCGCTCGTGGTCGGGGTGATCCTGTTCCTTGGGGGAGCGGCAGCAGGGTATTTCCTGGCGCTGCCGCACGCCCTGTCGTTCCTCCTGGGATTCCAGAATCAGGCGCTGCAGCCGATCATCACGGCGGACCGCTACTTCGCGTTCGCGGCGCAAGTCATCGTCGCGATGGGGGCGGTGACCGAACTGCCACTCGTGATCATCATTCTGACCTCGTTCGGCGTCGTGACGCCGGAGGGGCTGCGCCGCAACCGCCGCATCGCGCTGCTGTTCGCGGCGATCCTGGCGGCGTTCCTCGCACCGCCGGACGCCTTGTCGATGGTCGTGGGCATCGCGGTGCTGCTGGTGTTTTATGAAGTCGGGATTTGGTGTGCCTGGGTGGTGACACGGCGCCGGGCGGCCGCGGCGGCCCGCGCCGGCGCCGCTGCTGCGGCGCTGTGCTTCGCGTTCGTGGCGCTGCCACGCGGCGCCGCCGCCCAGCGCCCGATCGTGCCGCCCCAGCGCCAGCAGCCCCGGCTGCCGGCCCAGCCCGGGGACACGACGCGCCGTGATAGCGTCGCCGGCCGCCTGATCGACACGGCCACGGCGCGTAAGCTCGGTCTCCCGACCGGGCCGACGCGCTCCTTTCCTTCACCGGACGCCGTGCTCGATACCCTGCTGAAGCTGAAGGGCTATCGCGTGACGCAGTACCTCGCCGATACGCTGCGCGTCCTCGGCGAGAGCGGCACGATCGTCCTGACGGGGGAAACGCTGCTGGACCGCGAAGGGACGAAGCTCGAAGCCGACACGGTGCATTACCGCCAGTCGAGCTGCCGGCTCGACGCGGCGGGCAATCCACGGTTGTTCGATCAAGGATCGCAGAGCAGCGCGCCGACGGTCGTGGTCGGTGAGGGGATGCGCTACGACACGTGTCTGAAGCGGGGCACCGTGCTGCAAGGGCTGACGACGTTTCAGCAGGGCGGGGCGACCTGGTTCACGCGCGCCAACCTCGCGATCGACTCGGGCTCGACTCGGCTCTACGGCGCGCATAGCAACATCACTTCGGACGAGCGTCCCGTGCCGGGATATCACTTCGCGGCCGGGGAGATGAAGTGGCTCAACAAGACGGTGATGATCGCCCGCCCCACGATTCTGTTCGTGAATGACGTCCCCATCATGTGGCTGCCGTTCATCTTCAACGACATCCGGCCGGGGCGCCACAGTGGGATGCTGGTGCCGCGCTTCGGGCTGAACGATCTCGTCCGGCCGACGCGTACCTACCAGCGCCACATCACGAACATCGGCTACTACATCGTGCTGAACGATTACGTGGATGTGCTGGCGTCGGCGGACTGGTACTCCGGGAGGAGCTTCGGCATCAACAGCCAGATGCACTACAAGTGGCTGGACCGGTTTGTGGACGGCCGCTTCGCGTTCTCCCGGTTGAGCCAGCTCGACGCCGCCGCGCACTCCGACCAGATCACCTGGTATCACACGCAGAGTTTTTCGAGCCGGACGCACTTTTCGGCAAGCGTGAACTATGCGACGAGCGCCAGCGTGGTCCAGCGCAACACCGTGGATCCGTTTCTGACCGTCGCGCAGCTCAGCTCCAGCCTGAACTTCGACAAACGGTTCGATTGGGGAGCGTTCAATCTCGGCGGCAGCATGACGCAGAACCTGTCGACCAACCTGACCCAGCAGAACCTGCCGCGGGTCTCGATCACCCCGGCGCCGATCGACCTGGCGTCGTGGATCACCTGGTCGCCGGGATTCTCCTACACCAATACCCAGACGTTCCACAGCCTGAATCCCGCGCCGCTGCTGCTGCCCAACGCGAACGGCGGGGTCGACACCCTGGCGCGCGGCTTCGACAACCGGGTGACCGACCTGGCGATCGGCACGCCGCTGCGGATCGGTCGCTGGAACTGGAACAACAACTTCACGATCGAGGACAAGGCGAGTAATCAGCGGGTCGAGTTCCTCATCTCCGATCCTGCGGATTCGACGCTGCGGCACCACGTCGTCTACGATCGGACGTTCGAGACGCGCATCGACTGGACCACCGGGTTCAGCCTGCCGCAGCTCTTCCCCGGCACGTGGCACATCCAGCCGGGCATCGGGATCGCCAACAAGACGAGTGCCGGACCGTACATGCTGCGCAATCAGTTCACCGGCGGCCAGTTCCTGCAGCAGGGGAAGCGGCTGCAGTTCAGTCTCGGTGCCGCTCCCACCTTCTTCGGTTTCTTCCCCGGGATCGGTCCCTTCTCGCGCGTCCGGCATTCCGTCGCGTTCATCATGAACTATCAGTACGCCCCCGGTGCCAAGGTCGACCCGACGTTCGCGCACGCCCTCGACCCGACGGGCCGGCTGCTCAACGCCAGGAGCGATCCCCAGCAGACGGTCACGCTCGGGTTGTCGCAAACCTTCGAGGCGAAGTTCAAGCCCGCGGCGGGGGACACGACCGACCAGCCGCCCCGCAAGCTCCGGCTCTTGACGCTCAATACCTCGAGCATCTCCTACAACTTCGAGCAGGCCAAAATCCCGGGCCGCGTCGGCTGGCAGACGCAGACGCTGACCAACACGTTCGCCTCGGACCTGTTGCCGGGATTCAGCTTCCAGATGACGCACGATCTGTGGAACGGTCAGGTTGGCCTGGACACCACGAAGTTCGACCCGTTCCTGTCGAGTCTCTCGGCGTCCTTTTCCTTGAGCCAGCGGACCTTCGCGGCCATCGGGGCTCTGATCGGACTGGGGCACCGGCCCGAGCCGGCCACGGGGGGAGCGGCACCGCCGCCTCCCGGTGCGCCGCCGGGGTCGTTTGGTCCGGGGCCGCGCGCCATGGGGGGGGGATTCGGCGGGCTGGGTGGCCTTCCGGGCGGATTCGGCGGCGGGGGCGGGCGCGGGTTCAACGTCAACGTTCAGTTCTCACTGCAGCGCACGCGCCCCAGGCAAGCGCGAACCGACTCGCTGGGCAATGTGATCGCCCTCCCCGGGTTGCAGGGCGGCAACCAGCAGATGTCGCTCAGCATGGGGTTCAGCCCGACGCCGCACTGGACGGCGTCGTGGAACACGAACTACGATTTCGAGACGAAACGGTTCCCACAGCACTACGTGCGGCTCGAGCGGGACCTGCATCGCTGGCATGCGTCATTCGCCTTCAGCCGCACGGCGAGCGGCAACTTCGCGTTCAACTTTTACGTGGCGTTGCTCGATGAGCCGGACATCAAGTTCGATTACGATCAGCAGAGCTACCTCCACACGGTGAGCCCCTGATCTCCGCGCGGTGTCCTCGTTCGAGGACAGTTTCCAGTTGTCGTCTATTGATAAGCAATTAACCAACAAGCACTTAGAATCAGGCACGCCCCCTGCCGATAGAGTGGGCGATTCCGTCCTTCTCTGCGAGGTAGGTATGTCGTTCCGGATCACCGTCAGTCTGGTCGCTGCAGGGCTGCTGCTCGCGGGCTGCCGCAACTATGACACGACCGGCACGGTCCCGACCGTGTCCGCCCCGGCCAATCTCACGTATCAGCTCGACCCGAGCGGGGATCCGTCGACCCCTGGGGGGATCCTGCTGCGCTGGGACGACGTCACCGATGCGTCGCTCGCGAGCTATCGCATCTATTCGCGCGGCAGCACGAGCAGCTCCTTCGCGCTGCGCGGCGAGACGACGTCCAATACGTTCCACGATAACGGCGTGCCGCATCTGCAGTATTACGTGACCGCCACCGACGTGAACGGCGGCGAGAGCGATCCCAGCAACACCATCACCGTCGACGAGCGGTTGCAGCTCGAGAGTCCCGACTCGCTCAACTCCATCTCGCTGAACGGGGCGATTCAGCTCGACTGGACCGACAACGCGTTCCTCGCCGATCCCAACCGCTTCCAGTGGTACCGTGTCTACAGCGCGTCGTACAACCTCGACACCGGCTTCTGCGGCACCGACTGGGCGCTCGAGGGCACGACGGTGTCGCCGGAATTCGTCGCCGCGGCGCTCACCAACGGCGTGCCGCGCTGCTTCGGGGTCTCGGCCCTCAGCGTTGAGGGCTACGAGAGTCTCTGGTCGCCGCTGCGCCAGGACACGCCGCGGCCGGACGCGCGCAACGTGCTCGTCTCGGCGTTCGAAGCCAACAGCGTCCAGTCCGGCTTCCGGTTCTGGGACGACGTCAACCAGGATGGCATCGGCCAGGCGAATGAGCTCGGCCTCGTGCAGGACGGCAGCCGCACCGACATCGATTTCTGGGTGCACCGTGCCGCCGATTCGACGCTGTGGATTGTGCCTGAGTTCTCCGGGACCTCACTGCGGCTCTATTCCAACGCCCCGGTCGCGGATTTGACGTCCATCGACTTCGCCCCGGCGAGCGGTTACTCGCGGAACATGATTCAGGCCCAGCCCGGCTACGGGTACGTGTTCCAGATCGTGGAGGGCACCACCGTCCGCTATGCGGCGCTGCGGGTGACCCACGTCGGCCGCAGCTACCTGATCTTCGACTGGAGCCTCCAGACCGATCCCGGCAACCCCGAGCTCCTGGTGCACGGGAACCTGCCGACCTCCGTGGAGACCGGTATCATCGTGAAGGGCGCGCGGTAACAGCCGCCGGCGCCAGCAGGGGAGGGCCGGGAGCCGATATCGGCTTCCGGCCCTTCTGGTCTCCCCCTACCTTCCTCACCACCATGTCCGCCACCGTCACCCTCGACGGCCGCTCGCTCACGATCGCCGACGTCGTCTCGGTCGCCCGCCACGGCGCCCGGGTGGCAGTGGCTCCGGACACACGCGAACGAGTCACGGGTTCGCGGGCCCAGGTCGAAGCCGCCGTCGCTCGCGGCGACACGATGTACGGCGTCAACACCGGTTTCGGGAAGCTGGCGCATGTCCGCATCCCGCCCGACGAGCTCCGGGCGCTGCAGCTCAACCTCATCCGCAGCCACGCCTCGGGGGTGGGCGAGCCGCTGCCGGACGAGGCCGTCCGCGCGATGATGCTCTTGCGCGCCAACGTCCTGCTGATGGGGACGAGCGGCGTCCGCCCGGTCATTCCCGACACCCTCGTCGCGATGCTCAACGCCGGAGTGCACCCGACCGTCCCGTCCCAGGGGAGTGTGGGAGCCTCGGGAGATCTGGCGCCGCTCTCTCATCTCGCCCTCGCCATGATCGGGGAAGGGCCGGACGGCCACCGTCTCGCCGCGGCGAAGATCGCGGCGGTGACGCTCGAGGCCAAGGAAGGGATCGCGTTCGTCAATGGGACGCAGGCCCAGGCTGGGCTCACGGCGCTGCTGGTGCACGATGCCTGGTCCTTGTGGCACACGGCGCACGGCGCTGCCGCCATGAGCCTCGAGGCGGTGCGGGGGACGCCGGTGCCGTTCGACGCGCGCATCCACGAGGTGCGGCCGCACCCCTACCAGCAGCGCTCCGCCGCATTGTTGCGCGACTTGCTGGCCGACAGCGCCATCCGCGAGTCGCATCGTCACGACGACCCCAGAGTACAGGACGCCTACTCGTTGCGCTGCACCCCGCAGGTGCTGGGTGCCGTGGGAGAGGGCATCGCCTTCGCGGAGCGGCTCGCCACGACGGAGCTGAATTCCGCGACGGACAATCCGCTCGTGTTCGGGGAAGACATTCTGTCGGGGGGCAACTTCCACGGACAGCCGGTCGCCCTGGCGCTCGACGTGCTCGCGATCGCCCTGGCAACGCTCGCCGGTCTGGCGGAGCGGCGGCTCGAGCGCGTGGTGAATCCCGATCTCTCCTCGGGGCTGCCCGCGTTTCTCGCCCAGCACCCCGGTCTCGATTCCGGGTTCATGACGGCCCAGATCGCAGCGGCGGCGCTGGTCGCCGATGCCCGCGTCCTCAGCACGCCGGCGAGTGTCCAGTCGATTCCGACCGAGGGTAATCAGGAAGACGTCGTCCCGATGGGGATGACGGCGGCGTGGAAGGCGCGTCGCGTTTTCGATGACGCGGCGCGGGTTGTCGCGATCGAGCTGCTCGCGGGGGCGCAGGGGCTCGAGTTCCTGAAGCCCCTTACGCCGGGGCGCGGCGTGGCGCGCCTCTACGATGTGGTGCGCCGGCTGGTCCCGGCCCTCACCGCCGATCGCCCGATGACCGACGACATCGAGCGGGTCGTCCTGGCGATTCGCGAGGGCCGGCTCGCTCCGGAGGTGTCCCGGTGAGCGGCGCGCGGACGGTGCGGGCTCCGCGCGGGCGCGAACGCACGTGCCGGGGCTGGGTGCAGGAGGCGGCGCTGCGGATGCTGATGAACAACCTGGACCCGGAGGTCGCGGAGCGGCCGCAGGATCTGGTCGTGTACGGAGGGACGGGGCGCGCGGCCCGGAGCTGGGCGGCGTTCGATGCCATTGTCCGCACGCTCAAGACGCTGGGCGACGACGAAACCCTGCTCGTGCAGTCGGGGAAACCCGTCGCCGTGTTCACCACCCACCCCGACGCTCCGCGCGTGCTGATCGCCAACTCCAACCTCGTCGGGCGGTGGGCCACCTGGGAGGTGTTCCGCGACCTCGAGCGCCGCGGACTGATCATGTACGGCCAGATGACCGCGGGTTCGTGGATCTACATCGGCACGCAGGGAATCCTGCAGGGCACATTCGAAACGTTCGGCGCCGTCGCCGCGCGCCACTGGGGCGGCTCGCTCAAGGGTCGCCTGCTCGTCACCGGCGGGCTCGGGGGGATGGGCGGCGCGCAGCCGCTGGCGGCGACGATGAACGACGGCGTCTGCCTGGCGGTGGAGGTCGACCCCGCGCGCGTGCAGCGCCGGCTCGAGACGCGCTACCTCGATCGGGCGACGACGTCGCTGGACGAAGCGCTCGCCTGGTGCGCGGCGGCTCGTCAGGCGGGAACCGCGCTGTCGGTCGGGCTCGTGGGGAATTGCGCGGAAGTGCTGCCGGCGCTGGTGCAGCGCGGCGTCGTCCCCGACGTCTTGACCGATCAGACCTCGGCGCATGACACGCTCAACGGGTACGTGCCCGCGGGGGTGTCGCTCTCCGACGCCCTCACGCTGCGCACCGCCGACCCCGCCGAGTACGTGCGGCGCGCCGTCGCGAGCATCGCCGTGCACGTCCGCGCGATGCGCGATCTGCAGCGCGCGGGCGCCGTCACGTTCGACTACGGCAACAACATACGCACCGTCGCCCGGGATGCGGGGGTGGACGACGCGTTCGCGATCCCGGGCTTCGTTCCCGAGTACATCCGCCCGCTCTTCTGCGAAGGGAAGGGCCCGTTCCGCTGGGTCGCGCTGTCGGGCGACACCAGGGATCTCGATCGCACCGATCGCCTGGTGCTCGAGCTCTTCCCCGACAACGCGCACCTGGCCCGCTGGATCCGCCTCGCGCGGGAGCGCGTTGCGTTGCAGGGGCTCCCGGCGCGGATCTGCTGGCTGGGACAGGGGGAGCGCGCGCGGTTCGGGGTGGCGCTGAACGATCTCGTCGCCGCCGGAGAGTTATCGGCGCCGATCGTCATCGGCCGCGACCATCTCGATACGGGCAGCGTTGCCTCGCCGTTCCGCGAGACGGAAGGAATGCGCGACGGATCGGACGCGATCGCCGACTGGGCGATCCTCAACGCGCTGGTGAACACCGCCTCCGGCGCGTCCTGGGTATCGTTCCATCACGGCGGCGGCACGGGCATCGGCAATTCGCTGCACGCGGGACAGGTGATTGTCGCCGACGGGACACCCGCGGCGCGCCGGCGCCTGGAGCGCGTGTTGACCAACGATCCCGGAATCGGGGTGGCCCGCCACGCCGACGCCGGCTACCCGGAGGCGCTGACGACTGCGCGGCGCGCCGGCTTGCGGTTGCCGATGCTGGAGGCGGGCGACTGAGCCTTCTCCTGACCGGCGCGCGGGCCGTCGTGACCTGCCGCGGGCCGGCGCGCGCTCGACGCGGTGCCGAGCTGTCTCAGCTCGAGGTCCTCCATGATGCGGCAGTCCTGATCGACGGAGACCGCATCGCCTGGGTCGGGCCGCGGCGGGAGGCTCGCTCGATCAGTTCCGCAATCGAAGAAGTGGAAGTACGAGGCGTGCTCTACCCCGGATTCGTGGATTGCCACACCCACGCCGTGTTCGGGGCCCCGCGCATCGACGATCACGAGCGCCGCGCGCTGGGCGCGACTTATCAACAGATCGCCGCCCAGGGCGGGGGAATCCTGCAATCGGTCCGCGACGTGCGTGCTCGCAGCGCCGCCGAGCTGGAGGCCCTGACGCGGTCACGACTCCTCACCCTGCGGGCACACGGCAGCACCACCGTCGAAGTCAAATCGGGATACGGACTCGAGCTGGAGAGCGAGCTCAAGCAGCTGCGCGTCATCCGCCGCCTCGTCGAGACGGAGCGGTTGCAGCTCGTGCCGACGTTCCTCGGCGCCCACGAAGTGCCGGCGGAGTATCGGTCGCGACGCGCGGATTATGTGCGACTCGTCGTCGCGGAGATGCTGCCGGCGGTCGCGCGCGAACGGCTGGCGCGCTGCTGCGACGTGTTCTGTGAGCCCGGCGTGTTCGATCCCGCGGAAACACGAGTCATTCTGAACGCCGCCCGCGCGGCAGGGCTGGCCCTCAAACTCCACGCGGACGAGCTCGAAGGCTCGGAGGGAGCAGTGCTGGCAGTCGAGCTCGGCGCGCTCTCGGCGGATCACCTCGCGAGTATCTCGGATGCCGGGATTCGCGCGCTCGGCGCGAGCGACACCGTTGCCGTGCTGCTTCCGGCGACGATGAGTTTCCTCGGTCGCCACCGTCAGGCGCCGGCGCGACGCCTGATCGAAGCAAATGCCGCAGTGGCCCTCGCGACCGACTTCAACCCAGGTTCCTCTCCCACTCCTGGTCTGCCATTGGTGATGAGCCTCGCCGTCTCGCAGCTCGGTCTGCGGCACGCCGAGGCGCTGATCGCCTCCACGGTGAACGCCGCCGCGGCTCTCGGCCTGGCCGGTGATCGCGGCCAGATCGCGCCGGGGTTCGCTGCCGATCTCGTGGCGTGCGACGTGTCGGACTGGCGGGAAGTGGCGTATTGGGTGGGGGCAAACCTCGTAACCGCCGTCTGGACAGCGGGTTTCGCTTGTCCGGTCTCGCCACCCCCGGTATCTTTGGGCATCCATGTCGAAGCTTGAGAAGCTCAAGGAGCGGGCGCGGGCCCTCGAAGCCAAGGACACGAAGGCCGCGATCGACTCGTGGCTCGAAGTGCTCGATGCCCAGGAAGACGAGTCGGATCCCAATCCCGACCTCGCCATCTTCAACCGGATCGGCGATCTCTATCTCAAGCAGAAGGACCCGGCACAGGCCGCGGACTATTACGATCGCGCCGTCGATCGCTATGCCGAGCTCGGTTTTCACAACAATGCCATCGCGATGTGTAACAAGGTGTTGCGGAATGCACCGGGACGTCCCACCACCTACCTGAAACTCGCCAAGCTCTACGCCGCCAAGGGATTCACCGGAGAAGCCCGCCAGAATTTCATCGAATACGCAGAGCGGATGCAGAAGGCGGGGAATATCCAGCAGGCGTTCCAGGCGTTGAAGGAGTTCGTCGATCTGTCGCCGGAAGGGGAGCAGCTGCGGCAGATGCTCGAAGAGCATCTGCGCGCTTACGGCGGCCCCGAACTCCACGCCAAGCTGGCGGCGGCGCCGCCCCCGCGGCCGAGTGCTGCGACCCCTGCCGCCGCGCCGAAGGTCGCCAAACGGAAGACGACGAGCCTCGTCTTTCTCGATCTCGACGAGCCGGCCAAGGCGAAGGCGCCGATCCCCGGGCGCCCCAGCGGTGGTCCGGTTCGTCCCCCGGTGGCTCCGCCCGTAGCGGCGCCTCCCGTAGCCCAGGCGCCGCCGCCAGCGCCGCCAGCGCCGCCGGCACCGCCGCAGGAGCGGCGCGTGGCGGGAGCGCTCGAAGCGACGAGCCTGGGAGACGACGTCGTTACCGAGCCGGTGGATCACCTCGACGGACTGCAGATCACGAACACCGATTTCGATCAGGTCCGGGAATCGGTCCGCGAGATCGAATCGATCCGACAGGAAAACCTGGTCGGCGATGCCGACCGCCTGGACGGCCTCGAGCCGACGGCGCCGGCCGTAGAGGAGGAGCCCACCCCCGAGCCGATCGATCTGCCGCTCGTCGAAGCCTTCGAAGTGGGCGTGTCCGACGCCGCGCTCGAGGAAGAACCCTCGCTGCCCGTCCAGGAGCTCGTGGTCCCGCCGCCGGTCGAGCCGCCGGTCGAGCCGTCGAAGCGCAAGACCGTCGTCGAGATTCCGCCCCTCGAGCTCGAGCCCAACTTCGACGAGAGCATGGAGACGGCGACGACGGCACGTCACCACGACGTCGATGACGCGCCGCTGGCGATCGACGATGCCATCGAGGTCGTCAAGGAATCGGAGCGCGAGCCGATCGTCTTCAATGGACTTGCCGAGGAGGCGCTGGAGACGCCCTCCATCGACGAGCTCGAAGCGCGGGTGGCCGACGATCCCGACGACGCCGAAGCCCATCAGGCGCTCGGGGAAGCCCTGATCGAGGCCGGCCAGCGGGATCGCGGCATCGAAGAGTTGGAGCTCGCCACGGCCGGCTTCGAGAACGCGGGGAATCTGTCGCACGCGCAGGGGTTGGTCGATGAGATGCTGCTGCTCGATCCCAACAGCGTCCGGCACCGGCAGAAGCAGGTGGAATTCGCCTACAAGACGGGCGACAAGGCGCGGCTGATCGAGGCCTACATCGAGCTGGCCGACACGCTGCTCCGAACCGATCTGGCCGACAAGGCCCGCGCAGTGTACGAGCGCGTCGTCGAGCACGATCCGAGCAACGAGAGAGCGCGGGCGGCGTTGTCGATGCTCGCGCCGCCCCCCGAGGCCCCGAAGAAGGAGGGCCGGGTGGCGCCGAAGGACGCGAAGATGCGGGTGCGCGACGAGACGAGCGAGGACGGGGATTTCGTCGACCTCGGCGCGATGATTCTCGACGACGATACGCCGCGCGACACGCGGATGAAGGTGGAGGACGAGGAGCCGACCGGCGACGAAGAGCAGGATTTCCGGGAGATGCTCACCCGCTTCCGCCAGGGCATCGACGAGAACATCGAGGACACCGACTTCCAGTCGCATTACGACCTCGGCGTCGCCTTCAAGGAGATGGGCCTGCTCGACGAGGCGATCTCCGAATTCCAGAAGGCCCTGCGGGCGCCGGAGGGCAAGCTGCGCACCTCCGAGGCGCTGGGGGTGTGCTTCTTCGAGAAAGGCGCGTCGGTCGTGGCGGAGTCGATTCTGCGACGGGCGCTCGACCTGCCTTCGACAGGCGACCAGGAGCGCCTCGGCATTCTGTACTGGCTGGCACGCGCGATGGAAGAGCAGGGGAAGGCCGCCGAAGCCCGCGAGCTCTACGGACGGGTCTTCGCCGTCGACATCCGTTTCATGGACGTGGGGGCGCGGGTCAAGGCGCTCGCCCAAGTGCGCTGACGTGAGCGAACAGGCGATTCGCGCCTCGCTGGGCGACATCCAGCGCCCGGTGGCGGCGGAGCTCGACCAGGTCGCCGCCGAGCTGCGGCGCATCATCGCGGCCGACTTTCCCATCATCGCCGACGCCAACGATCACCTGCTGCGGATGAAGGGCAAGCTCTTCCGCCCGATGCTGCTGCTGCTCAGCCGCCAGGCGGTCGGCGGCACCGATCCGCGCGCGGTGACGATGGCGGCGGTGGTCGAGCTGATCCATCTGGCCACGCTGGTGCACGACGACTCGGTGGATCACTCGGCGCTGCGGCGCGGCATGCCGACGCTCAATGCGCTGTTCTCGCATCAGGTCGCCGTCATCATGGGCGACTACCTCTATTCGCGGGCGATCATCGAGCTGGTGCGGCTGGAAGACCTCGAGCCGCTGCGCGTCTTCGCGCGGGTCACCAACGAGATGACGATCGGGGAGATGCGGCAGCTCGAGGCGCACGATCGGCTCGCCTACGGCGAGTCCCAGTACGACATGTTGATCCGCGCCAAGACTGCGTCCTTGCTCTCGGGGGCGTGTGAGGTCGGCGCGCTGTCGGCGCCCACGCCGGTGCGCGAGGCGCTGTCACGGTTCGGCATGCTGCTCGGCATGGCGTTTCAGATCACCGACGACCTGCTCGACTACACGCAGCCGGAAGCGGTCACCGGCAAGCCGTCCGGACTCGACCTGAAGGAACACAAGATCACGCTGCCGTTGATCGCCGTGCTGCCGCGATTGTCGGCGGAGGAGCGCCAGGTGGTGGCGCACCTCATGACGACCGATGATCCGTCGGATGCCCAGGTTGCGGAGGTGATCCGTCTTGTAGAGGAAAAAGGGGGACTCGAGGTGGCGCGGCGCCGGGCGCTCGATCTCGCCCAGCAGGCGGAAGCCGAGCTCGCCGCCGTGGCGCCGTCCACGGCGCGCGAGGCGCTGCGGGACAGTATCGCCTACGCCATCGAGCGGCGGAGCTGAACGTGGCGCGCGGTCCGCGGCGCCCGTTATTTTACTTTGGCGTCCTCGCCACGGGGTTCGTGCTGGGGGGCTTTCTGCAGGCCTTGCTGCGACGCTTCCTGCCCCAGGGCGCGGCGAAGGAATTTTTCACGACCGCCGTCACGCCCACGTTCGGGCCGATTCATCTGGACCTGCTCGTGGTCTCCATTACGCTCGGGCCCGTCGGGCTCGAGGTGTCGCTGTTGTCGGTGCTGGGCGTCGTCATCGCGTACCTGATCGCCCGGTCGCTTTTCTAGAGGGAGTGGGGTTATGGATCTGTCGCTGACGCACATTCTGATCCTGCTGGTCATCGCGCTGCTGGTGTTCGGCGCCCGGCGGATCCCCGAAATCGGATCGTCGCTGGGGCAGGGGATCCGGGAGTTCAAGAAGAGCCTGCGGGAGGTCGGGTCGGATGAGCCGCAACCGCCCGTGCCGCCCTCGACCAACGCGTCGAACCTGCCGCCGGCAAGCGGCGGCGAGCCGAAGCGTTTGAATCAGTAGTCCGCCCGCCGCTAGCTGCCGGCGGCGGTGTTCTGCGGTCGGAAGAGGTCCTTGCGCCGGTCGACCACCTTGGCGCGCTGGCGCAGCGCCGTGACGTAGGCCTCCACGCGCGCCTGGCGCGCCTGCTGCAACAATCCCTCCCGCTGCGTGTCGCGTTGTGCCGCCCACGCCGCCGAATCGGCGGCGTGCCGTGCCGTCAGCTGGACCACGAAGCCGCGGTGCTCTCCGATGAGCGCGCCGCTGTGCTGTCCTACGCCGAGTCCGAAGATCGTCCCCAGCACGTTCGGCTCGAGCTGTAAGATCGGCGGGGGGCGCAGCCGGGTGAAAGGACCGAATCGCTGGACCGCGACACCCTGGGCGGCAGCGGCGGACGCCAGCGGACTGGCGGCGAGCGCGCTCGCGAGCTGTTGCGTGCGGGTCTTCCAGAGCTGGGTTTTCTTCTCCAGCCGCACCTGATAGTCGACCTGGTCGCGCACCTGCCGGAGCGGCGCCACGCCTTCTTCCTGCAGCGAGTCGAGCCGGAAGACGTAGTAGGCGACCTCCCCCTGAATTACGGGGCTGGTCTCTCCGATGCGGTGCTGGAAGGCCCATACGCCGATATCGGGAATGACATACCGGCCCAGCACGACGCGATCGCCGTCGACGACCCGCGGCGCCGTCGCCAGCGGCAGGTGCAGCCGGTGCGCCGCGCTATCGAGCAGCCAGCCGCTGTCGCGCTCGGCAACGATCCGATCGAGACTGTCGGCGACCGTCTCGACCGAGTCGCGATGTGCCCCGGCCAGATCGATCGGAACGAGAATGTGCCGCACGTGCAGCGAGTCGCCCTTCTCGGCATCGATGCGGATGAGGTGATAGCCGAAGTTCGAGCGGACCGGCTTGGACACCTGACCGACAGGCAGGCCGCGCAGGCCGGCGAGGAACAGCGTGTCGAACTGTGGTTGGTTGCGCTTGATCCACCCGAGGTCGCCGCCCTGGCGACCACTCCCCGTGTCCGACGAGACGCGGCGCGCCAGATCCTCGAACTTCGTCAGGCTGGCAGCGGCTTCGATGCGCAGGCTGTCGGCCCGTGCGAGGGCTGCAGCGGAATCGGCGTGGTTCGCCGCGCGCGGCAGCGCGATGAAGCTGGTCCATGCAGCCGCAGGCCGCTTGAAGTCGTCCTTGTGCGCACTGTAGTAACGATTGGCCTCGGCATCCGACACCGCAACCGCCGAATCCGGAATCTGTTCCGGGCCGATCGTCACGAGGTCCACAGTGGCGGAGTCGTGCTGGTCGCGGTAAATGCGCCACAGCTTGGCGTCGGAGACGTAGAGATCGGCGGTGATGTACTGCAGTAGCTTCACCTGCGGAATCTGGTCGCGATAGCGCGCTTCCAGGGCGAGGAGGAACTCGGGGTTCTGGCCGCTCTGCAGGAAGCGCCGCCACTTCGTCGCATCGAACTGGCCGTTGGTCTGGAAGTCCGGGAGGGACATCACTTCCGGCGGCGGCGAGGTCTGCGCCGCGTCGCGAATCTCCTGGTCGGTGACGGTGATTCCGAGGCGCTGCGTCTCGCGCTGGATCAGTTTCGCGCGCACGAGCTGATCGACGACCTGGTTCTCGAGCTGCTGCCGGTCTTCGGCGGGAAGCTGGGACGTGCCGTTACTCGCCTGATACTGCTGTACCGCCGCCTGGACGGCCTGCTGGAACTCGGCGTTGCGGATCTCCACCCGTCCAACGCGGAGCAAACGCAGCAACCAGTTGCTGGCAGTATTGACGACGACGACGGTATCCCGCGAGCCCGAGAGAATCTCCTGTACCTGGCCGTAGGCGAGCCACCCGACGAACGACAGGGCAAGCACCGGAAAGACGTACTTGGTGATGGTTCGCATCTCGCGCAGCATGGCCATTCGAAACCCCGTCGATCGGGCGGTGAGGGGGTGTAAGTCTAAGCGGGACAACGAACAAACTCAAGCGAGATGACCGCACCAGTATTTGACAGGTCCGCCGGTCAAACACTAAGTTAGATCAATTCCGACAAAGACTTAGGCCGTGGCGTACACTAGCGAAATCGAAAAGCTCGAAGCCCGCTACCGGGAGAATCCCAAAGGGCGAAACTTCGCGCCATTGGCCGATGCGTATCGCAAAGCAGGGCTTATAGATAACGCTATCGAGCTCTGCCAGGCGGGACTCACTCTCCATCCCGACTACGTCAGCGGTCATATCGTGCACGGCCGCTGTCTCGTCGACAAGAAGGACGACGCCGGGGCGGAGACTGTATTCCGCAGAGTGCTCGACCTGGACCCCGAAAACATCCTGGCGTTGAAGGTGCTCGCGGAAGTCGCCGAGCGAAACAACCACTACGACCAGGCGATGGAGTGGCTCAACCGCCTGTTGCTCGCTGATCCGATGAATGGCGAAGCGGCCGAGGGACTCTCGCGCGTACGCGGCAAGGTCGCGACCCAGCCGATCACGCCGCCCGCCGCCGCGGCCGCACCGGTGGCGACACTGGTGGTGGACATCCCCGCTCCCCCAGTCGACACTCCGCTGGAAGTGGAGCACGAGGCGGTGGAGTTCGACCCGAGTACCGCTCCGGCGGATCACGGGGCGGCGCAGCGCGCGCTGGGAATCGAGAACACGGAAGGGCCGTTCGATCCCAGTGCGCCGAGCGCTCCGACCACCCCGATGGCGCGGCCTGACTTCGTGCTGGAGCGCACGTCTGAGGTCAGTCCCGAAGCGAGCGTCTCGGCGCCAGCGCCGGAGCCGGAGTTCGAGCCCGTCGAATTCGATGTCACGGAAGCCGAGCCTGCCCCTACGGAGGGGCTGCTGATCGACGAGGAGCCTGCGGTCACCGCAGATCCGAGCGTGCAGGTAGAGGGCTTGGCGCGGACGCAGTACGAAGGCAGCGGCGTGTTCAAGGTCGAGGACGTCGTCGATTCCACGCCGTTCGAAGAGCGTCCCACGAGCCCAGTCGCCGATCTGCCACTGATCATGCCCGAGGAGCTGGACCTGCCGCCGGTGCCCGCGGCTCCGTCGCCCGCCCCCGCACGCGCGTCGACACCCGCGCCGGCGCCAACCCCCGTTCTGGAGCCGCCGCAACTCGGTCACCTGGATGACGACGACGGCGCCGCGGACCAGGCGGCCTTGTCTCAGGCAGAACCGGTGCTCACGGAGACGATGGCCGAGCTGTACCTGCGCCAGGGACATCGCGACGACGCGTTGCGGGTGTACCAGGCGCTGGCAGCCCAACGGCCGCATGATACCCGGCTGCGCGACAAGGTGGCCGAATTGTCGGCGCCACCACCGCCGCCGCGGGTGCGTCCCGCGGGAAGCGGGCAATCCGCCGGTGCGTTTCTGCGCGGCATTCTGGGGGCGCGACCCGGTGCACCCGCGCCGGCGCTGCCAGAACCGCCGGTCGCCCCGCGCACCTCCGCTCCCGTCGTCCCGCCGCCCGCAGCCGCGGAGCCGGTCGATGTGACGTCGAGCGAAGGGGCTCCAGCTCCCGCCGAACCGGCGCCCGGCAGCCCGACGCGTCCCGCGAGCGACGCGATCTCGCTGGATTCGGTCTTCGGGGAGGAGAGCAACCGGGCTGCGGCGCCCGCCGTGCCGGAGAGCGCCCCGGATAGCGGGAGCCCGCCGTCGTCGGAAGGGGGATTCTCGTTCGACGACTTCTTCGGATCGCCCGGGTCCCCGAACGCGGGGGAGAATAGAGCGTCGGCTCCCAACGCGCGTTCCTCGCGCCCGTCGGGACGGGCGCGCGCGCCCGAAAAGGAAGAAGACCTGGATCAGTTCCAGGCATGGCTGAAGAGCCTCAAGGCCTAGTGCGCATCGCCGTCTTGAACGGCCCCAATCTCAATCTGCTGGGCGAGCGTGAGCCCGAGCTGTACGGGCGCGCGACCCTCGCCGACGTCGAAGCGGCGACCCGCCGCGAAGCCGCTACGCTCGGGGTCGAGATGGCGTGGACCCAGACGAATCACGAAGGGGAATTGGTCGAGGCGATCCAGCGATTGCGGGAGACGGCGGATGGTGCCCTCGTCAACGCGGCCGCCTTCACGCACACCAGTCTGGCCGTGCGTGATGCGCTGCTCGCCGTTCGAGTCCCGTTCGTCGAGGTGCATCTGTCGAACATTTTCGCGCGCGAGCCGGCGCGCCGGCAGTCGCTGCTCGCCGACATCGCGTGGGGGGTCGTGAGCGGATTCGGCGCGGACAGTTATCGGCTGGCGCTGGATGGGCTGGTGCGCCGGCTCCGCGCGGCGCCCGCCCGTGACGGCTGACCCGCGCCCGGCACGGCACGCCGGCGTAGCGGCGCTGCTCGCGGCCGAAGGGCTCGACGCGCTGCTCGTCACGTCGCTGCCCAATATCCGCTACCTGACGGGATTCAGCGGATCGGCAGGGCTGCTGCTCGCGACCGCCGGCGATCTGTTGCTCGTCACCGACTTCCGCTACCAGGAGCAGGCGGAAGCCGAGGTGGGTGGCGCGGCACGCGTCGTTGTCGAGCGCACCAGCGCCTGGGAGCGGTTGATCCGCGAGGCGGGCGGCGTTCGGCTCGGGACGATCGGGTACGAAGCGCACGCGCTCTCGGCGAAGGACGCGGAGCGGCTGGGCGTGCTCGGCAAGGGCTGGCATTGGCAGGCGGCACCCGAGCTGGTCGAGCGGTTGCGGGTGCGCAAGAGCGCCGCCGAAGTTGCAGCCGTGCGCGCCGCGGCCCAGCTCGCCGGCGCGGCGCTCGCGGCGACGCTCGCTGAGGTGCGCGTCGGTCAGAGCGAGCGCGAGATCGCCGGAACGCTCGAGGCGGCATTGCGGCGGTTGGGGAGCGAACACCACCCCTTTCCGACGATCGTCGCGTCGGGGCCCCGCACGGCATGGCCGCACGCGCGCACCAGCGGCCGCGCGGTGGCGCGCGGCGAATGGCTGCTGCTAGACTTCGGCGCCCAGGTGGACGGGTACTGCGCCGACATCACGCGCACCGTGCTGGTCGGTGCGCGCGCCAGCGACGCGCAGCGCACGTTGTACGAGCTGGTGCGCACCGCCCAGCGCACCGCGCGCGAGCGCATCCGGGCGGGGATGCCGGCCCGTGAGGCCGATGCGCTGGCGCGCGACCTCATCGAGGCGCGCGGCTTCGGCGATGCGTTCGGCCACTCGCTGGGGCATGGTCTGGGACTCGAGGTGCACGAGGCGCCCCGGCTCGCTCGCACCAACGCCGAGCCGCTGCCGGTAGATGCGGTCGTGACCATCGAGCCGGGGATCTATCTCGCCGGGCAGGGCGGGGTGCGGCTGGAAGACGACGTGCATCTGGCCGCGGATGGTCCGGTCTTGCTGTCGGACGGCGCCACCGACCTGCTGGAATTGTGCTGAGCGCCCGGCTCCTCCGGGTGCGGATTGACGGACCTGTTCCCGGGGTGGTCTATTTGGACTCTCTGCGGCGACCGATGACATGAACCTGGATCTCATTGGGCAGCTGGTCAAAATCCTGCACGATTCCCCCGAACTCGGCGCGATCGAGGTGCGCCGGGGGCTGTTCGGGTTGTGGGCGTCGGTGCGGGTGTCCAAGGCAGGCCATGGGGCCGGCAATGCGTCGGCCCCGGTGGTCGTGACGTCGGCCGCTCCCATGGCGGCGGTTCCTGCGGGAGCCGCGGGCGCTGCCGCAGCGGCGCACGCCGCCCCTGTGGGACCCGCGTTGCTCGAGATCAAGTCACCGATGGTCGGCACATTCTACAAGTCGCCCGAGCCGGGCGCCGAGCCGTATGTGAAGAACGGTACGCGTGTGGCGCCGGGTCAGGTGGTCTGCATCATCGAAGCGATGAAGATCATGAACGAGATCGAGTCGGAAGTGCAGGGTGTCATTCGGGAGGTGTGCGTGGAGAACGCACAGCCAGTGGAGTTCGGACAGGTCCTTTTCCGGGTGGATCCCCATGCCTGAGGCGCCACAGGGCAATCCGCCGCCGTTCAACTTCAAGGCGGCGATCACACAGATGGTGCAGCGCAACGGGTCGGACTTGCTGCTCAAGGTCGGCCGGCCGGCGACCGTCCGGGTCAATGGCGATCTCGTGGCGCTGGAAACGCAGCCGCTGAAGCCCGAGGAGCTGAAATCGCTGGCCGAGCAGATCATGACACCGCGGCAGGTGAAGGAGTTCGCCGAGCACAAGGAGGCGGACTTCGCCATCGGCGTGCCGGGCGTGGGGCGGTTCCGGACCAATGTCTATCAGCAGCGCGGCACCGTGGCGTTCGCGTTCCGGGCCATTCCCTATGAAGTGAAGACGGTCCAGGACCTGTCCCTGCCGCCGGTGCTCGAGGAGATCGCGCTGAAGCCCCGCGGCCTGGTGCTGGTGACGGGCGTGACCGGGTCGGGGAAGTCCACGGCGCTCGCCGCGATGATCAACCACATCAATACGAACCGGCGCGTCAACATCATCACGATCGAGGATCCCATCGAGTTTCTGCACCGCGACAATCTCGCGAACATCTCCCAGCGCGAGGTGGGGAACGACACACTGTCGTTCAACGCGGCGTTGCGTCACGTGCTGCGGCAGGCGCCCGACGTGATCCTGATCGGCGAGATTCGCGACATGGAAACGCTCGACACCGCGCTCAAGGCGGCGGACACCGGGCATCTCGTCTTCTCGACGCTGCATACCACCGACGCGACGCAGACGATCACGCGCGTGATCTCGTTCTTCCCGCCCCATCAGCACGATGAGATCCGCCACCTGCTGTCCACCGCGCTCCAGACGATCGTGTCGCTGCGTCTGGTGCCGCGCAAGGACGGCAACGGGCGCGTGCCCGCGGCGGAAGTGCTGATCAACACGGCCGCGGTCCAGGAGAACATGCGCGACCTCACGAAGTCGCTCAGCATCCCCGATCTGATCGCGCAGGGGTCGGTGCAATACGGGATGCAGAGCTTCGACCAGTCCCTGATGTACTGGTACCAGCAGGGGATGGTCAGCTACGAGAGCGCGATCTTTTACGCCACGAATCCGAGCGAGTTCGCCCTGAAGGTCTCGGGCGTGGACTCGGGCGAGAGCCAGGCGTTCGGCGGCAGCACGGCGGCGGCCGGCATGCGCGACGACATCACGCCCTGATGTTCAAGAAGGTACTGGTCGCCAACCGCGGGGAGATCGCCCTGCGGGTGATCCGCGCGTGCAAGGAGCTGGACATCTCGACGGTCGCCGTCTATTCGGACGCCGACCGGGACAGCCTGCACACGCGGTTCGCCGACGACGACGTGTGCATCGGGCGCGCGCCGTCGCGCGACAGCTACCTGAACATCCCGCGTATCATCGCGGCGGCGGAGATCACGGGGGCGGACGCGATCCATCCCGGATACGGCTTCCTGGCCGAGAACGCCGAGTTCGCGGACATCGTCCGCACCTCGAACATCACGTTCATAGGGCCGACGGGCGACCAGATCCGGCAGATGGGCGACAAAGCCGCGGCGCGCAAGCTGGCGCAGAAGCTCAAGGTCCCCACGGTGCCGGGATCGCCGGGCCCGGTGGACGACGCGGATGCGGGCCTCAAGATCGCCCAGAAGATCGGCTTCCCGGTGATCATCAAAGCCGCGGCCGGCGGGGGCGGGAAGGGGATGCGCGTGGCACAGGACGAGGAGCAGTTCGCGCAGAGCTTCTCGCTCGCCAAGCAGGAGGCGCTGGCGGCGTTCGGGTCGGACGGCGTGTACCTGGAGAAGTACCTCGCCCGCCCCCGCCACATCGAGATTCAGATCATGGGCGACACGCACGGGCGGGTGATGCACCTGTGCGAGCGCGACTGCTCGGTCCAGCGCCGGCACCAGAAGCTGATCGAGGAGGCGCCGAGCCCCGCCGTGGACAGCACGTTGCGCCAGGACATCGGCGACGCGGCCGTGCGCCTCGCGGAATCCATCGGCTATGTCGGCGCGGGCACGATCGAGTTCCTGCTCGACGAGGACGGCTCGTTTTATTTCATGGAGATGAACACCCGGATCCAGGTGGAGCACCCCGTGACCGAGATGTGCACCAATTTCGATCTCGTAAAGGAGCAGATCCGGGTGGCCGCGGGGGAGCCATTGTCGTTCGTGATGAACGGCAACCGGCTGCGCGGTCATGCGATCGAATGTCGCGTGAACGCCGAAGACCCGTCCCGCAACTTCCAGCCGAGCCCCGGCACCATCACGGTGTACCATCCGCCGGGCGGCCCCGGTGTCCGGGTCGACACGCACATCTACGCCGGGTACACGGTGCCGCCGTACTACGACTCGCTGCTCGCCAAGCTCATCGTCCACGGCAACAACCGCGCCGAGGCCCTGGCCCGCATGCGGCAGGCGCTCGACTCGTTTATCATTGAAGGCGTGACCACGACCATCCCCTTTCTCAGTCGGGTCATGCGCCACCCCGATTTCGTCGCGGGCCGGGTGGATACGAAGTTCCTCGAGCGCGAGCCCCAGCTGCTGCAGCCACCGACATGAAGATCGACGTCCACTTCACGCCGCTCGGTCTCGCCCCCGGGGATCTAACCGGCCGGGGCGTCGTCGTGATCGACGTGCTCCGCGCCACCACGACGGTCATCACGGCGATCGCGAACGGCGCCAAGGCGGTGATCCCCGCCGCCACCTCCGAAGAAGCGGTGCGGCTCGCGTCCAACCTCGAGAAGGACGGGGTGCTGCTCGCCGGGGAGCGCAAGAGCGTAAAGATCGAGGGGTTCGCGCTGGGCAACTCGCCGCGCGAGATGACGACCGCCGCCGTGGCGGGCAAGACGGTCGTGCTCGCCACCACCAACGGCACGCCGGCCCTGGTCGCGGCCCAAGGGGGTGACCCGGTGCTCGTGGGCGCCCCCGCGAACTTCAAGGCCCTGGCGGCGCGGGCGCGGGCGATCCTGGCGGAGCGGGGCGACCTGGTCATCGTGTGCGCGGGCCGGGAGAAGCAGTTCGCGGGCGAGGACGCCTATACCGCCGGGCGGCTCATCAAGGCCGTGAGGCGGGGTCTCAAGAAGGTCGGGCTCAACGACGCCGCCCGCGCGGCCGTCGCCCTCACCGGCGAGTTGGCGGGGTGGTCCGAGGCGCTCGAGCAGTCCGAGGCCGCCCGGCAGCTCGCCGAGGTCGACCTCGAGGCCGATGTCGCGTTCGCCGCCCGAGCGGACCGCTTCCCGGTCGTCCCCACGTACGCGGACCGCCGTATCACATGAAGGCGAAGGTGCGCCAGGAGCTGGTCGGGATCGGCGCGCTCGCGGTCGGCCTGTTTCTCGGATTCACCCTGCTGCGGCTGCCGATCACCGGAAGCTGGGGCGACCGGATCGGTTCGCTCCTGTGGCGCGTGCTCGGCATCGGGTCGGTGCTGCTACCGCTGCTTGGCATCGGGTGGGCGCTCGCGGCGTTCGAGCGCCTGGGAACCCTGTCGGCGGCGCGGGCGGCGGCGCTCGGCGCGGGCCTGGTCGTCCTCCTCCCGTATGGGATCGGCACCGTGACCGGGGCGACATTCCCCGCGGACTACACCGCGTGGGGCCCGACCGAGAAACTGGTGGGGCTCGTGCCCGCGTGGCTCGCGCACGGTGTACACCAGGCGATCGGGACCGCGGGTGGCACGCTGGTCGGCCTGTTCGCCCTCTCGGCCCTCGGCTTGCTGACCGTCGGGTGGCATCCGCTGGTGGTGCTGAGAAACGGGAGCGGGGACCGCGGAGCCGTCCCCCCCGCGCCTGGCAAACCGCCGAAGCGCGAGGTCGGGAAGGCCATACTCGTCGAAGCGGACGCCGCCGGGGACCGGAAAGAACCACCAACTCCCTTCCGCGGCCCGAAGCCGCGCA
>DASSIL010000165.1:0-13866 GCA_035691925.1 Gemmatimonadales bacterium
GCCAGCACCCACCCGTTCACGCCGTCGCCGCGCCGGATGCGCAGCCACCGTCCTCCTGCGAAGGTGTCGACCACCTCCGCCGCCGCGCCCGGCTCGAGGACGAGACTTGCGCTCGAGGGGCCGTACGGCGCCGCCCGCACCGGCGTGCGCGGGCTCGCGATCACGGCGAGCGGCCGGTCGTCGCGGCGCTGCTCGAACACACCCAACACCGCGGCGGTGAGCGCCAGCGTCCCGAACGACGCCCCTACGATGCGCTGCGCGCCGCGACTCACGATCAACACCCCCCAGCACACGATCCACAGGATGCCCGCGACGATCCACCACTCGCCGGGAGTGAGATAGCCCACGTCGAGCAGACTCGCGCTCGCGGCATCGGGCGCGGGGAGGAGGGCCCGCGCACGCCGGATCGCGCCGTTACGCGGCGCGAGCCGCTCGGCCATCACCCACGCCGCGACCGCCTTCCCGTCATCGCCGCTGCGATACAGCGTGGCGCCGAGATCGTACCAGTGCGCCGCATCGAGCGTGTCGTGCGCGGCCCGCTGCGAGAAGGAATCCGCCGCTGCGCTCAGCGCCCCCGCCTGGTAGAGCGCCTCGGCGCTCGTCCCCTGGGCCGGCGCGCCACGGGCCCCGCCGCACAACACCAGCAGCATGACCCCGGTCCCCACGCTCAAGCGACGCCGCCGGCCGCGGGTGTCGTGCGCGAGGGACTTCAGCACCTGGCGCAGCTCGGCCGCGAGCTCGTGCGGGTCTCCGGAGTTGCGCGGTCCGTAGCGAATGCCACGCACCCGCTCCCGCAGCCGCCCCACGTGGTCGGCGAGTGTGCGATCGACACCAGCGGCCCGCAGCGCGCGGGCCAGGCTCGCGCCATCGCGGGCGTAGGCATCCGCAACGTGCGCCTGCACCAGGATGCCGAACGCCCGCTCCAGCGCCGCCAGCTCGCCGGAGTCGCGCACCTCGGGCTCGGCCGTGGTGGCCGGCAGTGGGCGGCGGCGCAGCCGCAGGTACAGCAACAGCGGTGGGAAGAAGAGGATGGCGAGCCAGCCGAGCGGCCAGAGTGTAGCGGTCAGCGCATCGCTCCAGTCGTGATGCCCCGGCGCGAGCAGCTCCGGCGTGGCCCGCGCCGCACGCGGCTCCCCGCCCTGCGCCGCCACGAACGATCGCGCGGCGAGCGTGGCCACCTGATAGCGTCGAACCGAGGGATCGTAGTACGGATAGCGCACTTCGGGGAGCAGGAAGACTCCCGCCGAATCGGGCATGACGAGATAGCGGAACGTTTTTGTCCCGCCGACGTGCCCGCCGGGTGAGTCGAGTCGAACCGCGGTCTCTTCGGGATAGGAACGGAACTCCGCGGGCCAATGCAGCGCCGGAGCCGGCCAGAGCGCCACGTTCCCGCCGCCGGAGAGCGTCGCGGCGACCTCGAGCGGCTCGCCTACACGTCCTTCCGGTGGATTCACCGAGACGGTGAGCTCCAGGCTCTCGGCGACCACCCCCTGGTCGCCGGCGGGACGCCCGTTCTCGGGCAGCGGTTGGACCGCGACCGTCGCCGAATCGGTGGACAGGGAGTAACGCTCCTCGGAGCTGAAGAACGAGAAGTTCACAGGAACCGCGTACTCCACCGATCCCGGGGGAATGACGATGGTCCCCGGGGACAGGGGAAAAAGGATCTGGTGCACGGCGTACAGATCCATCGGCTGCCCGTGCACCTCGCGCGACAACACCACGCCGCTCGGGGTCGCCGGTGGATAGCTCCACACATTTTCGGGTGTGAGCAACGTGAGCAACGGAGGACGCCGCAGCCGCTCGCGCAGCGATCGTGGGAACCAGGCGGCGAGCACGACGTCGAGCTGGTGGCCGACCATCGCCGGGGCCGCGGGCGCGACGATCGAGAGCGCTACCTGATCGCCACGCGCTGGAACCGGCGCGGCGACGAGCAGCGCGCGCGCGACGGCACTCAGCGCGCTCGCCGGAAACGACGCGGCACTGTCCACCACGATCGTGAACGGGGCGGTGGTGGCGACTGCGTCGCCGACGTGCACCCGCACCGAACCGATCATGAGACGCCCGGGCCGTTCGGCCCGCAGCGTGAGCGCCCGCATCGCGCTGCGCGAGGCTCCCGCCGTGCCCTCGAGGGCCACTTCCGCCGCGTCCCGCGTGCCGACAACCGAGAAACCCGACAGGGTCGGCAGGTCGAAGCGCGGAGCGTCGACGCCCTGGGCCCGCACCTGGATGGTGAGCGTAACCTCGTCGCCCACTGGGACGCGGGCCCGATCGACCGCCGCGGTGACCTCGAGCGCCTGGCCCTGCAGCAGCACAAGCAACACGAACCCGGCGCCGGTCACCAGTCCTTCACTCCCGGCTCGGTGGCGCGCCGCGCGCGGCCCATCCGCTCGCGCCGCGTCTTCAGCTCCTCCTGCCCGATCGAGCGCAGGATCTCGTCCGCCTGCGCCTCCGTCATCCCCTGCGGCGTGGGTGGTTGCGGCTTGTTCTGTTGCTGCTGGTTCTGATTCTGGTTCTGTGGCTGCTGCTGGTTCTGCCCTCCCCCGCCCTGACGCCGCCGTCGCTGTGCCAGCTCGAGATTCCACTTGGCCGAGCCATCGAGCGGCCGCAGCAACAGGGCTTCTCGGTAGGCCCGCTCCGCTTCACCGAGATGGGCGTCGCGATGGATGCTGTCCATATCGGCAGCGCGCAGCGCCAGGAGCCCCTCGTTGTAGAGCGCCCGAAACCGGATATCGGGATCGAGCGACGTCGCGGCGCGCGCGAGGGCACTGCGAGCAGTAGAAAAGTCGCGCGCCGCCATTGCCGCCGTCCCGGCGTTGAACCAGGCGGTGTCACCGTTCCGGGCGTTGACCTCCGCCAGATAGAAATTGCTCGCCTGCATCGAGTCGCCCAGGTCCCAGTAGAGCTCCGCGAGGGTGCGCTTCCGCGCGGGCACGGCGGTCCCTTGCGCTCTGGCCTCGCGGCCGGCGCCGAGACCGATCGCCAGGAGCACCGTTACGAGCGCTGCCGTCCGGCGCGACCAGGCCTGCAGCAGCAAGACCCCGAACGCCATCAGCAGTGGAATCCATCCTCGCGGCATCCCCTGCTGCGTGTTCGTTTCCGTCGACGGATTCCGCTTGTACGAGGCGACGAGGTCGCGCACGGCGCCGGCCTGATCGGGAAGATCGGCGGCCACGATCGTCCCCTGAGCGGCATCGGCCGTCGCGCCGAGCACGTCGTCCATCCGCCGCGTTTCGATCACCTGCCCGTCCTCGTCGGACTGGTAGCCCTGGACCGCACCCTGGTCATCCCGCAGCGGTATGCGCACCGGATCGCGTCCTCCTTCGGACACGAGGATCAGGTGGACCCCCGCATCCCGGAGCTCGCGGGCGACCCGCAGCACCGTCGACATCGAGTCGTGCGCTTCCCCGTCGGTGAAAACGACGAGCACCCGGTCGGCGGCGCCGGGCTCGGCGGCCAGGAGCTCGCCGCCCATCGCGAGCCCCGGCGCGAGCGAGGTGCCGCCTTCCGAAGCGACGTCGGGGTCGAGCGCGTCGAGGTACAGCATCAACGCCGAGCCGTCGACGGACAGCGGCGACAGGATGTAGCTCGCTCCGGCGAACGCGACGAGACCAAGGCGGTCACCGTCCAGGTCCTGCGCCAGACGCCGCGCTTCGCGCAGTCCCCGCGCCAGGCGGCTCGATCCCCCCGCATCCTCCGCCAGCATCGAGCGCGAGATATCCATCGCGACGACGAGATTGAGACCGCGGGTCTCGGTCTCGATCTGCGCGTTTCCCCAGCGGGGGCCGGCCAGCGCTACCACGCCGAGAAACGCCGCGAGCGTGACGCCCGTCGGACCGAAGCGGCCGGCGCCCCGCGCCTGGCGCGCCGTCTCGGACGACCAGCGGGCTGCGCGGCGCAGCCGCTCGCGGCGCGCCCAGGTCGCGCCGATCCACACCAGGAGGGCGATGACGGGCGCCAGCGCGAGGACGAGGGGAGCGTCGAACGCCATCAGGGGACCCGAACCACGACTGTCGCCGACAGCACCAGCTCGATCGCCAACGCCAGGAGGCCGAGCCCCAGGGGAACCCGGATCGCCTCGTCGAAGCGGCGATAAATCACCTGCTGCACCGTGGTCTTCTCCAGCCGGTTGATCTCGGAGAAGATGTGACGCAGCGACTCGCTGTCGGTCGCACGGAAGTAGCGACCCCCGGTGGACGTAGCGACCTCCGTCAATAGCCCCTCGTCGATCTCGACGGGCAGCATCTGATAGCGCAGCCCCTGCCCGCTTTGTCCGGTCGGCACCGGCGCTTCGCCCTGCGTGCCCACGCCGATCGTGTAAATCCGGATTCCGAACGCACCCGCCGCGCGGGCGGCGGTGCGGGGGTCGACGGTGCCGCGATTGTTCACGCCGTCGGTCAGCAGAATGATGACGCGGCTTTTCCCCGGCGCCCGCCGCAGCCGGTTCGCCGCGGTGGCGATCCCCGTCCCGATCGCAGTACCGTCCTCCAGCTCGCCGATGTGCAGATCCTGCAGCGCGGCTTCGAGGACGGCATGGTCGTTGGTCACCGGCACCTGCGTCAGCGCCTGGCCGGCGAAGGCGACGAGTCCGATCCGGTCGGACGGCCGGTTGCGCACGAAATCGATCGCGGTCTGCTTCGCGACGTCCAGCCGGTTCGCCGGAGTGAAATCCTCCGCCAGCATGCTGCTCGAGAGATCGACGGCGAGCACGATCGAGATCCCCTCGCTGCGCACCTCGGCGCGCGCCGCCCCGACGCGGGGACCGGCCGCGGCGATGATCCAGGCGATGAGACAGGTGCTGCGCAGCGCGACGGGGAGGTGCACGAGCCAGCGGCGCTGCGGAACGCCAGCGGCAGGCCGGGAGTCCGAGACCGGCGTCCCCGACAACCGGCCGAGCCTGCGGTGCCGCAACCAGAGCCAGAGCGGCACGAGGAGGAGGAGCGGGAGGAGCCAGGGTCGAGCGAAACTCATGTCTTCGCCCCCACCGGCTTCGGCTCCCGTGGCTTCAGCTCCTGCGCCAGCGTGCGAGCCCGCTGGGCGAGGGCCGCGACGTCGACGGCGGCGTCGCTCCCGAATGCCACGGCATCCAGCGCACCGAGCACGACTTCCAGCTGCGAGATCTGCGCAGCGGTGCGGTGCTTGCGCACGACGGCGAGACACTCCGCCGTCGACAATCCGCCGTGTGCCTCGGGCACCACCCGCGCCAGCACCGTCCGCAACAACCCCGCAGCCCGGGCGGCGACAGCCTTCGGCTCGCCGATCTGCAGCCAGCGCTCATCCGCCACCGCGGCGCCGGCGCGCGGCCCGGGCTTCGCGGCGACGGCGCGCAACGGTCGGCGGCGCCACCAGATCGCAGCCCCGAGCGTCGATCCGGACAGCAGCAACGCCAGAAACGGAGGAAAGGAGGCGCGGTGGTCTGAGCGAATCGGCGTCAACGCAGGTCTCGGCTGCGGCGCCGTCACCGAATCGGGGATGACGCTGGCCACCGTGAACGTCGCCGTCCCGCCGGGGACAGAGTCGGCTTCGCCACGCGAGCCGAGGCGCCACACCGGCGGCACCGTCACGTGTTGCACGCCCGGCGCCCACGCCACGACGGTGTAGCGCACCACCCAGTCCGACGCGCGCGCCACGATCTGGGCATCCTCGAGTGGCTCAACCGCTTCGGTCGATTCGAGCCGGCCCGGCCGCACCCGCCATCCGGCGGGAAGGGTGAAGACGCGCTCGAGCCGGATCGTATCGCCGACGGTGGGAGACGGTGGAGTGATGATCCACGCCGGCGGCGGCGACGGCCGTTGCGGCGCCGGGGCGAGGGCGAGGAGCAGCGCGGCGAGCCGCATCGCGTCAGCGCTTGAGGCGGCGCGCACGCGCGTGGAACGCCCGCCGCAGTGCCACGCCGTAGGGGACGTCGGTCCGCAAGGCGACCCGGTCCACGCCGGACTGTTGCAGCTTGCGGCCGCGCTCCGCGACGATGCGCTCGGCGGCGGCCACGAGCCGGGCGCGGCTCGCCGGGTGGCTCGTGTCGAGCAACAGCCGCTTCCCCGTCTCCGCGTCGCGCGCATCCACCCAGCCGGCGTCGGGGAGGCGCACTTCGCGCGGATCGTCGATCGTGATCGCGACGATATCGTTGTGCTCCGCGAGACGCGCCAGCGGGTCTTCCCAGCCTTCAGCTCGGAAATCGGAGAGCACGACCACGACCGCGCGATGGCGCAGCAGCTTCGCCGCGTAGCGCAACGCTTCGGCGAGATTGGTGCCACGCCCGCGCGGGGCGAACGCGAGCAGGTCGCGGATCACCCGCAGCGCGTGGTGGCGTCCCTTCGCGGGACGAATCACGTACTCCACCCTGTCGGCGAACAGCAGCGCACCCACCCGGTCGTTGTGCCGGGCCGCGGCGAGGGCGAGGACGGCGGCGACTTCCACCGCCATCGCGGACTTGGAGACCGGCTGGCCGAAGCGCAGCGAGCCCGATTGATCGACGATGAGGAGCAGGGTGAGCTCGCGCTCCTCGGCGAAGCTCTTCACGTAGGGGTGCGCGAACCGCGCCGAGACATTCCAGTCGATGGCGCGGAAGTCGTCGCCTTCCTGGTAGGCGCGGACTTCGGCGAACTCGATCCCCTGCCCCCGGAAGACGGAGCGATACTCTCCGGTGAACAGGGTGTTGACGAGAAAGTGGGTCCGGAACTCGATCTCCTGGACCTGCTTCAACACCTCCGGCGGGACACGGCGACGGCGCGCCCGCGTGGGTGGCGTATCGTCACGTCTGCGTTCAGCGTACGGCGGCTTCTTCTCCTGCTTCACGGCACGCGCACCGCCTCGAGGATCTTGGCGATCACGCGATCGGCGTCCAGGTCCTCGGCCTCGGCCTCGAAGGTCAGCAGCACGCGGTGGCGCAGCACATCGTACGCCATCGCCTGCACGTCTTCGGGAACCACGTAGTTGCGGCCGCGCAGGTACGCATGCGCCCGCGCCGCCTGCGCCAGATTGATCGAGGCGCGCGGGCTCGCGCCGAAGGCGATCACCGGCTTCAGCTCGGCGAGCCCGATGGATCCTGGTTCCCGCGTCCCGCGTACCACATCGACGATGTAGTCGACCACCTTTTGATCCATGAACAGCTCAGCGATCGCGCTGCGCGCCGCGAGGATGTGCTCCGCCTCGGCGACGCGCGCGACCTCGATCGGCCGGCCCGACGCCATGCGCGCGACGATTTCCTTCTCGGCGTCGCGCGTCGGATACCCGACCCGCACCTTCAACATGAAGCGGTCGAGCTGCGCCTCCGGCAGCGGATAGGTCCCTTCCTGCTCGATGGGATTCTGCGTCGCGAGCACGAGAAACGGCTCGCCCAGCAAGAAGGTCTCGCCGCCGATCGTCACCTGCTTCTCCTGCATCGCCTCGAGCAGTGCCGACTGCACTTTGGCCGGCGCGCGGTTGATCTCATCGGCGAGGACGAGGTTGGCGAACAGCGGGCCCTTGCGGGGATAGAACTCCTGCGTGCGCTGATCGTAGACCATCGTGCCGATCACGTCCGCCGGGAGCAGGTCGGGAGTGAATTGAATGCGCGAGTAGGCGATGTGCAGGCACTCGGCGACGGTGCGCACCGCGAGCGTCTTCGCGAGGCCCGGAACGCCTTCGAGCAGGATGTGGCCACCGGTGAGGAGGCCGATCAAGAGCCGCTCGACCATGACCTCCTGCCCTACGACCCGCTTCGCCACCTCCGCCGAAATTCCTGTCGCGAGCGTAGCCTTCGGTGCCGCCGAGGTCTTGGTGGTCATTGCAGCGCTGCCTCCGCCGCGCGGCGCACCGTCGGCTCCTTGTCTTGACTATAGAGTTCGAGCAACGCCCGCGCCTCCGTCGTGTGGATGTGTCCGATCCCTTCGATCGCCGCCGCTCGCAGATGCGCCGTGCGCCGCTTCAGAAAGCTCCCGGGCTCGGCGTATTTCGCGAGCACACCGAGGGCCTCCGGTGCAGCGAGCCGTCCGATGGCAATCAGCATTCCCGCCAGTACCCCCTCGTCTTCCTCGTGCTCCAGCCGCCGCACCAGCGCGTCCGACGCAGTGGGATCGCCGCACACCGCGATCACCCGCGCCGCCGCCGCCCGCACCGGCGCGCTCAGGTCCCGCAGCGCCGCCACCGCCGGCCGCGCGATCTCCCGGCCCCCGATTTCGGCGAGCGCGTACAGCGCCGCCTCGCGCACGGCATCGGTGGGATGCTTCATCAACCCCGACAGGAGCGGCACCGCCTCGGGACTCCCGGTGAGTCCCATGAATTGGGCGGCGGCGGCGACGATCGCACCGTCCGAGTCGCTCAGCGCTTCTTCGAGCGGCTCCATCGCACGATCGGCCGCGGCGCGCATCGCCGCCCGGTACGGCTCCCGCAGTTCGGCCGGCGCCGCGAGATAGGCCCGCAGCGTCGGTCGCACCGACAACGCTGCGAGCGCCCCCACCGCGCCGACGAGAAAACCGCGCTCGACGGGCGCGATGCGCGCCTCGCCGAGACGGTAGACCATGCGATCGACCAGCGCCTTTTCCGCCAGCGCCTCCCCCACGAGCCCGAGCTGCTCGACCACGTGCTCGTCCTGCACGCGCGGCAACGCCCGGTCCAGTCCGGCAATGAGCTCGGCGACGAGCGCGATGTCGCGCAGCTCGAGCACCGCCGGAATCAGGTCGTGCAGCCGCTCGGCGGCGCCCCGCAGGATCTCGGGACTGTCGGCGGTGAGCAGCGAGCCGATCAGGCGCCGGCTCTCCACATCCGGCGGCAGCATCTCGGGGCGGAATGTGGCGACCGAGCGCCGCTGCTCGCCGCCGCCGCCACGCGGCCACTTCGGCGCTTCCGTCGGCGGCACGATCCGGTCGGCCATCGGCGGGTTCAGCTGGGCAACCGAGACCCGCGGGCTCACGGTCGTGCGCCGACCCTGCTGCAGCGTGATCCGGCCGAGCGAGCTGTCGTCCAGTGCCGTCGTGCCCGTCGCGACGCTGTAGAGCGCGAGCACGTGCTCCGGTGTCACCCCCGGATCCAGCTGCATGCCGCGCACACCGCGCGCGAACAGCAGCGATGCCAGCTCGGAAAGCTGTGCGTTGCGGGGCAGCACCTGGGCGCCGCGCCAGTGCATACCCGTGGCTCCCACCTTCCATTCAACCGTGCCCATCGCGGCCACCGCGGGCAGCTGCGCCGCGACGATGCGCAACCCCTCCTGCACCGCCGGGTGCGTGGCCGGATAGTAGCGCACCAGACGGAACGTCGTCCCGATTGCTCCCAGGCACCGCTCGAGAATCGCGAAATCGGACATACGCCGCTCAGCGCTTGATGCGCTCGCCCAGGTCTTCGAAGCGGAACACCCAGGTCGCGAACGCCGCGGGATCGATCCCGGCATCGGGGTCGATCGCCGTCCAATCGACGTCGCTCCCCGAATCCTGCGGCGCTTCGCGCCGCCGTCGCTCGACGCGCGCGACCATTTCGCCGGCGCGACGAATCCACGTCCCGAACTGCGCGGGCCGCAGGTCGACCCACCCCCGGGCGGCCGCTCCCAGCGGATCCCCCGCCGCGGGCGGCACGATGACCGTGGCCCCGCGGTACACGCACCCGCCATCCGGCGTCACGATCGGCAAGCCCACCGAGAGGATGCGCGCGCGTAGCCCGGCATCGCGCCGCACGACGTCGTGCGCCCGCTCCGCCAGGGCGTCCGGCTCGAGCGCCGCGAGCGCGCGCACCGACGGCGCCACACGGCCGCAGAGGTGCGCCTCGTACAGCATCTTTGTGAGCCGCGGCGGTCCCAGCATCTCGTAGGCGACCGAGCGTTCGTGCCGTTCCCGTTCCAGCGCATCGAGCCGCTCGAGCGCCGCCGCGCGTAACACACCCGCGCGATACGTCGGCCCCGCGGTGGCGCTGTCGAGCGCGGCGATCACGTCCCGCCCGGTGGGCCGCCCTTCCAGCTCGAGGATGACATAGTCGGCGACCTCTTCCGGCGTGATGAACTCCATCTGACCGAGCGCCGTCACCGTCGCGAACTCGTCGCGCGCGAACAATCCGTTCTCGCCCGTATTGATGTACACCCCCTCGAGGTGCTTCCCCAGATCGCGCCACACCGGCGCGCCGTCGAAGGCGCGCGCGGTGGGCACAGGCTCGGGGCAATCCACGAGCGGGATCGGCTTGCCGCGCCGCCACACCTTGCCGACTCCGATCTCGCGCCAGGCGATCGTCGCGGTCGGCTTGACCTCGATCGTCGCCGGCGCGTCGGGGGTGCGCCCCAGCAGAAAGAGCAGCAGGGTCTGCGCGCCGGCGACGGCGGACTTCGTGAGCAGCGTGCGGCTGGGCCGTTCTTCCGAGTGCGTGTACGGAATGTTGAACCCCATGCCACCGGTGCCCGAGGTCCCAATCTTGACGTACGCGCGTACCCCCGCGCGGCGCAAGCCTTCGTGCATCAGCTGCGTGTGGCGGATCAGTTGCGGCATCGTGAGGGTGAGGAGGTGGCCCTCGACCGCCGCCGCGTCGAGCGTGCCGGCACGCGCCTGCTCAAGGATTGTGCGGGCGCTCTGAAAAATGTCCTGGTAGGCGAACGCCGTGGCGGTGTTGATGCTGTCGACCACCGCGTCGGGACGGTGCCGCATCAGGACCTGCACCAGGAGGCTGCGATGCAACACCTCCTCGGTCAGGTCCCCCAGTAGATCGTCGAGGACGAGTGCGCGATGGGCGGGGCTGGCGAGCACCGCGCTGCGGTCGAGCCGGGCGACGGGCTCCGGAGCGAACACGTTGCCCCATTCGACATCGATCGTCGTGGTCCCGCGATAGGGATCGAGGGCGCGCGCCGCATCACGCACCTCGTGCTCGTACAGCGACACGAGGACGAGTCGTCGCGGGGCTTTCTCGAGCAGGCGGCGGGCGACCGCGTGCCCGACGAGCCCGCTGCCACCCAGCAACACCACCGTCGTATCACGCAGCTCCATCGAGCTCCTCGATCGCCGCCACCTCGTGTCGTGTCAGCGGGCGGTGGCGCCCTTCGGCGAGGGTGCCCAGCCGGACGGGGCCGTATTGCGTGCGGTGCAGCCATTCGACCTTCAGACCGATCGCCTCCGCCACCCGCCGCACGATGCGATTGCGTCCTTCGGCGAGGGTGAGCTCGATCTCGACGCTCTTCCCCGCCGGGCGGACGCGCGCGCGCACGACGCGTACCGGCCGTCCATCGATGGGGATCGGCCGGGCCAGCGCGCGCTCCACTTCCGGCACCCGAAGCCCGTGCGCCCCGAGCTCGTAGGTGCGGGTCACCGCGTAGCGCGGGTGCATGAGCCGGTGGGCGGCGGCGCCATCGGTCGTGAGCAAGAGTAATCCGGAGGTCATCACGTCCAATCGACCAACGTACGTGAGGCCGGGCACCGCCGGGAGGAGGTCGTAGACGGTGGGCCGCCGGGCGGGATCGCTGCGGCTCACGACGTAGCCGATCGGCTTGTTGAGAGCCAGCCAGGTGGTGCGCGTGGCGGGACGGACGGCGGCACCGTCCACCGTGATGCGCTGGCGCTCGGGGTCGACGCTGGTCCCGATCGTGGCGACGGTGCCGTCGACGCGCACGCGGCCGGCGCGAATCAGGTCCTCGGCTTTGCGGCGCGAGGTGACGCCCGCGCGCGCCAGGGCGCGCTGCAGGCGCATCGCCGTCATTCGGGCTCGGCCGGAGCCGGCGGGCGCAGGCTCACCGACAGCTCGTCCAGTCGCGGCAGCTCGTCGGTGCTCTTCAACCCCAGGATTTCGAGGAATTGCGGCGTGGTGCTGTACAGCAGCGGGCGGCCCAGCCCTTCTCCGCGGCTCGTGATCGTGATCAGCCCGCGCTCGAGCAGCTTGTCGATCACCGCGCCGGAGTCGACGCCGCGGATCTCGTCCACCTCGATGCGAGCTACCGGCTGGCGGTAGGCGATGATCGCAAGCGTCTCGAGCGCCGCCGGAGAGAGACGGCGGGGCCGCAGCGCGAACTGCGCTCGCTCGATCGGCTCGGCGTACTCGGGGCGCGTCAGGAACTGCCACCCCTCGGCGATCTCCACCAGCTCGACGCCGTGGTCGCCCGTGGCGAACGCCGTGCGCAACTCCTCCAGGGCGGCGTGCAGCGCGTCGTTCCCCGCTTCCGGATCGAGCGTCGCCAGCTCGTCGAGTCCCAGCGGACGCGACGCCGCGAACAACGCCGCCTCAAGCAGCTTCGCGAGGGGGCTCACGCCGGATCACCATGGGGGCGAACGGTTCGGGCTGCGCGATCTTCACCGTGCCGCGTTTGGCCAGCTCGAGCAGCGCAATGAAGGCGGACAGCACCTCGACCACGCCGGCGCCCCGCCCGACGACGTCGTGCCAGCCGAACGTCTCGTGCTGCTCCAGCAGGGCGAGGATCCGCGCGGTCGCACCCTCGACGTCAAGCGGCCGCGGCACCACGCGGTGCAGCGTGGGCTCGGGGATCAGGGCGATGACGCGCTCGGCAGCCGCGAGCAACTCGTTCAGCCCGATCACGAGTGGCGCCGGCGGTAGATCGGGCGCTGGCGGCTCGAAGCCGCGGCCGAAGCGCTCGGCGCGCGCCGCCGCCGCGTGCCCCAGCCAGTCCACCAGCTCGCGGATCTGCTGGTACTCGAGCAGCCGTCGCACCAGCTCGGAGCGCGGGTCCTCCCACTCGTCGTCGCCGAGACGCCGCGGCAAGAGCATTTGCGCCTTGATGCGCAGCAGCCGCGCCGCCATTTCCAGATAGTCGGCGGCCTGGTTCAATCCGAGGTCGTTGATCGCCGCGAGGAACTGGTCGGCGATGCGGGCGATCGGCAGGTCGGTGATGTCGACTTCGTCTTCGCGGATCAGGTGCAGCAGGAGGTCGAGCGGGCCGGAGAACTGCTCCAGCTCGACAGAAAACCCGCCGCCGGCCGACGAGCCCGAAGACACGGACGGAGGCAACGTCACGTGATGGTCACTCCCGGCAGCGCCAGCGAGCCGACCACCGCCGCCCCCAGCGCCATCAGCTGCATGCCGGGCCAGAGAAACACGCCGATGACACCGGGCAGGTAGAAGCTGAGCACCATGATCGGCAGAAACCCGAGACGCGCGAACTGACGGTAGCGCAGCCCCGCTCCGGGGGGCAGGAGGTGATAGAACACATGGCTGCCGTCGAGCGGCGGAATCGGAATCAGATTGAAGCAGGCGAGCATGACGTTGAAGGACATGCCGTACACGGTCATGCGCTGCAGAATCGTGAAGGTGTCGATCAACGACGGGAGCGGCTTGGCCAGGTACCCGATGAGGGCGAAGGCCACGGCGAAACAGACGAACAGGAACAGGTTCGTCACGATCCCCGCCAATGAGACGATGACATCCCCCCGCACGTAGTGCCGGTAGTTGCGCGGGTTCACCGGCACGGGCCGCGCGGCGCCGAAGGTCCAGCGATGCCCCGACGTCACCCACAGAACGACCGGCAGCACGATCGTCATGAGCGGATCGATGTGTTTCAGGGGGTTCATCGTCAGCCGCCCGAGCGCGTAGGCGGTGTCGTCGCCCTGGCGGTAGGCGGCTTCGGCGTGCGCGTATTCGTGGGCCACCATCGAAAACAGCAGCACCGGGGCCCAGATGAGAAACTCGATCGAGATGGGGCGCTCGGAGCGTTGCGGTTGGCCCAAGATAGCCGGGGAGTAGAGCCCGGGTCAACGGCGTAGCGCCTTGACCCCCCTCAACTTACCCTCTAACTTGCGCGCCTCGAACGGAGACCAGACACGTGCCGCGAATCAAGTCAGCGAAGAAAGCGATGCGCCAGGCGCGTCGCCGCACCGTCACCAACCGGGCCCAGCGCTCCGCCTTGCGCACGGCGTTGAAGCGCGTCCGTGGAGCCGCCAACAAGCAGGACGCGACGCAGGCGTACACGGCTGCGGTGAC
>DASSIL010000166.1:0-21192 GCA_035691925.1 Gemmatimonadales bacterium
GCAGTATCAGGATCCTCCCGATCGACGGAACGCCGTTGCCGTTCACCAGGAACAGCATGTACGGTCCGGGCGGCGCAATGTTGCCACTGGCGGGCAAGGTGACCGAGATCCCACCGGTCACCTGCGAGAAGCTCAGCGACACCAATAGTTGAGCTTGGTCGAAGGCATGAGTCACCGAGCCGAACCGGATGAGTGTCACCTTCGTGATGCTGGCCGCATCGGGCGTCTGGACGTTGAGGACCGCACCATATCCCACCGACCCATTCACAGCGGTGACGCTCGGGCGCGCCCCCTTGAAGAGGTACGGGGGCGAGTAGATCTGGTAATTGAGGTTGTCGGGCGTGCTGGCGCCGTCACCGCCGCCCGCGTGGAGGACGCGCCCGTCCGGCAGCAGCAGGCTCGTCGAGTGGTACCCACGGAGCAGCTGCGCGGCGCTCGCCATCGTGGTCCAGAGACCGGTCGCCGGGTTCCACATCTCCGCGGCGGTGACCGCGAGCGACGGATCGGCACGGTTACCGCTCACGCCGCCCGTCGCCACCACCTGGCCATCGGGCAGCACGGTCACGTTCAGGTTCCAGCGGGCGTACTGCATCGAGCCCGTGAACGCCCATTGTGGATTCGCCTGATTGAGGTCGACGACCTCCGCGGTGTTCGTGGGCGTAGAGTTGCCCCCCGCGTACAGGATTTTCCCCGACTCATACATCACCGCGGCCCCGTAGGAGCGCGAGCCGAATCTCATGGTCGGTCCCGTGGTCCAGGTTCCGGCGCCGCTCACGTCGAGCCAGTGGGCCTGCGCCGAGGAGCCGGCGACAAAGACCCGACCATCCGGAGCGACGAACTCGCGCGGGTAGTTCGGCAGGCTGAGGCTCGCCCCGCTGAGCTGGCGCCAACTCGTGCCGGTCCAGATCTCGGGGATGAGGACGGCCGCGTTGTTCACATCCTGACCGGACATCGTTATCACTTCACCGTCCGGCAGCGTCGTGTTGGTCGGATACCACCGGGATTCAGCCATGTTCGGTTCGACGATCCACGATGCGGTGGCTGGGTCGAATAGCGTGGTGCTCGGCAGACCGACGCTGGGGCTGGCGCCCCCTCCCCCGGTTATGATCAGCCGCCCGTCGGGGAGGAAGGTGTGGCCGCTGCAAATCAGTACTTGGGAACTCGGGACAGCGGTGAAGAGCCCAGTCACCGGATCCAAGACCTGAGGAGTACCATTTTCGCCGAAGGCGAGCACCCGGCCGTCGAACAACAGGTGCTGGTGAACCATCACGATCGGCGAGGGCAATACGGCCGACCATTGGCCCACCAGCGCCGCAGTCCCACCCGTCGCCACTGTGATGCCGGAGCTCCCGCTTTTCCCTTCGCTCGTCGCGGTGATCGTGGCGCTCCCGGCGGACTGACCCGTCACGAGCCCCGACGACGACACCGTGGCCACTGTCCCGTTATCGGTCGTCCAGGTGATCGTGCGGCCACTGAGCGGCTGGCCCGCCGCATCCTTGGGCGTGGCCGTGAGCTGGACCGTGCCTCCGACGGTGAGGTTCGCCGAAGCGGGCGTCACCTCAACCGACGCCACCGGTTCCGACGAGGAGGTCACGGTCACACTCGACGTCCCGCTCTTCCCGTCGGTCGTCGCCGTGATGATAACGGGCCCTCCCGCGCTCACACCCGTAACGAGCCCGCTCGTGGATACCGTCGCGATCGACGGGTCGCTGGTTTGCCAGGTAAACGAGTGGCCGATCAGCGGCTCGCCGCCTGCATCCAGGGCGACGGCGTCGAGTTGCACGGTTGCTCCCGCGACGATGCTCGGCGACTGCGGACTGACCTCGACCGTGGCCACCGGCTCGACCGACCCGGCGTTGCCGGCCCTGATCTCGACCGCCAACATCCCGGCCTTGGTGGACGTCGTCCAACTCGCACCGACGGTTTCCTGATTGGTCCCCCATTCCGCCTCGAGCGCGGAGGTCTCTCCGGACGAGACCTCGGCGATCTCGGACAACCCGGACCCGGGCGACACGATGGGCCCGTTCTTGGCCACGCCGGCGAGGCCGAGGGAGACGTCATTGGCGGAGGCCAGGGCGCCGAGGGGAATCGCGAGGCTCGTGGTCCCATCGCTGCGCGCACTCCCGAACTGCACGATCGCGCCAGCCCCATTGGTGCCGCCGGTCTCGACGCCGTCCCACTGCGACACGACCCACTGCACGTTGGAAACGCTGCTGGTGAATGTGATCGTGATGGGTCCGCTGCCCGGGGACGCACTCAATGCGCGGAAGACGATGAGCCGCTTGGTCGGCGTCCCCTGCGTATCGAAATCCGTGTTCGCCACCACGTCCCACTTCGCCATCCCGCCGCCCGTGATACTGGGGCTGATCACCCCGGACGAGCGCCGCATCAGCACGGCGATCGTGATGAGTGCATTGGGCGCGGGGGCGATCGAAGCGGTAGTGTAGACCTTCTGGTTGGCCGCGTTGTTACCCGACGTGAGCAGCGTGTGGACGATCGTCGCCGCGGTCTGCGCGATCACTTGCACCGTAGCGGTTTGCGTAATCGCCGTGCCGGCGATCGTCGCCGAGACGATGTCGGTCTCCTCGACGGGCGAACTGAGCGTCCCGGTCGCCACGCCGCTCGCATTGGTCGTATCTGCGGGCTGTGTCACGATCGCGCTCCCTGTCGTCGCAAGCACTACCGTGGCACCACTGATCGGGTTCCCGTAGGCGTCTTCCGCCGTCACGGTGATCGTCGAGGTCCCGCTGCTGGGGACGATGGCTGCCGGCGCGGCCGCCAGTGTAGACTGGCTGGCGGACACAGGGCCGGGGACCACATTCACGGCCGCGGTTTGGGTGATTGCCGTCCCGTTGATCTTCGCCGCGATCGTCTTCGCCTCTGCCACCGTCGACGCGAGCGTCCCCGTCGCCACCCCGTTGGCGCCGGTCGGCCCGGACGGCTGCGTCAGCGTATTACCGGTGCCGGTGGCCGACAGCAGTACCGTGGCTCCGCTCACCGGTTGGCCGTTCGCATCCTTCGCCGTGACGGTGATCGTCGACGTCGCACTGCCCGCTGTGAGCGACGCCGGCAGCGCCGTCAACGTGGACAGGGATGCCGACACGCCGCCACCACCGCCGCCACTGCCTGAGCCGGCTTTGAGCTCGACGCCCAGCGCTCCCGCGCTCTTGCTCGTCCACGTTGCATCGATCGTGTTGTCGTTCGCCGCCCACTCGGCGAACAGATCGCCGGTCGTGCCTTCCCCGGAGGGTTGCTCGTCGATCCGCGTGAAGCCGCTGCCCACCGTGGCGGCGGGGGTCGCACTCGCGATGCCGAACACGCCGTAGCCCACATCGTTCGCATCGGCGAAGGCGGCGAGCGTCACCGTCAGGCCGTTCACCGCAGTGCCGCTGGCTGATGCCGTCTGCACGATTGCTCCGCTGCCATTCGTGCCGCCGGTCTCGACCCCGTCCCACTGCGACACGATCCACTGGCAGTTGGAGATGGTGACGCTCGACGTGATGGTGATCGGGCCGCTGCCGGGCGAGGCGCTCATGGCGCGGAAGATGGTCACGCGATCGAGGGGTGTGGCACCGTTGAACGTGGTGGTGGCCACCACGTCCCATGCGGCCATACCACCACCGCTGAGTGTTGGCGCCGGAGCGGCGCTCGAGGATTGATGGGTGAGCACGGCGACCGTGACCAGCGCGTTCGGCGCTGCTGTGATCGCAGCCGTCGTGTAGATCCTGAGGTTGTTCGGATCGTGGCCGGAGGTGAGCAGTGTCTGTGTGACCGGGACCGCGACGACGGCGGCGATGGTCGCGCTGCTGTCGAGTGCCGGCCCCGAAGAGGAAGTCGGCGTTCGCTGATCGACGCACGTGACGAGCGTGGCAATCAGTGCAACGGCGACGGCGATCGTCTTGCGACCCCGGCCCATGATCCGCTCCCTCCCCAGTGTTGTTCGAGGCGATTGGCACAGGCAGGCGCAAGTTTGGTGCACAGTGAGACATTTTCACGTCAAGTGATTCAGCGGCATGCAGTTGTATCCGCTGGGCAGGCGTACGGAGAGAGGTGATGGGGGGATGATGCCGCCGGGCTGCGACAGTTATCGGACAGGTGTGGAATGGAGCGGATGGGATTCGAACCCACGACCCCCTGGTTGCAAACCAGGTGCTCTCCCAACTGAGCTACCGCCCCGAGGTTTCTGCGACCTTCTATTTTAACTCTTTACGTTAGCACCCCAAGCCAGCGGCTGGGCAAGGTGGTGTGCAAGAAGGCGGTCTCGATGCTCCGATGGCCAACAGCTCTGATACTTGCCTGCACCCTCGCGGCTTGTCGTGAAGGTGAGATCTTCGGGCAGCCCTTTGAGATCGAGGTGACAGCGGCAGATACAAACGCGATTTGGTTCCGCATGGTTGGCGCTCCGCTTGGCATTCGGTGCACCGCCCGCTCCGTATTCGGTCAAACTCATCCGGTTACGGTGACATCCCGCACCGGTGTAATCTCCGGTTCGGACTGCAACGCTCTTGCCGTGGTGCGTTCCGGCCACGACACGCTCGTCCTCCGCGCGGGCAAGGCCGAGCGTCGCATGCCAATTGTCGTCGCCGCACCCGCGGAGCTCGCCTCGGAGCTCGCAGATCGGCTCACGATTGACGACCTGCCCCCCGACCCGGTGGCCTGGTGGGCACCCTCCGCCCAGCTCAATGCCCGTGACGAGGTCGAGCTCTACGCTGCCGCGTACCGGGGCAACCCCTTGGACAGCACCTACCGAGCGGATCTCTACCGCCTCCTCCAAACGAATCGCAACGACCCCCTGCACTTTCGCGTGGACACGATTGTGCTGCGGCCGGACTCCAACCCGTGCAGCCTGAGGGGCTCCGGCACCGAGAACGTCGCCATCGTGCCGCGCGCGGATGGCGCGGGAGTTCGCATGTTTCTCGCCGCAGGCTCGTTCTATTGCTACGACTGGCAGGTTTTTTCTGCCGTCTCGATCGACGGACGACAGTGGAGTCTGGAACCAGGGATCCGTGTGCCCAACGACGGGCTGTGGCCGGTTGGCGAAGGGATGGTGGTCCGACGCCTGCCGGCGACGGGGGAGTGGGAAATGATCGTCGGCGGTACGGTTCCCGACACCGGGCGCTCCTGGGAGGGTTTCGAGATCGTGGAATGGCGCTCGACCGATCAGCTTACCTGGCGCTATCATGGCGCACTGCTCACGCGAGCGGATCTTGGGCTCCCGCCGGAGCACTCGCTGTACAGTCCGACGATCCGCGAGTTCGCCCCCGGGCTCTATCGGATGGTGTTCGCTGAAGACGTCGATCCTGTGAGCCCCACACGTTTGTATACGGCGGTCAGCGCGGACGGGGAGCACTGGCGCTTCGAGGGCACGCTCTTGGACTACTCCGCGGTCCCGGTATTCTACGCCTCACTCGTCGGAGAACGGCTCTACACCATCACTGCCCCGATCGGGGCTTCCGACAGCGATCGCTACCTCTCCGCTTTCACGCTGCGCATGCCGTAAGCGCTAATTCGACTCGCAGACCCCTCCCTTCGGCGGCTCGGCGGCTTAGCGTGTCCCTGAGCGCCTCTACATCTCAGCGTCTCGGCGGTATGGTGCCGACCACCCGTCCCAACGGATCCAAAACCCTGATCGGCAATGCCATAATGTCATTCTTCATGATGATGGTCTGACTCGTCTCCGCCCGCAGCGCCATCAGCGACAGGACATAGGGATCCGCCGCGGTGTAGGTCACGAGGTACCCCAGGTCCCCCATCGACGCCACCGTCTCGAGCGACAACGGGTTCGACCCGATGTTCAGGAACCCCGTCATCAGCTCGTTCTTGAACACGCTCTCACGCCAGTGGCCGTCACACGTCCCCGCCCCACCATGGTTTTCGACCGGCACCTTGGCGCTCGCGACGTAATTGATTCCCCCGATCCGGTCGAACGCAGCGAGGCCCTGCGACCCGATGAAATGCGGGTCCTGGGTGGTATCGCAAGCCACGCCGGTGAACGAGGGGTTGACCAGCAGGTTATTGGCCTGCCAGATCGTGCCGAGGCCGAGCACGTGGCCCATCTCGTGCTGGATCACGAGTCCGAAGGATCCACCGGCGATCAGTGTTGCGACATCCGCCGAATCGAACTGCATCACTCCGACGATCGGGATCTTCTTCAGCGTTCGGACGAGGCACGGCCCTGCCTGCCCAAGGATTTTCCCCGGCCCGTCAATCGAATCGATGATAGCGAAGATGATCACGTCGTCGACGACCTCGTTCAACGCCGGCGAGCCGGTGCCGCACGACCCCGCGGGCAGGATGCTAGGTGTAATCAGGATGTCGGGCACGTCGCCGAAAATGACTGACTCCCATTTCGCCGCGGCGTTCGTGAACGCCGCCTGCTCGGTCGGGGTCATCGTGGTGATGAACCGCACGTCGATGTGATACGCCTGCGTGTCGCCCGTCGCGGTGAACGTGACCGGGTTGCCCACGACCGACGCCGTGTCCACGACGGTCGCCGTCAGCGCGTTGGCGCCGGTGGTGACCGTCCACGATCCAACCGTCGCGATGCCGTTCGCGTCGGTCACTGCGTTCCCGCCGCTCACCACTCCACCACCGCCGGACACGGCGAAGGTCACCGCCTTCCCCGCGATCGGCGTCCCGGCTCCGTCCCGCACCAGGACCGACGGCGGGAAGTTCAGCGGCGCTCCGGCGAGACCGTGCTGCCCGTTGCCGTTGTTCACGATGACCGACGGCGAGGAGCCGGCCAGCACCGCGCTCGCCGTGAACGTCGCAGGACTCCCCGGCACGGCGACGGCCGCCGTCGCGGAGAGCACATTCGGCCCGACAGAGCTGCCCAGCGTCCACAGCACCGACGCGCGCCCCGTCGCGTCGGTGGTGTCGGCCGCGCTCGAGACGTGCCCCCCGCCGCTCGTGACCGCGAAGGCCACGATGATCTGGGAAACCGTGTTGCCGTTCGAATCGGTCACCTGCACCGTAACTGGTGTCGGGAGCGTCCCCGACACCGTGTCGATTTGGAGATCACCCGCGAACTTGAGAAAGTGCGCCGGCACCTGCGTGACGGTCATCGTAGCGCTGTCGACGATCGACCCCTTCGCGACCGTGACGGTCCCCCGGACCTGCGTCGACCCGACGGCCTTCGCCGTCACGAGGCCGGCGTTCACGTCGGCCACCGCCGGGTTGTCGCTCGACCACACCACCGCGGCACCCGGGATCGGATCCCCCCGCTGATCGAGCACGGCGGCGGTCAGCTGGTGCGTCGACCCGAGCGCGCCGAAACTCACCGCGTGGAGACTCAGCGCGACGCTGGTCGGCGTCGCCACGAACGCCTCGGAGCCTTTGCAGGCGCCCAGGGCGAGTGACACGAGGAGCAGTGAACGGCGGCGCAGGAGCATGAGGCCTTCCTATTTCGTGACGGTGACGGAATAGCCGGCGAGCGATTCCAGCTGGTAATCCGATGTGCGGGCCACCTGCTGTAGCGCGACGCTGTACTGCCGGACCTTGTTGATGTCGTCGACCTGCAGCGTGAGAATCGTACCGCTGGACAGTGTTCCGGTGAGCACGAGCCTCGCCGACGCCGTGGTGACCGGGGCGCCCCACAGCGTCAGTCCCGGTCCGGCACTCACCGACACCGGCGGCGCGGGCGCCGAGAGCAGCAGCTGCACGGCGCCGTCCTGGCCGTTATTGGGGCTCGCGAGGTTCACGCGCAGCATCCCCGCCACGGGCCCGGTCGTACCACTGCACGCGAGCAGCAGCCCCAGACTCGCCGCGATCGCCCAGCGGCGCAGTGGACTCACGGCCGACCTCCGCGGCGGGCGGTGGCGGCGGCGCGCTGGATCGCGGAAGATGATGGCGTGGCTCCGGTCAGCCGCACCCAGGCGAGGAAATCACCCACGTCGAAGTCGTTGTTGTTGTTGCCGATGATGTCGAGGTAGCGAAGGTCGTTCCCGCTGAGCGCACTCGTTCCAAACAGGAGCTGCTGCACGACCGCTGCCAACAGGAGCGTCGGGGCAGTCACGGTGATCGAATCCTGATGCAGCGCCTGTTGTGAGCCCGATCGCACACGCACCGTGAACGTGAACGTGCCGGTGCGTGTGGGAGTGCCGACGATCCCTCCACCGATCAGTAGGGTGAGACCCGGCGGCACCGAGTCGCTGACCAGATCCCAGGCGTAGCTCCCGTCCCCTCCGGTCGCCTCGAGAGAAAAACCGTACCCCGTCCCAACGATCCCGCCGGGCGGGGCAGTGGTGACCGATACAGCCAGCTGCGGATCGAACTGCGCCGTGACGCTGTAGGGCCGTCCCATCGGCAGCACCAGCACACTGCTCGTCGCGGTCGTGTCACCCTGCCAGCGCCCGAACACCGAGGGGGCGGCCGCGGTCGCCGTCAAGGTTACCGCCGTCCCCTGCGTGACGAACACTCCGTTCGTGTCGGCTGCCGGATTGAACACGACGGTGCCGTTGCCGCTCTTCGCGACGTCGAGACGGTTGGCGCGCGCCAGCGTCGCCGTATACGTGGCGCCGGCGAGCGAGCCCGTGATCGTGTGCGCAATGGGTTGTCCATCGGACCAGGATTGGAACACGAGCCGGGTGCGCCCTCCTGCCAGGAACTGCGTGTCGGCGACGGCGACGGTGTGGGACGAGCCGTCGTCCAGCAGATCCCGGAAGACGTTCGTCGCGACCCCGTCCACCTGGACCTGCGCGGTCGTATCGCTCGCGGCGATCACCGTCGGCTGGCCGAAGCGCACCCGAAATGCCATCGCGCCGTTCGGCACCAGCTGGCGGATCGAATCGATCGCGAGTCCGGCGAAGCTCGTATCCGAATTCAGCGTCGCCCGCGGCAGCGAGTTGATCGAGAAGACGGGATTCCCCTTCGCCCCCGGATAGGGGTCACCGCCGTCGCCGCGGTTGCACCCGAAGTCGCCACACCACAGTTGCCGCAGGCCGTCCGCCTCCTCGAGTGCGAGACCGTGGATCGCGAGTGAGTTCATCTGGTTGTTCTGCCGAAAGCCGTTGTCGGCCGCGGTCACCGAGTCGACGTGCCAGATGAACAGCCCACCGCCGCATCCCGGGGGATTGTTGCTGCGGGCACAATGGATCCGGATCATCGCGCTGTCGGAGCCCTGGCTCTGCCGGTTCTCGACCAGAAAGTACTCGCCCCGCGGGTTCGGTCCGCCGGGGCGGATCACAAACGCACTGTCCGACTGTGGGGCGGCTCCCAGGCTGTACGTCCCACCGGCGGTCAGCGGAGCGACGTTGACCCACCCCAGCTCGGCCAGCGACCACGCCTCCATGCGTGCGGGCGACAAGGGAGACGCGTAGTTCCCACTCCCCATAATCCCCCACTCGCCGATCCCCTCCGTAACGAAGCTCAGATCGTAGAGATCGGGGAGGCCGAGGCCGTGCCCGGTTTCATGAGCCGCAGTGCCGACCGCCATGATCTGTGACGTATCGCAGGCCGTCGATCCGCCCAAGCCGCTCTGGAACGTGTAATCGCGAATCTTGATGAAGCCGCCGTTGTGGGCCGGTGTCTTCGTGACGTACGGAGTGATGAGCTGGTAGCGGTGCGACCAGATGTGGTTGTTCGTGGTACCGCCGCAGGCGCCATCCTGCGCCGGATGCACGAAGATCGCCATATCCACATAGCCGTCGTCGTCAATCGAATTCGGGATCCCGTCTGGGCCATCGTTGTCGAATTGGCCCCAGTCGACGCCGGTCGAATCGATCTTGGCAAGCGCCTGCGCCATGCCCAGCTGCATGTCGACGACTGCTACGCCGCTCCAGATGCCGTTACAGTTCGTGGTGCCGAACGGGTTGCCGAAGCACGAGCCCGGCACCCCGGTATAGGTGACTTCGTTGCTGTCGAGCGCGGCCCACCCCAGCACCTTGCCCTGCATGCTAAACAGGCCGTTGGACAGCTGCTCGTAATAGGTGCGCACCGTATAGGGACGCGGAGGCGAGAGCGAAGCGGGTGCGGTGCCGAACAACACGGCACTGTACTGCGCCGTATCGCGCAACGTGCCGAGATTGGTGTCCTTGTAGCGGAGCAGGATCGCGGGAACGAGCAGCGTACCCGAAACGGCCGTCGCCCCCTGCGTCAGGCCGGCGCCTGTGAGCGGTGCGTTGAGGCTCGAGAAGTCGCGGCGCCCGAGCAGCGCGGCCCGCGCCCGGGCCACCGCCCGCGCCCGTGCCCGCCACACCCCGTTGGGATGGAAGTCGAACCCCGGAATCTCCCACCGCGGTGAGAGCTGCTGCTGCGCAGCCGCGACCTCGGGGCCCAACAGCAGCACCGCGAGCCCCAGCCCGATGAACCGGCCACACATCAAAGGCAACTCCTCACCGCTCAGGAGACACTCCGCCGCAATTTACTCTAGAGGCAAGGAGAAGGTGCAGCGGTGGGCCGCGTCACACCTTTGCAACGGCGCGCTTGGAGCGGCGCGCGAGCCACAGTCCCAGAATGGAGAAGATCACGACCCCGCCGATCACCTTGCTCTCATAAAGGAAGGGATGCATCTCGTCGCCAGGGGGAACGAACCCCAGCCCGATCGAGAGCAGCACCGCCGCGAGACCGAGCAGGCCCAGCAGCAACGTTCCCGTCGTGCGCTGCCGCCGCAGCTTCAGATAGACGAGGAAGATGTACACGTACGGAAGAAAGAAGAGGATCAGCGTCGTCTGCGTCAGCAGCAGATACGCGGACTTCACGGTCGCGTTCGCGAGACTCGCCACGATGAACACCGTGGCCACGACCCCCATCAGAATGAGCGAGACATAGGGGGTGTGCCACTTCGGGTGCAGCCGCGCAAACGCGGGCGGCAGCGCGTCGTTCACGCCGGCTGCGAACGGGAGACGCGCCGAGCCCGCGAGCCAGGCGCCGACACCCCCAAGGTTGCCGACGGTCAGCAGGAGGGCGATCGCGGCCGGGACCCACGCCATTCCGGGCGCGGCGATGCGCCCGACCAGCGCCTGGGCCGCTTGCGGCATGCCGTTCGTCACGCTCACCGTCTCCTGCGGCAGCGCCACGATCATCGCCGCCGTGCCGAGCACGTACACCGCGACGATCGCGAAGCCCGAGAGTGCGATGCCGCGCCGCAACGTGGCCGCCGCATCGTGGATCTCTCCGCCCAGGGACGGCGCCAGCTCCAGGCCGGCGAACGCGAACGTCATCGTCGCGAAGAGATTGATCGAGGGGAGGTCGAACCGCGTAGGCACGAGCCCGCTCAGGTGGAGCGGCGTGGCACTGCCGCGCGCCGCGAATCCCCAGACCGCGAGCGCCACGAACAGGAAGGCCGGGATCCAGGTGCCGATGCCGCCGAGATTCTGCAGCCATTTCCCCACCCGCAGGCCCACCACGTTCAGCCAGACCGCGACCCACAACCCCACCAACGAGACGACCAGGATGAAGCGGGAATCCTCCCCCAGCGCGGCGCTGCGCGCGCCGCCGGCGTACGCGGCGATCGCCGCGGTCGTCACGAGCAGCGACGGGAAATAGAAGAGGTTGTTCACCCAATAGAGCCATCCTGCCACGAACGCCTGCCGCGGCCCGTACGCACGGTCGACCCAGCAATAGATCCCACCCGAGCTGGGATCGATATCGGCCAGCTCGCGCACCGCGATGGCCGACGGAATGAAGAACACCAGCATCGCGAAGACCCACACCGTGAGCGACGCGAGTCCGAACTGGCTCGCCGCCGTCGTGAGCCAGCGCAAGCCGACGATCGCCGTGATGTTGAACAGCACGACGTCGCGCAGGCCCATCACGCGGGGCAGCTGTGGCTTCCCGCCAGGTTCGCTCAGGGCGCGCAGCTCACGGTGTCATCGCGTGGGAGCCGGGCGTCGCCCAGTCGCTGGTGCAGCGCGGCGTTGCGTTCTGCGCCACGACGGAACCAGCGGAAAGCGCCACAGTGTACCAGAGCGCAGCGAGCCGGCGACCGCCGGCAGAGGAGCGAGCCACGGCGCCTGTAACTTACGCGGCCCCCGTAATCACCGCTCTATACCAACTCATTCACGAGCTCGCGCAAGCATCAGTTGTGCAAAGCTTTCCTAAGGAATCTTGCACAAGCGCGGCGCCGCGCCACTTACGCAGTGTTTCCCTAACACACGATCACGCATCACCTTGCGATTTGTGCGGGGCGCGGCTAAGCTGTAGCACAATTTCCACACATTCGAGGGCTCGTGCGCACGGAGACGCTGCAGCACATCGCGCTGTTCGACAAATGCCGCAACTTCACCCGTGCCCGCGAGGTGCAGGCGGCCGGGTTGTACCCGTACTTCAAGGCGATTTCCCGCTCCGAGGACACCGTCGTCGTCATCGAGGGCAAGGAACGGATCATGATGGGCTCCAACAACTACCTGGGGCTCACGCATCATCCTGAAGTGCTGGCGGCGGCTCGGGGCGCGCTGGAGCGCTACGGCTCGGGGTGCACGGGGAGCCGGTTCCTGAACGGCACGCTGGATCTCCATGAGCAGCTCGAGACGGAGCTGGCCGAGTTCCTCGGCAAGGAATCGTGTCTCGTCTTTTCGACGGGCTACCAGGCGAATCTGGGCGTCATCTCCGGGCTCGTCGGCCGGGGCGACGTCGTCTTCCTCGATAAGCTCGACCATGCCTCGATCGTCGACGGCGCCAAGATGTCGCACGGCGAGACGATGCGGTTCAATCACGGTGATCTGGCCGGCCTCGAGCGCAAGCTGCAGCGCGTCCCCGAGGGCACCGGGACGATGTTGATCGTGGACGGCGTTTACTCGATGGAAGGCGATATCGCCGACCTCCCCGCCCTGCTGCGCGTCACCCAGAAGTACGGCGCGGCGCTGGCGGTGGACGACGCGCACTCGATCGGCGTGCTCGGCCCGAAGGGCGACGGCACCGCCGCCCATTTCGGCGTGACCGAGGAGGTCGATCTCATCGTCGGCACCTTCTCCAAGTCGCTCGCTTCGATCGGCGGCTTCGCCGCCGGCGCCGAGAACATCATTCATTACCTGAAGCACCACAGCCGGCCGCTCATCTTCACGGCCGCCCTGCCCCCTTCGAACACCGCGGGGGTGCTCGCCGCCCTGCACGTGATGCAGCGCGAGCCGGAGCGCCGCGACGCGCTGTGGGCCAACACCCGGCGGCTGCAGGACGGCCTGCGGAACCTGGGCTTCGACATCGGCCCGACCGATACGCCGATCGTCCCGGTGTTGATCGGCCCGCTCGAGAAGACGTTCCTCTTCTGGCGCAAATTGTTCGACGCGGGCGTCTTCACGAACCCCGTCGTGCCGCCGGCGGTGCCGCCGTCGCAGTGCCGGCTGCGCACCAGCCTGATGGCCACCCATACCGGAGAGCAGATCGATCGCGCGCTGGACACGTTCGGTCGGCTCGGCAAGGAGCTGGGGGTCATTTGACCGTCGCGCTCGAGCCCGTCCGCACCGGACGGGACCTCGAACGATTCATCGCCTTTCCGTACACGCTGCACCGGCGGGATCCCCAGTGGGTCCCGCCGTTGCGCATGGACGTCCGCACCATTCTGTCTCCCAAGAAGAATCCGTTCTTCGAGCACGCCTCCGCCGGGTATTTCCTCGCCTGGCGCAACGGCGACATCGTGGGGCGCATCGCGGCGATCAAGAACGACAGCCACAACGCCCTCCATGGGGACCGCGTCGGCTTTTACGGCTTCTACGAGAGCATCGACGATCAGGCCGTCGCGACCGCCCTGTTCGATCAGGCGGCGGCGTGGCTGCGCGAGCGCGGCCTCGACACGATGCGCGGGCCCATGAACCCCTCGATCAACGACGAGTGCGGGCTCCTGGTCCAGGGTTTCGAGAAGCCCCCCGTCGTCCTGATGCCGCACAATCCCGCCTACTACGTGCCGCTGCACGAGGCCTACGGATTCCGGAAGGCGAAGGACCTGATCGCGTACTGGGGCGGTGGCGAGCAGCCGATGGAGCCTCCCGAGCGCGTGGTGCGCGCGAGCAAGGTGCTGGCCGAACGCCTCGGCGTGACGCTGCGCCCGCTCGACATGAAGCGGTTCCGCGAGGAAGTGGAGCTCGTCAAGTCGCTGTTCAACGAGGCTTGGGAGCAGAACTGGGGCTACGTGCCGATGACCGACGCGGAGCTCGAGCATCTCGCCAAGCAGCTCAAGCCGATCATCATCGCCGATCTCGTCGTCTTTGCCGAGATCCGCGGCCGGGTCGTGGGATTCGCTGTTGCGATCCCCGACTTCAACGTCGCGTTGAAGCACAATCCCTCCGGCCGGCTCTTCCCCGGCCTCTTGAAGATCCTGTGGTACTCCCGCAAGATCGATCGCGCCCGCATCCCGCTGCTCGGCACGGTGAAGGAGTTTCGCGGCAAGGGCATCGACTCCCTGCTGTACCACTGGATCTGGACCCACGCCACCGCCCGCGGCATGCCGCAGGGCGAGGCGGGCTGGATCCTCGAGGACAACATCCCCATGGTCAACGGTCTCATGCGGATGGGTTTCCGACCCTACAAGACGTATCGCATCTTCGACAAGTCGCTGTGAAGGCGTTTGTCACCGGCGGGACCGGGTTCGTGGGAACCCATCTCGTTCGCGCCTTGCGCGCGCGGGGGGACGAAATCACCTGCCTCGTCCGCTCCCCCGCTCAGGCGCACGCGCTGGGCTGGACGGATGTGCGCCTCGTCCGCGGAGACCTCGATGCACCGGCAGCGCTGCGCGAGGGGTGTGCCGGCGCTGACGTGGTGTACCACGTGGCCGGACGGATCAGCGCGCGAAACCTGCGGGAGTTCCTGGCCGTCAATCGAGACGGGACCGCCCGCGTGCTGGAGGCGGCGCAGTCCGCCCCGCCGCGCCGCTTCGTGCAGGTGTCGTCGCTGGCGGTCGGTGGCCCGACAGTTCCAGGACAGCCGATCGATGAAGCACGGCCGCCGCAGCCGGTCACGAGCTACGGGCAGAGCAAGCTCGAGGCGGAAGCGCTGGTGCGCGCCTCCGGCCTTCCCTGGACGATCGTGCGGCCCCCGGTCGTCTATGGAGAGCGGGATCGCGAAACCCTGCGCATTTTCCGTCTGGCACGTGCGGGGTGGGGACCGGTCATGGGGGACGGAACGCAGGAGCTCTCGGTCATCTACGCCGGCGACCTTGCGGACGCGTTGATCGCCGCGGGCACCGCTGCAGCGACCGTGGGCCATGTCTATTATGCCGCGCACCCCGACGTGACCACGAGCGCGGGACTGGTGCGGGCGGTTGGAACAGCGGTGGGGCGCACCCCCCGGATCGTGCGGCTTCCCGCCGCGCTGGCGCGAGTCGCCCTTTGGACCGTAGGTTCGCTGGCGGCGCTGGCGGGCCGCGCGACGCTGTTGTCGGCGGAGAAGGCGGACGAATTCCTCGCCCCCGCCTGGACCTGCCGCTCGGACGCGCTCACACGGGACAGCGGCTGGCGGGCGGCGACGGATCTGGCGGCGGGACTGTCGCGCACCACAACCTGGTATCGAGCGGAGGGTTGGCTGTGAAGTCGAGGCTGACGGCGCTGGATCGCTGGACGCTGGGCTACGTCGTGGTTGCCACGATGGCCCTCGCGCTGTCATTCCAGGACGACGTCATCCCACACTGGCAGTTCCTGGTGGCGGCGCATGCGCTGCTGGTGGGGCTGGTGCTGCTCGCCCCCGCCGCCCGCCAATCGGGGCCGGTCGGCCGCTTCCTCGGCGACTGGTATCCCCTGCTGCTGCTGGCGGGGCTGTACGGCGAGATCGGTGTGCTGACGCTCGACGCCGGCTTCCAGAACGACATGGCGATCCAGCGGCTCGAGGCGTGGGTGTTCGGATCGCAGGTGTCGTATCGCTGGATCCGCGAGATGCCGGTGCCGTGGTTCTCCGCCGTACTGCACACCTGTTACCTCGCCTATTACGCGATCCTCTACGCTGCGCCTGCCGGGCTGTGGTTCTCGGGTCGCAAAGATGCCGCGCGGCACACGATTCTCGGCGTGATGATCACGTTCTACCTCTGCTACGTCGTCTTTCTCTTCTATCCGGTCGCCGGCCCGCGATACGCCTTCGACCTGCCGCACAACGCCGCGACCGAAGTGTGGCCCGCGCGGCTGGCGCAGTGGCTGCTCGACCGTGGGGATTCATGGGGCGCGGCGTTCCCGTCGTCGCACGTCGCCGCGTCGGTGGTGGCGACGGGGTTCGCCCTGCGCTACTGGCGGCCGCTCGGTTTGACCTTGTTGCTGCCCACCGCGGGGCTGGTGCTGGCCGTCGTCTACGGCCAGTTCCACTACGGCATCGATGCCCTCACCGGGCTCGTGCTGGCCGGCATCATGCTGGCGGTGGTGCAGCGCCGGCGGACCGCAGAGGCGACCGTGCCGGCGCCGGAATCAGTGGTGGGTGTGCTCGACGCCAGCGCCAGCAGCTGACAGCTGCGCCCCTTCGCCCATGCGCAGCGCATGGCGGAGGTCCGAGGTGTAGAGCGAATCGGTTTCGTCGGCCACAGGCCAGGTCGCGTCCGGCGCCGGTGCGAACAGTCCCGCCACAACCCCCATCCCGCCATCCGGCAGCGTCTGGCCCGTCTCGTTGTCGTAGAACACGGTGACGCGATAGCGGTGCGCGGGGACGATCTTCACGCCGATGCCCGTAATGCCGATGAATTTCTTGATCGGCATCGCCACCACGTGGCCCGTCGAATCGGTGATCGGCACGGCCCGCCAGATGACGGCACCGCTCGTGATGTCGCGCAGTACCAGCGAATCGGCGTGGTCGTGCACGTGGCCGCCGATCCCGACGATCTTCCCCGCCACCGCGGGGCTGCCCTCGTAGAACTTCTCGGAGCGCCCCGGCGGCAGATCGAACGACTTGTCCCCGACGGGGAACGCCACGTCGAATTGCCACGGGTAGGCGCGCAACAGCGGATACCAGTGCCCGTCGGCGCTGTAGGTGAGGATCAGCCGCGTCCGCACCCCGCTGTAGGACTGCATCGTCGGGTTGTGGAGCATGGCGCTCGCGACCAGCCGGTCGCCCCTGATGAACGGCGCCCCCATCAGCCAGCGGCTCATGCGAACCGCCCCGGTCTCACTGCCGGCCGCGAGCACGCGGCGCGAAATCGGCAGGAACAGCTCGCGGTGATTCGGGTCGATCAGATTGTAGTGATGCAACAGTTCGCTCGGCACCGGACGGCCGGCGGAATCGACCAGCTCGATCCGGAACCCCGACATCCACCCGGTGAGCGGGAGGTCGACCCCCATCACCGGCGGATACACGGGATTGTGCGCCGAATGTTCGTCCATATTCATCCCGGCCATCCCGCTCATCGCCGCCATGTCCATGTGGGACATGGCGGGGAGATCGACCGGGGCGAGCTCGATCACGACCTCGTGACGGTCGCTATGGACCTCGACGCGTGCCGGTGGCAGCGCCCGCACCCAATCGAGCGGCGCCGGCGCGGGATGGGGAGGAACGGCGGTGTCGCCGGGGGCGGCCAGGAACAACCGCAGCGGCAGCAGGATCCACGACATGGGCGGAAAATATAACGGCCCCGGATCGCTCCGGGGCCGTCACCTGGAGCCCGAGACTACTTCACCGTCAGGACGAAGTGCATCCCCAGTGCCTGGTGGGGCGTGCAGAAGCCCTTGTACGTCCCCGTCGGCAGGCCAGCGAACGACACGTCGTAGTGATCGTTGGCGTTGATCAGGAACGGGCCGGCGAGGTTGTCCATGCGATTCGCCATCGCCGCGTTCAGCTTCTCGGCGGCGCCGGCGGGAATCGAATCCGCGTAGAACGACACGTTGTGCGGTCCGCCCTCGACGTTGATGAACCGCACGGTGCCACCCGCGGGCACGGTGATCGTGCTGGGATCGAACTTGTAGGTGTTGCCACTGCCCATCATCTTCACTTCGACGACCGGTCCAGTCGGCTCCGCGGCCGCCGCCGTGGTCGGTGCCGCCGCCGGCGTCGCCGGCGCCGCGCTTGCCTGCGCCTGATCACCCTTCTTGCCACACGCCAGCGCTGCGAGCGCCAGCACCGCCGCGACTCCAGTCAACCGCATTGTATCCCTCCCAAAAATTTCACACGTACGGGTTGCTTGTGAACGCGTTCACAATACACCGAGAGATCGCGGAACGGGAGAGCCCCAAAGGCGGACCCGTGCCGTACCGCTAATCGCTTCTGGTCGTTGGAGTTAGAATTAGCGCCGGCCGCGCCGGGACGACGTCGAGCAGCATGACTTCGCGCAAGAACCTCAGCCGATCGCACGATGATGCCGCTCAAGTAGCACTGCGGTAACGGTTTAGCTCCAACCGCCTCCGTTGCCAAGAGGCGGTTCGTGCTTCGGGGTGTGTGGGGACTAGGGGAGCGAAGCGTCTCTCGTGGGACTCTCGCTCGAGGACGGAACGATGTTGTCGCAGCTTCGCGTTGCCGTATGGTGTGTCGCTGTCGTGGCGTTGCCCTGTCACCTCCGGGGCCAGGGGTGGATCGAGCCGGTGCGTCCGGTGCCGGGATGGGGCGTCGAGAAACTGCGCAGCGCCGTCTCGGTCGCGGTCAAGGACCGCGTCGCGGAGGTGACGGTCGAGGAGTGGTTCCAGAACCGCGGGCCGATGCTGGGCGAAGGGATCTACCACTACCCGCTCCCCGGAGAAGCCGCGTTTTCGAGCTTCTCGTTATGGCAAGGGGACAACGAGCTGCGCGGCGAGACGATGGATGCGACGCAGGCACGATCGATTTACGAGGAGATCGTGCGCCGCAAGCGGGATCCGGCGCTGATCGAGCTGGCGGGCCATGGGCTGATCCGTGCGCGCATCTTCCCGATCAACCCGGGTGAGACCAGAAAGATCACGTTGCGCTACACGCAGATTCTCGATCGCGAGGGCGATGCCTGGCGGTTCCGCTACGTCGCCGGATCGGGGCCCGGCGCCGCTGGCGTGACGCGGAGCTTTCGTCTCAGTGCTGAGAGCGGCAGCCGCTTCGGCGAACCCTACTCCCCCACTCATCAGATTCGCAGCAACCGTTCGGGGGGGCGGCTCGAGGTGACGTTGGCCGACAGCGCCACCACGGGCGACCTGGACCTCTTTCTGCCGCTGCGCGAGGGACTCGTCGGCGTGTCCCTCCTGACGCATCAGGTGCCTGGAGACGACGGCTACTTCATGCTGCTGCTCGCCCCGGGAGCCACGCATCCCGCGGCCGCCCTGCGGCGCGATCTCGTCGTGGCGGTCGACGTCTCCGGCTCGATGTCGGGGGACAAGCTCGCGCAGGCGAAGTCCGCCGTCGGCCAGCTGCTCGGCTCGCTGCACGAAGGGGACCGGTTCCGCCTGGTCGCTTTCGAGAGCGGCGTACGACGCTTCGACGCCGGCTGGACCGACGCCACGGCCGACGGGCGGCGGCGCGCCGTGGAGTGGGTGAACGCCCTGGAGACCGGCGGCGGGACGAACATCGCCGGAGCCCTGGATGAAGCCGCGAGCCAGCCGCCCGCCGAGGGCTCGCTCGGCGTCATCATCTTTCTCACCGACGGCCTGCCGACGGTCGGCGAGCAGGATCCCGAGAAGATCGCGGCGCGTGCCGAAGAACACCGCGGCGCGTTCCGCGTGTTCTCGTTCGGGATCGGCTACGACGTCAACACCTTCCTGCTCGACCGTCTGACTGAAGGAGCGCGGGGCGTCACCGAGTACATCGCCCCGGGCGGAGATATCGAGCGCGCCGTGGGCACCCTCGCCGGCAAGATCGCGAGCCCCGTCCTCACCGACGTGACACTGAACGGCGAAGGCGTGGAGCTGTACGACGTGCAGCCGCAGACCCTCCCCGACCTGTTCGCCGGGGACGAGCTGGTCGCGTTTGGCCGCTACCACGCGCGCGCGACCACGGGGTGGTCGGTGGCGGTCCGCGGACGCCGCGGCTCCCAGGACGAGCAATTCCGCTCGGGGACGGTGGGCGCTGCTTCGTCCAACGCCTACATTCCGCGGCTCTGGGCCTCCCGCAAGGCGGGGGCGCTGTCGCGGGAGATCCGGCTGCACGGCTCGACGCCGGAGACGCTCGCAGCGCTGAAGGACCTCGCGCTGCGCTACGGGATCCTGACGGAGTACACGTCGTACCTCGTACAGGAACCCAACCTCGCCATGGTCCGCCGTGACCTCCCCGCCGACCTGTCGATGTCGGCAGTCACGGTCTCCGGGTATGCGCCCAACGCTGCCCCCGCCGCCCAGAACGGCGCCGGTGCGGTGATGCAATCGCAGGCGGAGGCCCGCCTGGCGCAGAAATCGGTCGACCGGCAGGACCGGGACGAGCTCGATGACCGGCTGCGTGCGCGCAGCGGCATCAACCCGACGCGCCGCGTCGGCGGACGGCTCTTCATCCTGCGCGACAGCGTGTGGACCGACCTCGCGGCGCGCGATTCGCTGCGCACGGTCACCATCGCCCCGTTCAGTGACGCCTACTTCGCCCTGCTCAGGTCGCTGCCCGAGCTGACCGCCGCCGTGAGCCTCACCCCCGGCGTGCTGGTGGCGGGGCGGCTCGTGAACGTCAAGATTGCAGCGGGAGGGGTGGAATTCTGGCACGCAGGCGAGCTTGAGCGGATCGTGGGGGAGTTTCGGTGATACTCGATTGCGGATTGCGGATTGTGGATTGCGGATTGGATACTCGGATTTCGGCACGGGATCAACAGGTTCCATTCCGCAATCCGAAATCCGCAATCCACAATTGCGGTTGATGCCCGACGATCTCGCCGACGTCTACCGCACGACGTATCCCGCACTGGTGCGATTTCTCTATCGCAAAGTGTGGGACGCCGATCGCGCCGAAGATCTGGCGCAGGAGGCGTTCGCACGGGCGCTGGCACATCGGCCCGACAACCCGCGGGGGTGGCTCTTTGTGGTAGCGGCGAACATGGCACGGGACGAAGCCCGGCGGGCGGCCCGTGAACGGCGGCACCTCACGCTGCTGAAGAGCGAGCCCGACCAGACGCCGCCGCTCGACGACACCGTCGGTGAGCAGCTCGACCGGGAGCGCGTGCGCCGGGCGCTGGACCAGTTGACGCCGCGCGACCGCGAAGTGTTGTTGCTCTGGGATGCGGGACAGTCCTACGATGAAATCGCCGCCCAGACGGGATTGGCCAAGGGCGCCGTCGGCACCACGCTGGCGCGCGCCCGGCGCCGCCTGGTCGAGGCATACGAGAAGGGAAGCGAGGCTGAACATGTCGCACGTGGATGAAGGCACACTGCACGCCTATCTCGACGGAGAGTTGACCCCCGTCGAGCGGGAGCGCGTCGACAC
>DASSIL010000167.1:0-10827 GCA_035691925.1 Gemmatimonadales bacterium
GCTCGGTCAATGGTGTCGTCAAATGCTCCAACCCCTTTCAGCGAAACAAATTACGAAATCGTCAGGTTCCCGGTCAAGGCGGCGACGAGGCTGTCGAGGCGGAGCCAGCCTGTGGGGGTGCAGCGGAGCCGCTGCCCGTCGTTGCCAAGCCAGCCCCGGTCGACGAAGCCGGCGAACGATGGGGAATGTCGGGGAAGGTCAGAGCAGGCAATTCCTTCGGTGGTTCGGAGCCCGAGGTAGAGACGCTCCAATTCGCGCTGCTCGGCGGAGAGCTCTTCGCGCGACTCAATCGGCGACTCGCCGGCAACCATCGCACGGCGATAGGCCTCCCAGGCCGCGACGTTCCAGCTGCGCGCGCGACCATCAAACGAATGGGCTGCGGGACCGAGGCCCCGGTACGAACGGCCTGACCAGTACGCGCTGTTGTGGCGTGACCGCCGGCCGTCGCGCGCGGCGTTGGATACTTCGTAGAACTCATAGGACGCCTTTCCGAGCCGCTCATGGGCGCGCAGATACTCGTCGGCGTAGCGGTCGTCGCTCGGCGCTTGAATGGCGCCACGGGAGATCCAACGATCGAGCGGCGTGCGCGGCTCGATGGTGAGGCCGTAGAGTGACAGGTGCGAGGGCTCGAGTGCTACCCCCAGGTCGAGGTCCCGGTCCCAGTCGCGTCCCAGCGATTCGGGCAGAGCGAAGATGAGGTCGAGCGAGATGTCGGCGATCCCCACATCGCGCAGTATCGCGACGGCCCGCCCGATCTGTGCCGCGTCATGGGTCCGATGCATCCACTGCAGCACACGATCGTCGAAGGATTGGGCGCCGAGGGAGATGCGATTGACGCCGGCGGCGCGCCAGGCCACCGCCAGATCCCGGGTGACGTTCTCCGGGTTGGCTTCGAGGGTGACTTCAACTGCGTCGCGAGGAGGCGTCGAGTGAAAAACGTCGAGCAGAATCGTGCGAATCGCATCCGGAGGAAGCAGGGACGGCGTCCCGCCGCCGAAGTACACCGTTTCGAGCGACTCGAGTGGCCCGACCTGCTTCAGCTCCGCCTGAATGGCATGCACGAACGCATCGCCGGGGATCTGCTTGCGAACCGCGATGGAGAAGTCGCAGTAGGAGCAGCGCCGAGTACAGAAGGGGACGTGAATGTAGAGGTGATGAAAAGACAAATGTCCAATGTCCAATGTCGAATGATGAATGTCGCAACGGTCAATTGACCATTTCTACATTCTACATTGGACATTGGACATTCGTCATTTGTCCTTTATTGCAAAGATCATCCCCGGTTTTTGATCAACGAGACCCCGCAACTCGAGCTCGGTGAGTGCCGTGAGGACGTGACCGACCGACTGCCCTGCTCCCGCGACCAGCGCATCGACGTGCGCCGGCTGGGTGGCGAGGGAGTCCCACAATGTTCGTTGCAGCGAAGTGAGGTCGTTCGGAGGTGTCAGCACAGGTGTGACCCTGAGCGGGTCCACCCCGAAGCCACGCCCCGGGGTCAAGCGCGCGTCGGCGGGTGCGGGCAAGTGCAACTCCTCCAGCACGTCCGCCACGCACAGTGCCGGCTTCGCGCCTTGCTGGATCAGCGTGTTGCAGCCTCCTGAGGTGGGACTGGTAATTGGCCCCGGCACGGCGAGGACGCTGCGCCCTTGCTCGAGCGCGCAGTCGGCGGTGATGAGCGCCCCGGAGTTCACCGCTGCCTCCACAACCACGGTCACGCCCGCCAGCCCCGCGATAATGCGGTTGCGACGCGGGAAGGTGCTGACGCGCGGTCGCTCACCGGGCGGCAGCTCGGTGACGAGGCAGCCCTCGCGCGAGACGCGCTCGTACAGCACGCGATTGGCGGCGGGGTAGATCACGCCGAAGCCGTTCCCGAGCACTCCGACGGTCGTCCCGCCAGCCTCGAGCGCGGCGTCGTGCGCGATGGCGTCGAGGCCCCGGGCCATACCGCTGACGACGACCGCCGCCCGGGCGACGCCGCTCGACAAGAGGCCTGCAGCGGTCGCCCCGTACGGCGTGTGGTCGCGGCTGCCGACGATCGCCGCGGCGGGACGCGACAGCAGACTCGCATCCCCCCACACGAAGAGCGCGGCTGGAGGATCGGCGATCTCGGCCAGCAACGGAGGGAACTCGGCGTCAGTCGGGAGCAGCACCCGTGCACCGAGTCGGTCGAGCGAACGCAGGATGTCCTCCCCGCCCTTCCGTCCCGCCGCGCGCACCGCGCTCGCGGCGGCAGGCCCGAACCCCGGCAGCGCTGCGATCGCGCCGGCTGGGGCGATCTGCGCCCCGGCCGCACTGCCGAATGCATCGAGGAGAGTGCGCAGCCGCGCCGGCCCGATCCCCGGGATCTGGGCGAGCGCCAGGTAGGCGACTAGCTCGCCGTGACCGGAGTGCGGAGCTTCTGCCACAGCGTCTCGAGCAGCGCCGCGACACCGGCACCCGTGACCGCGGAAATGGCGATGACCGGCGCACCCTCGACCGTGCGAATCGCCGGTGGTGCGACGCCGGGACCGAGCAGATCGGTTTTCGTCACGACGACGACGTGCGGTTTGGCCGCCAGGTCGGCGTTGTACAGCCCCGCCTCGCGTCGCAGCAGGTCATAGGTCGCCTGAGGGTCCGGCGTGTCGGCGGGAATCAGGACCGCGACGAGCCGAGTCCGCTCGACGTGCTGCAGAAACTTCAGACCCAATCCCTTCCCGGCATGCGCGCCCTCGATGATCCCCGGGATGTCGGCGATGACAAGCGTGCGGTGATCCGACAACTGGACGACGCCGAGGTGCGGCTCGAGCGTGGTGAAGGGATAGTCGGCAATCTTGGGGCGCGCCGCCGAAACGACCGACAGGAGAGTGCTCTTCCCGGCATTGGGCTCCCCGAGGAGCCCGACGTCGGCGATGAGCTTCAGCACGAGCTCGAGGGTCCGCTCCTCGCCCTGCTCGCCGGGCTCCCACTCGCGCGGGCTCTGGTGTGTGGGAGTCGCGAAGCGCGCATTGCCGCGTCCGCCGCGCCCGCCCTTGGCGACGAGCAGCGTCTCTCCCGCTGCCACGAGCTCGCCGACCAGCTCGCCCGATGCGGCATCGCGAATCTCGGTCCCCGGCGGTACCGGGAGTGTGATGTCCGCCCCCGAGCGTCCCGTCATGTTCTTCCCCTTGCCATGCTGACCACGCTCGGCCTTCCAGTCGGTGTGGTAGCGATAGTCGAGGAGCGTGGTGAGATTCTGGTCGGCGCGCACGAAGACACTTCCCCCGGGGCCGCCGTCTCCACCATCCGGACCACCTTTGGGAACGAACTTCTCGCGCCTGAACGAAGACGCGCCGGATCCTCCCGTGCCCGCCTGTACTCGCACTACGGCACGATCTATGAACATGAAGAACGCGGAGCGCTGAGTGCGGAATGCGGAGTTGCACGACGCCACCCTCGAGCTGTCCGAATCGACGAAACGACCATAGCCACGATCTCATTGGCTTCGCCACGGAGATCCTTTGCATGCTCACTCGCGGAGAGGGCCGCATCTACCGCCAAGTCAATCCAGAACAGTGTCTCATCTCCTTCTTCTTCCACGATTCCGAGCTTGGCAATGAATTCGCGTCGAGACCGAGCGCGAGTCGCCGCCCGGTAATTCGCGGCGACAGATGTGCCGGAACGCAATAACTGATTGCCGATCACCCTCCCAATCGTCGTTCTGGGGAGTCCATCCACAAAGCGAATGACGCCCAGCGCAAAAGCTCGCGTCCGATCCTTCAGCTTTCCCGTTTGCATGATCTCGACTTGCTCACTCCGCATTCCGCGTTCCGCACTCCGCGCTCAAAGTTTTCGCTCTCGTACATCGGCCCATTGCTCCCAGAGTTTCAGGGCCCGCTCTGACCCGACTTCTTGCTCGGCGAGCACCAGAATCGCGTCTACGTCTTCCTTCTTCCACCCGAGATTCAGCGCGCCGCGCAGATGCGCGTGCAGCTGCCGTGGAGCGTTGAGCATCGTGATCGCCGCCAGCGTACAGATCTCGCGCCGGGCAGAATCGAGCCCGGGCCGGCCAAGGATTTTGCCGTAGGCGTCGACGACCACAAGCGCCTCGAGCGCGGGATGCAGAATCCTCAGATTCACGAGCAGCTTGTGATAGGTCCGGCCGTACACCTCGGCACATTTCTCCTCGCCCCGCTTCGCCCAACGGCCGTGCTCTCCGTGCAACAGCGATTCCCCGCCGTCCGCCGGCTCGTCGCCCACAACACCGTACCACACGCCGAAGGCCGCGAGGGCGAGCGGGTATCCGACGTTGAGCAGACTCTGGAGCAGTAACTCCTCCATCCAGAGCTTCTGGACCTTCGCCCCACGCGCTGCCTGCATGCGATCGCGCAGCGCCCGTTCGTCGCCCCGGGCGATCGCCATAGCCACGCGCACGAGGGAGAGGGTGGGCGGATCGAGCGTGGGAGACAAGGTAGGTACGGCGGGTCGATCGACCGTCATCGTTCTATCGCTCCAGGGCGCCGAAAACGCGCAACTCGCCGACCGCCTCGCCCCGCGTGTTGAAGTTGGTGCGGGACTGCAGGGAGTCGGGTTGGGGACTGAGACCCAGCTGGCCGAGGACACTCGCCATGGCCAATGCGGCGGCGAGACCATGCCCGTCTTCCACTTTCAGGGAGACGCCGAGTCGCTCGCGCAGGAGGACGCCGCTATAGACGCCTTCCGCGCCGACCTTGGTGATCACACGACCGGGAAACGCGCGCATCATTTCGGTACAGGGACGGCCTTCGCCCGCGATGAGCTCCGGATGCTCGACCATCGCCTGGGGAATGACGGTCGCGTTCGCCAATCGCGCATACGCCAGCGCCATCCGGCGGACCGGGAGCGCGTAGCAGACCACGCCGCACCCATCGACCGCCGTCCCGATCGCGCCTTCCGTCAGATCCGTCCACCGCGACACTTCACGCAAGCAGCGCTGCTGCACCGGATGCTGGAGCCGGTGATAGTCGGCGGTGGGCCAGCCATGAAACCGCGCCAGCGCCAGCATCCCGGTGTGCTTGCCGGAGCAATTGGAGTACACGGCGGTGAGCTCCACACCGCGCGCGCGATAGTTCCGGGCCACGGCGTCCGAGAGCGGCGTGTGTGGACCGCATTGCAGGTCCGATTCGGCGGCACCGATGCGCGCGAGAAACTCGCGCACCAGCTCGACCTGCGCCGGCTCGCTCGAATGCGAGGCGCAGGCGATGGCGAGGTGACGGACGTCGAGCCCGAAGTGCTCTGCGGCGCCGTCGGCAACGATGGGCAGCGCCTGAAACGGTTTCGCCGCCGAGCGCCAGAAGGTCACCAGGTCGGGATCACCGGCATGGGCGACCAGGGCGCCCGTCGCGTCCACCACCGCAACATGCACGTGGTGCACCGACTCGGTGCGATCGCCGCGGCGTTGTTCGATACGAAAACTGGTCGTGTGCACGGGTCCTACAACTTACCGTCGTACAGCCAACAACGATAAGTTTCTCCCCCCATGGACCTCACCCGCGAGCGCCTGCAGGCCCTCGTCAAGAAGATGGCCACCCAGCGCGTCGTCGTGCTCGGCGACGCAATGCTGGACATCTATCTCGCCGGCGAAGCGGACCGGATCTCCCCCGAGGCGCCGGTGCCCGTGGTCGCGGTGCAGCAGCGACGCATCGCACTGGGGGGCGCGGCGAATGTCGCCGCCAACGTCGCGGCGATCGGCGCCGAGGGGCGGCTCGTGACGGTGATCGGTGACGATGCGCGGGGCGACTCGGTACGCGGGGAGCTGGCGCAACACCGCCTGCGCGACGAATGGCTCGTGGTCGTTCCCGACCGGCCCACGACGTCGAAGACGCGGGTCGTCGCCCGCGGCCAGCAGATCGTCCGCATCGACGAAGAGGTGGACGACCCCGTCCCCGACCGCGCGGCCGAGCAGCTGGGAGCGGTGCTCGAGCGCGCGCTCGCCGACGCCGACGCGCTGCTCGTGGAGGACTACAACAAGGGCGCCCTCACGGAAGCGGTGATCGCGCGCAGCATGACGGTGGCGCGACGCCGCGGCGTCCCCGTCGTCGTCGATCCGAAATTCCGTCACTTCTTCGCCTACAAGGGCGCTACGGTCTTCAAGCCAAATCGTCGCGAGCTGGAACAAGCGATGGGCGCCACGCTCGACCTCGCCCACCCGGACGCGCTTCCCGCCGCGCTCGACCAACTCGGCGTCGACAATCTCCTGCTGACGCTCGGCGCCGAGGGAATGGTGCTCGTGACGAAGGATCAGGCGCTGACACGTATCCCGACGCTCGCACGTGAGGTCTACGATGTGTCGGGCGCCGGCGACACGGTGACGGCGTGGGTCGGCACGGCGCTCGCGGCCGGGGCGAGTGTGCGGGAGGCGGCGCAGGTCGCGGCGTACGCCGCTGGGGTCGAGGTGGGCAAGGCCGGCGTCGCGACCGTCGCTCCGGAGGAGCTACTGGCCGCGTTCGATGCACAGCAGGATCAACTGGGACGGCTGCGCCGCGGTGGGCTCCTCTGAGTTCCTTATATTTGGTCCTTTCGGGCCGGTAGCTCAGGGGTTAGAGCGGGCGACTCATAATCGTCTGGTCGGAGGTTCAAATCCTCCCCGGCCCATAATGCTGGGTGGCAGGTGCTTGGAAGACGGCAGCAACCGCACTGGGGAGAACAGGTGATGCGAGTGACCAGCATGGTGGTGGTCGGCTTGGTCCTTGGGACTGGACCGGTACTCGCCGCCCAGGGCCTCGGCCCTAACGGCGCGACGGCCAAGTGTCAGGACGGCGCGTACACCCACAACAAGATTCAGGGGATGGCGTGTCGCGACCACGACGGCCTCGAGGTGTGGTATGGGTTGGCGCAGAACGAGGCGGTCGCGGCGCAAAAGCGCGCCGATGTCTATGCCGTCCTCGAGGCACAGATGGCGCAGGAAAAGCCGAATACCGTCGCACGCGCCGATCTCGCGGGCACGATCCAGGACCGCTTCACCCCCGACAGCACCGATGTCGCACAGAACCCGTCATTCATGGTGTATCTGGACAGGGTCCGACAAGTCAGCGGGTGCCGCAAAATGTCGAACCATTGCGCCCTGTGCCCCGGTGCACACCAGATCTACTGCACCAACGTTGCCACGTTTCTGCCGCTGATGGCGTTTTGAAGGCAGTTTTTGTTGTGGCACGTCAACAGTAGCGTTGCAATTAACCTACAATTGTTGTGTCTACTCTACATGCTGCGTCACAACCACGCCGTGTCGGTTATGGACCAACTGGCAGGTAACGCCGCCTCAACGGATCGCCCTTCGCTCGTCATCTGCCGTAACCGCATAGGGTTGCATCAACGGGAAAGCTGACTTGGTATGCCCCATGCCTCCGATAGTGGGCCGTCGTGCCGGAGCGCCCACAACACGTTCGCAGGGAGAGGAAGGGTCGGCGTATGTACAACCGCAGGGGTTTCACGTTGATCGAGCTGTTGATCGTTGTCGTGATCATTGGCATTCTGGCGGCGATCGCGATCCCGAAGTTCGCCAACACCAAACAGAAGGCCTACGTGGCGTCGATGAAGACCGACCTGCGGAACCTCGTCACCGCTGAAGAGGCGTATTTTGCGGACTCGATCGCCTACACGAGCAACCTGGGGACGGACTTCGCGACCACCACCGGGAACGTGCTCGGGACGATCACCGTCACCGGCGACGGGTGGACGGCAACCGAAACCAACATCAACGTGGCCTCGCCGCTGATCACCTGCGCCATCTTTATCGGCAGCACCTCTCTTGCCCCGGCGTCGAAAGAGGGCGAGCCAAAGTGCTCCTAGTGGAGTCGCTGCAGGGCTGCTGGTGGTAGATCGAAAACGGGTTGCGGGGCGCGAAGCGCGAGGGCACTGATCAGCGGTGCCCTCGCGGTTGTTCGGTACCAAGCTGGCCACCCGGCGCGTTTCCGGCGTTGAAGGCGTTCTCGCACCAAACTATCTTGTCCACGGTCGACATCCGCAAACCACGAAGTGTTGGTGTCGGTGCGTCTGTGTGTCGGCGCGTCTGTGCGTCTAGCCGTTCGGGTGGTTAGCTCAGCTGGTTAGAGCGCCGGTCTCACATACCGGAGGTCACAGGTTCGAGTCCTGTACCGCCCATGCACCGCGTTCTCATCGCCTCGCACATCTATGTCGAACCCACCGCCCGCGGCAAGCTGCGTGCGCTGGCCGGTCGCGGCCTCGACCTGACGGTCGCCGTGCCGCAACGCTGGCGCGATCCGATCCTCGACCGCACCCGCGAAACCTCCTGGGAGCGCACCCAGGCGCTCGAAATCTTCCCCATCCCGGTCACGCATTCGGGGGAACCCGCCGAGATGCGCTTCGGCCCCCGCCCGCTGGCGGCGCTGGTGCGCGACAAGCGGCCTGAGCTCGTGCAGATCGAGGCGGAGCCGGAATCGGCGCTGGCGCGCCAGCTGGTGCGCGTCGCCGCCCGGCTGAAGGTGCCCACCGTCATCGTCACCGAAGCCAATGTCGACGGCGAGCGCACGTGGATGGAGCAGTGGCGGCGGCGTCGGGTCTTGCGCCGCCTCGCGGGCGCCTTGGCCGCGAGCGACGGCGCCGCGCGCCTGGTGCGCCGCGATGCCCCTCAGCTTCCCGTCGGGATCGTGCCGCCGCAGGGGGCGGTCGTCCCCGCCACGCCGCTGCACCATCCACACGAGCATGTCGCCATCGGGTTCGTGGGACGTCTGGTGCCCCACCGGGGCCTCGATACTTTGCTCCAGGCCCTGGCCCATCATCGCGATGCGCCGTGGCGCCTCATCGTGGCGGGGGATGGACCGGAGCGCGAGCGACTCGAGCGTCTGGCGAGCGAGCTGCGACTTCCGGCGCGGGTGCGCTGGGTGGGTGCGCTCCCGCCGGAGCGGATCGCCGAGTTGTGGCCCGATCTCGATCTTCTGGTGGTGCCGTCGCGTCCCACGGCGACCTGGAACGAGCCGACCGGCCTGACGCTGCTCGAGGCGATGGCGCACGAGGTGGCGGTGATCGGCTCGCGCGCGGGCGTGCTCCCCGAATTGATCGGCAGCGCGGGGCTGATCACGCCGCCGAACGACGCCGAGTCGCTGCGCGACGCCATCGGCCAGATGCTCGACCCCGCGGTCCGAGCGCCGCTCGCCCGCGCCGCCCGGGCCCGTGCGCTCGAGCTCTACAGCGACGACGCCGTCGCCGAGCAGACGGTGGCATTCTGGCAACGCATCAGCAGGAAACCGGCGAACTGATTTCGGTGGAGGAACGCGGAGTGCCCCGTGTGCTGCTCGTCCCCGACCTGCCGCTCGACCGCGCCGCTGCGATGGACAAGTACGCCCACCGCTTGCACGACTGGCTCGAGAGCGGCAACCCGGGCTTCGAGGTCCGGCTCGCCGCGCACATCGGCGAGCTGACGAGAGACGCCGGCCCCGGCGGGCGCACCTCGGGCAGCTACCGCCGCTGGTGGAACCAGCCGATCGATCCCGAGCGGGTGGTGCTGCCCGGACCGCTGCGCGGGCCACAGGGGTTCGCGGCCCGGCATTTCTTTTATCCCGCCCGGCTCGCCCGCGAAGCGAAGCGCGCCAACCTGGTCCACATCCTGGACCACGCCTACGCACACCTGCTCAACAGTGCACGGCGGCGGCCGGTCGTGATCACGGTGCACGATCTCATGCCGGTGACGGTGCTGCGGTCGCCGACCGGCGGAATCGCCGAGTCGTTCCGCAACCGCCTGCTGCTGCGCACCCTCAAGGCGCTGCGCCAGGCGGATGCGTTTCTCGTCGGGACCGAATGGCTGCGGCGCGAGCTGGCGACGTGGCTCGGGGACGATCGCACCATTCACGTCGTCCCCTTCGGCGTCGATCGCTCCTTCTTCCGCGAGGCATCCGGTGGCCGCGAGCATGGACGGCGCGACTGGCGTCTTCCGCCCGACGCGTTCGTGGTGCTGCACGTCGGCAGTACGGTCGAGCGCAAGAACGTGCCGCTCGTCATCCAGACGGTGGCGCGGCTGCGCATGGAGGTCGGAGTCGACGTGCATCTGCTGCAGGTCGGCGGCCGTCTGACCGCGGACCAGGAGCAGCTGATCGATCGGCTCGGGCTGCGGCGCGTGGTGCGCAGTGTCCCGGCGGCGGACGAGACGACGCTGCGCCGCGCCTACAGCGCCGCCGACGTGCTGCTCTTCCCTTCGCTGTACGAAACGATCGGCTTTCCAGTGCTCGAGGCGTTTGCTTCGGGATTGCCGGTGGTGACTTCCGATGCCGGCGGTCTCAAAGAAGTAGCGGGGGACGCGGCGGTGATCGTGGAGGGGCGCGACCCAGCCGCGTACGTTCAGGCGCTGGTCGATCTATCGGAGGATCAGGATCGTCGTGAGGCGTTGATCGCGCTCGGCATGCACCGCGCCGAGGGGTTCACGTGGCGGCGGACGGCGGAGATGACCGCGGAGGTGTATCGGACGTTTCTCGACGGGCGCTAAGGACGGTCGAGCTTCCCGACCAAACGCCGATAGAGAGCGTTCAGGTAGGAGTCCCGACTCACCGCCATTGGGTCCATTGCTCCGGCGCCGTCATACGTGACAATGTTACGAATCACGCGGCCGGGGCCCTGTTCCAATGCCGAGATACGGTTCAAGCCGTTTACGGAACACCGTGTCTGTGAGCAGACGTTTGTCAAACTCTATACCCAATCCCATTTCGACCCGCGAGTGCTCGGTTGACGTCGAATTGAGCCGGGCCACTTGAACGGCTTGATAGAAGAATAGTTCGGTTGATGTCGACTCAGTGGTCCTGCGCCAGCTCAACGCTCGGATTTGCATCGGCCTGATCCAGTAACTGCCAGGTGCTGGCCGGGAGGGTCGTCTATCCTGGATTCCTG
>DASSIL010000168.1:0-18627 GCA_035691925.1 Gemmatimonadales bacterium
GCGACGATCGCGACCGGTACTGGGTTAGGCTTGGTCAGGGCGGCGGCGCCGCCGCCGGCGAGCAGTGCGCGCTGGGGCGGCGCGGCCTTGGCGGAGAAGAGCTGGTCGTGCGTCAGCAGGTTGATCGCGCGCCGTCCGGAGCTCGAGAGCAGGTCGGTGAGCGTACTGATTTGATCGGCTTCGGACTTGGAGAAGAACCGGTTGGCCGCGGTTTTGATGAGCGTGTCGGTGTCGCCCACGCAGACGATGGCGCTCGCGAGCACGCGCACTTTGATGGGGCGCGCCGTACCGGTGTCATCGACGTCGGCGGTCTGGTCGGTGATGTCGAGGTCGACGTTGATCACCTTGCTCGAGATGGTGGTGCCGGTGGTGAGAAGCGGGATCTCTTTGGACTTGCCGGGTCCGCGGTAGATGACGGTTCCGCCGTGCAGCCAGCTCACGAGGCGGATGGTGCCCGCCTCGACGTTGCGCAGGAATCCGGCGACGATGAGCGGCATGCCGACGAACACGATGCCTAACACAACCGCGATGACGACCCAGCTCGACAGGTTGCCCGACATGGTTCCGACTCCGTGGGATGAAAGAAAGGACCGGTTGTGTCAGTGCAGCGACACGGTGCATCGATTGTGGTCGGCGTCGACCGCGGCGATGCGGACGCGGTCGCCGGCGTGCACCGTTGCTCCCGCCGCGCGCTCGGCCGGCAGCAGCGTGGCGAGGACCTGCACCATCTGCCCATCCAGCTCGACGGCGACGACGCCCTGTCCGTGCGCGTCGAACGACGTGACGGCGGTGGCGGGATCGGTGACGCAGCTTTCGAGTGTGAGTGCGGGGTGGGAGGCGAAGCGCATCGACGCGTTCCAGACGGGGCGCACGAGTGCGGCTTCGAAGATCACCCCTCCGGCGACGGCGGCGCCGGCGAGCAATCCGGCGCCGAGCGTGTGGCGGAGCAGGAGACCGGTAGCGCCGGCGCCGAGGAGGACGGTGAAGAGGACGCGGGGCGACATGAGCGACCAGAGGAGGCGCGACGTTAGGCTGCCGCCGGCGGCGTGTGCGGTGCGCGTGGCGGCGCTGTTGGCCGCGGCGTCGTGGGCGTGGGGTGTGGTGTGGGCGTGGCCGGGATGCGCGTGTCCGGCGTGGCCGTGGCGGCCCATGCCGGTGAGCGACATGCCTAACAGACCGAGGGCGCCTAACAGCAGACAGAAGGTGTAGGGATCCATGGTCAACGGGGTGGCGTACCGCGCTCCCGCGTGATGGTTAGCAGTGTGTTCACGGCGGAGTGTGACGGCTCTGATTTCAGCCTAGGTGTCCGCCGACGACCAGCAGGGAGCTTCCAAAGGGTAGCGCGGCGCGAAGCATTAGCCGTTGGTCAAGCCGCGTGAGTGCCTACAGAGGGTCGATGATCGTGAGCGGCGGAACGCGCAGCAGAGGTGGCACGGCACCGTTGCCGGACCCAGCGCGCTCGCCAACGTGCGCAGCGAGTTTCACGGTGGCGACCCAGTGGAAGAAGTATCGCCAGTATCGATGAGAAGACCAACTGGACCGGCGAGCATCCGTAGCTTCGGTCGATCGCCACGCGTGAGGTGCGGGTTGATCACATCATGGCCGCCCTCAACGACCTGAATGCAGGTAAATTTGCGACGAGCGTGGCGCCGGGCGCAACCGGATTGAGGCCTGTTTCAGGTCCCTTTCCGGTCGGGGAGATCCAGGAGGTGGAGCATCAGGACGAGATCGTACCGCGGCGCCCCGGGCATCGGTTCGCCTGCTTTTCCGCGATCGCACGTGAGATGCCCGCCAAGTTTGGGCGAACTGCGCAACCTCTGACGGCTCCGGATCTCTATGGGAAAGGGCGATGCGATCGACGCGCCGCCCGATTCCAGACGAGCGGCTCGACCCAAGTCCCGATCGCCGCCCTAGGGCCGGATGCGCGTCGACTTCGCCAGCCAGACCGCGAGCGCGCTGTCGGAGAGGGAGCGCCAATTCGCCGGAAAGTGTTCGAGCTCGCGCGTCTCATCTTCCCGGTTGAACAGGAGGACCACCTGAACCGTCGGGAGCGGGAGGTCCGTGTGAGCGACGGCGGACGGGATGAACCGCTCCTCGAATACTTCCCACGACATCCCGGTGGAATCGATGAGCCGCCGACGCCCGTTGATCTCATTAGGCGCAGCCACATTTGTGTTCAGCGTCGAGTCGGCGTGGGCAATCGGCTGTCTCAGGCCTAGCTCGCCGGGACTTTCGGCGACGATGGGTTCGGCCGCGGGCCTGGCGTTGTCGGCGGTCAGGACGATGTCGTGCATGCCGGGCGCGATGCTCACGGGCAGGTTCCACTTGTAGTCCCGGCCGCCGGCCGTCACCCAATCCATGGTGAGCAGTTGATACACGCCGCGTGGAATGAAACGCCTCGCGGCGCCGGCGCCGTCGGTTGTTAGGCGGATGGTGTCCTCGCCGGCGGAAACCAGCACGAGGCGCACGCCTTGAATCGGATACGGTGGAGACACCGCGTCACCGACGCTGATGTAGATCTTGGTGTAGATGTCTTTGTTGGGCGAGACGTTCCCAGCCGGCACTGACTGGGCGCGCACGCCGTCCGGTGCGCCGAGTAGGGCGGCCAGTGCGAGCAGTGAAGCGAGGCATGATCTCATGGTCAAACGAACCCGGGTAGACGAGGTGTTTCGGCGGCGTCCGGCGATCGCTTCGCCGATTCGAGCGATCTGCGGCGGGCGCTAATCGCAACGGGCGTGCGCACGCGGCGAGGCACTCGCGCGCGACCTTTACTCGACGGACTGCCCGGCCCGCATCCATAGCGGCGGCAACAGAATCGCGATCACACCGCCGGGCTCGCCACAAATGGCACACTTTGCATATGCGGTGTCAGGATTCTGTTCGAATGTGTAGCGGAGCCGGTTACACCTTGTTGCAAGGTGGCCACGACACGGCATGGCGGCGTTAGGCCACCGAGCCCAGCTGTGGGACTCGAGACAGGCTGCGAACAGGGGTCCATGAGGCACGGATGGTGATTCGCGACATCTGTTTACGCGCCTCAAGCCTGCTTCCTGTTCGTCGAGCATCGCAAAGCAAGTCAGAGAGTTGAGTGAGTGGCAGTGCGTTCGCTCGGGCCCCGGTGGCGCCCAAACAAGTTGTGCCCGAGGCCGCTCCGGAGAGGGACCGCGTTTCCAAGACCGGCGCGCTACGGCACGCGCCGAAAGGTCGCGACCGACTTTTGCAAAGGCCGTAGCCTACCCTAATCCGGCGGCTGGCGAACTGTTTATTACCCGCCGCTGGAGAAGGAGATCGAGCCAGTGCCGTTGGGCCTTTCGATCTCCAGTTGTTCGTTCTCCCGTTGTTCCAGCTGCACCCCACCCACTCAGGAGGAAGTATGGCACGCATCACCGCAGTAGTGCGGCGCTTCGTCAAGAACGACGAGGCCGCAACGATGGTCGAGTACGCGCTCATGCTGTCGCTGATCGCGATCGTTTGTATCGTCGCCGTCGGACTCATCGGTACCAACGCGAACGGGATTTTCAACAACATCGCCGCGGCGCTGCCTGCTTGAGGCCGGGGCTTGTGTCGCATGCGACGCCCTCACGGACGTCGCATGCGGCGCTGGCCGGAATCACGAATTACTCATGGTGTTCGAGCCGTCGGGGATCGGGTCTGCGTTCGGTGTCGTGTTCACGGCGTTGCTGGCCTCGGCAGCCGGGTGGGACGTGCGACAGCGACGGATTCCCAATGCGCTGGTGTTGACGACTTTCCTCCTCGGCGCCGGGGTCGCAGTGGCTACGTCGGGCGTGTCGAGCGCGGCGTGGCGGGTGCTGGGGGGCGCAAGTACGGCGCTGCTCGTATGGATGCCGTTCTGGTGGTTGGGCGTGATGGGCGCGGGCGACGTCAAGTTCTTCGCCGCCGGGGCCGTCTGGCTCGGTCCGCGCGCTGCGTTAGGCGCGGCGCTAGTGACGGCGATCTTGGGCGGCGTGCTCGCGGTGGCCTGGGTGGTGGCTGGGGCACGAGGGCACGAGGGCGCGAGGGCGTCCGTGGCGGACGCGCGTGCAGGTGAGGCGCTCGACGAGGACCGGCCGGACAAAAGCATTTCGGCGAGGCGCCGGTTGTCGCTGCCTTACGGTGTGGCGATGGCCGCCGGATTAGCGATCACGGCGTGGGTTCCACGGATGATTCACTGAAGAGAGGGCTGGGCATGAGAGTCACGCGACCATTTCGCTCCGAGCGGGCCGCCGCGATGGTGGAATTTGCGATTGTACTGCCAATTCTGCTCTTGATGGTGTTCGGCATCGTCGACTTCGGCCGTGCTCTCTACACGCTCAACAACCTCACGGCTGCGGTGCGAGAGGGCGCGCGACTGGCGTCCACGCAGATCAGCCCTGACCCCACGACCGGAAGCTCGATGACGGCGGTGAGCACCGCGGTGACCAACTACGTGGTTGCGTTCGGCGGCAACGCCGGCGCGCCCACGGTAAGCGAGACGTTCAGCGGAACTCCGCCTAACATGCAATCGATCACGGTACAGATCGTGAATTACCCGTTCACGCCGATCACGCCGCTCACGAACCTGATCGGTCTGGGAACGATTCAAATGTCGCCATCGGCCACGTTTCGTTGGGAAGGTGCTCCGTAGGGCCTAACGCGGAACATGAGGTCGGTGCACGAAGGCGTTGTCTCTTTCTCGATACACTGGCGGTCACATGGCGGAACGACGTTACACCACGGTCCTCTTGGCGGCGATCATCACAGCGCTGGTTGCTACCTTCGGCGTGTACCGGTACCTGCAGCAGGCCAAGCAGGCGAACCAGGTGCCGATGACGGCGGTGGTCGTCGCCGCGCGCGATGTGCACGAAGGCGAGAAGCTCGATCGCCTCTCGCTTTCGCTGTCCCAATGGCCCGCGGGCACCGCGCCCGAGAGCGCGTTCACGAGCATCGACTCCGCGGTGGGACGCGTGGTGCGACTCGCCGTGTTCAAAGGCGAAGCGATCGTCCCCGGCCGGCTGGCGCCGGAAGGCACAGGCCCAGGAATCGAGGTGAAGATCGCACCGGGCATGCGAGCGATGGCTGTCAAGATCAACGATGTAGCCGGGTTGAGCGGCTTGATCCAGCCTAACAATCGCGTTGATGTGCTGGTGACGCTCAAGGCGAACCCGCAGCAGAACACCAAGGAAGAGGCCAAGCTGTTCATGAGCAACATGCGGGTACTGTCGGTAGGGACGCAGGTCGAGCGAGGCGATGATGGCAAGCCAATTCAGGCCACAACCGCCACGCTCGAGGTCACGCCGACGCAGGCGGAGCAACTGGCCGTAGCAATGAACGAGGGGACGATTCAGCTCGTGCTGCGCGGATACGGCGATCCGGACTCGATCAAAACGCCCGGAGCGACGGCCGCGGACGTGCTGGCCCAACTGCGGTCGGGTGCGGCCGTTCGCATTGCGGACCCGCCGCCCGCGCGTGGCCATGTGCGCGAGCGCGCACGACCGCGCCCCGCAGCGCCGCCGGTTCGCGCCGCGATGGCGGCGCCAATCGCCAGGCCCGAGTCGGTCGTGGTGCGCGTGTATCGCGGGGACAAGGTCACCCAGCAGAAGTTCGAGCCGAACGATTCGACGCAACGGTGAGCACGGCGTTACGCCGGTCACGTTGAACCTTCAGTGGAGGACAGGACGTTGAGCTGTCAGAGACGGGTCTGGCGCGATGCCGCGCTGAGCGCACTCTGTTGTGCGAGTCTGTTGAGCGATGCGTTGCCAGCCCAGCAATTCGCGAGCGGCACCGATACGTCGATCGTGCACGTCGACCTTCCGTTAGGACGCTCGTATCCGATCACGACCACGTCCACGATCACGCAAGCGTCGGTGGCCAACCCCGATGTGGCAGACGTCGTGGTCATCGGCACAAAAGACGTCGTGATCAACGGGCATGGACCGGGCGAGACCGACGTGATCCTCTGGCAGACCGACGCACCGTTGCGTCATTACCGCGTCTCGGTGCACTCTCCCGCCGACCAACAGCAGGTGGTGATCGCGGTGAAGTTCGCGGAAGTACGGCGCGATTTTCTGCGTTCCCTGGGATTGTCGGGCGTCTATCGAGATGCGCACACGCGGGTCGGCACCGGGCAGTTCAGCACCGACAACGTGTTCGACCAGAGCACGGGCAAGATCACACTGCCCTCCACGATTGGGTTCGGGACGGTCCTCAGTGATTTCGGCACCAGCAAGTTGCTCGGACTTCTCGATGCGGATGAACAGACGGGCGACGCCCGCATCCTGGCCGAGCCGACGGTGATGGCGTCGAACAAGGACTCAGCCAGCTTCCTGGCCGGCGGCGAGATCCCGATTCCGGTGGCGCAGAACACGGGAACGGGCGGCGTTCCGACGATCACGATCATCTGGAGGGAGTTCGGTATCAAGCTCAATTTCTACGCCGAGATCGTGAGTGACAGCTTGATCAAGCTTCACATTCGTCCGGAGGTTTCGAGTCTCGACTTCACCAACGGAATCGAGATATCCGGCTTCAAGATACCTGCGCTACGAACGCGCCATGTCGAGAGCACGGTGGATGTGCGTCGGGACCAGAGCATCATCATATCCGGCCTCATGGACGATGAGCGGCAGAAGACCAAGGATGGAATTCCGTTTCTCAAAGACATTCCGATTTTAGGCTCGCTGTTCTCGAGTACGAGTTGGCAGCGGAATCAAACGGAGTTGCTGGTGGTGGTGACGCCCATCGTCACCGATCCGATGCATCCGCGTCCACAAGACCTCATGCATTTCGTGCCGGATACGACGCTTCCCGCTCGGAAAGCGTTGGAGCCGCGGCTGCCGGCGCCGCCCAAGCCGTAGAGGACGACGCATGTCTCGTAGGGCACTCATCGTGTCCGGCGCGGCCGGACCACAGGACGTGGCAAACGGCGTGTTGCAACGCTTCGGGTTTGGACCGGCGGAGTCCGTGCTTAGTCTGGCCGAGGCCACCGCGCGACTTCGCGCGGAGCACTACGATCTGGCGGTGGTTCCGCTGCACGGCATCGGTGTGATGGATCTGGCGACGCTCGACCGCGAGACGCGCCGTCGCGGCACGTGCGTGATCGGGACGGCCTCCCAATCGGATCCGGAGCTCATCCTGCGCGCCATGCGTTCGGGAATCAATGAGTTCCTGGTGTACCCGCCGGACCCCAAAGATCTGGCGGCGGCTGTGGACCGACTGATGCGCCGTGTGCACGCCGAGTCGAAGGCGGGGAGTGCAATCGCCGTCTACAGCGCCAAGGGCGGAGTCGGCACCACGAGCGTGGCGGTCAACCTGTCTTTCGCGCTCGCCAAGGCACACCCGGAAGGGCACGTCGCGCTGGTGGACCTGGTACCGGGTGGCGGGGACCTCCGGGTGATGCTCGATCTCAAGCCGGCCTACGACATGAGCGATGTGTTAGGAAAGCTGGATCGCCTCGATGCCGATCTGCTGCGCTCGCTGCTCACGCCGGCATCGGCGAGCGGAGGGGTGTGGGTCCTGCCGTCGTCGGAGGACCCGGAGGGCGCCGAATCAATGGATGCGACCGCCGTCGGTACGCTGCTCGAACAGCTACGGCAGTATCACTCGTTTACGGTGATCGATTGCGAGCACGCGATGAGCGACCGGACATTGGCGGCGCTCGACAGTGCCGATCGCGTGGTGTTAGTCACCCAGCTCAACGTGCCGGCGCTCCGGAGCACACAGCGCACGCTGCAGCTTTGCCAGCGGTTGGGCTACGCGGACGAGAAGGTCCTGGTCGTGGTGAACCGTCACCAGTCATCGGACATCGTGTCGTTAGGCGATGCCAAGGCAGTCCTGGGCCGGGACATCTTCTATCGGATTCCCAACGATTATCGAGCGTCGTCGGCGGCACTCATGAAGGGAGTGCCCGTGGTGGAGCTCGATGCATCGTCACACCTGACGTTTGCCTATGATGGGCTGGCGAGTCGCGTGAACGGCGGCCCCACTGAGAAGGGTGCGGGCGCGCGCCGCGGGTCGCGACTCGGTAAACTCTTCGGCCGCGGGAGCAAATGATGGCGCCGTCACTTCGCGACAGACTGCTCGGGCGCGCCTCGCCCGCGGTCCCCTCGCCGTCCGACAACGGCAACGCCGCAGCAGCGGCGGTCGAGTTTCCAGCCGACGGCCCATCATCGGGGATGTTCGCGCAAACGCGCCCTGATGGGCCTGCTCTCACCGCGGTCGAACAACTCAAGCTGGAGCTGCATCGTCGGCTCATCGAGCGGCTCGACCTCGAGGCGCTCGAGCGCGTGTCCGATGAGAGCGTGATCGTACAGCAGATTCGCCAGGCCGTGGCGGAGCTGCTGCGCGGGGAGGCTACGCCGCTCAGTCAGTCGGAGCGCGAGGAAGTGGTCGAGCAGATCGTGTACGAGGTGATCGGGCTCGGTCCCATCGAACCGCTGTTCCGCGATCGGGCGGTGACCGACATCCTGGTCAATGGGCCCAAGGAGATCTATGTCGAGAAACTGGGCCGGCTGTCGCGGGCGCTGACATCGTTCCGCGATGATGCGCATCTGCTGGCCATCATCGACCGGATAGTGAGCCGCGTTGGGCGGCGCGTAGATGAGTCGTCGCCGATGGTGGACGCGCGCTTGCCCGACGGCTCGCGTGTGAACGCGATCATTCCGCCGCTGGCTATCGACGGACCCGTGCTTTCGATCCGCCGATTCGGCGCCGAGATCACCGTGCAGAAGCTCGTCGAATACGGCGCGCTCACCGAAGACATGGTGAATCTGCTCGCCGGCTGCGTGCGGGCTCGGCTCAACGTGTTGATTTCGGGCGGTACTGGCGCGGGCAAGACGACTTTGCTGAACGCACTCAGCTCGTTCATACCCAGCAGCGAGCGCGTGATCACCATCGAGGATGCCGCCGAGCTGCGGCTACAGCAGGAGCACGTGGTGCGCCTCGAAACGCGGCCGCCCAATTCGGAGGGGCGGGGCGAGGTGGTGGCGAGGGACCTCGTGAAGAACGCGCTGCGCATGCGTCCTGACCGCATCATCGTGGGCGAGGTACGATCGGCGGAAGCACTCGACATGTTGCAGGCGATGAACACGGGCCACGAAGGTTCTCTAACCACGGTCCATGCCAACTCGCCGCGCGATGCACTCGCCCGCCTGGAGACGATGATCCTGTTTGCCGGCACCAACCTGCCTAACCGAGCGATGCGCGAGCAAATCTCGTCGGCGCTCGATCTCATCGTCCAGGTGTCGCGCCTTACGGATGGCACGCGCCGCGTCTCGAGCGTGACGGAAGTGACCAGTATGGAGGGCGATGTGATCACGATGCAGGAGATCTATCGCTTCCGTCGCCGGGGGATTTCGCCCGATGGGAAAGTGGTTGGACAGTTCGAGGCGACCGGTGTGCGCCCGCAGTTCGTCGAGCGGCTACAGATTGCCGGGGTCGACCTCCCGCCGCACCTGTTCGCGGAGCGCTGAGCGATGCTGGCGTTATTGCTCCTGACCGTCTTTGGCGGCACCGTGCTCGCGATCCTCGCCGCATACGTGCTGATCAACCGGAAGCGTCTCGCGGCGGCCGACACTATTCGAGACCGGCTGGCGCCGATGATGCCGGGAAGCGCCGGCGCTGCTACGATCCTAAAAAACGAGAAGGCCAGCGACATCGCGGCCTTGGACAGACTGTTGGCGGGGAAAGGGATTACAGCGTCGATTGCGAGCCAACTCGAGCGGGCAGGCTCGCGGATGAGGGTCGGGGAATTCGTGCTCCTCTCGGCCGTCTGCGCTGCCGTCGGGCTTCTGGTCGGGCATCGGTTTGGTCTGCTTGCGACACCTCTGGTCGGCATTCTGTTCGGAGCCGCGCCGTACCTGTACCTGAAGCGGAAGCAGGCGACGCGGCTCAAGATGTTTCAGGCGCAATTGCCCGAAGCCATCGACATGTTGGTGAACGCGATGAAGTCCGGATACTCACTGCAGGCGGCCATCAAGTTTGCCGGCGACGAGATGCCGCAGCCCCTGGGGCCGGAGTTCGGCCGCGTGTACGACGAGCAGCGGCTCGGGATGGAGATGCGCAACGCACTGTTCAACCTGCAGGAGCGAGTCGATACCCTCGATTGCAAGATGTTCGTGACCGCGTTGTTGCTGCAGCGTGAGACCGGCGGAAACTTGGCCGAGGTACTCAGCACGCTCGCGGTGCTGATGCGTGAGCGTGTGGGACTGCAGGGGCACATCGATACACTCACGGCCGAACCGAAGGTGTCGGCACTCGTCCTTTCCCTGTTGCCGATTGGGCTGTTCCTGGTCGTTGCCATGCTCAACCGCGACTATCTGTCGCCGTTGTGGACTGCTCCCGTCGGTAGGCTCCTACTCATATACGCGATCGTTTCGATGGGCTTCGGATACATCGTCCTGCGCCGAATCGGACAGATCGACATCTAGGATTGATCCATGCCCCTTCCTCTCATCACTCTGATCGCGCTGTTGGTGATCGCCGTCAGCACGGCCGCGTACGCGGTTGTTCGCGATCGCGACCGGCGAGCCATACTGGAGCGGGCCGGCGGCACATCATCCGCGGCGCCGGCGCTTTTGAAGCCACCCACCGAGTCGTTAGGAAGTCGGCTTGCCAGCTGGCTGCTGGAGCGCGCGCCGGAATCGTGGGGGAACAAGAAGGAAGGTATCGACAAGCTTGTGCATGCGGGGTTCGATCATACGGCCGCGCCGGTCATCTTCGTCGCGGTGCGATTGGCCTGCGCCGTGGCGATTCCCACCATGGTGTTGCTGGTGATGCCGCGTCGAAGCCTGGTTTTGTTCGTCGTCGTGCTGGCGTTAGGCGCGTTGATCGGTTTCGTGCTGCCCCAGGCGTTCATCGACCGGCGCGCCGCAATGCGCCAGGAGCGGCTCCGCAGGGCGATCCCCGATTCTCTCGATCTGTTGGTGGTGTGCGTCGAAGCGGGTGTCAGCTTGGATGCTGCCATCGTTCGTGTGGCCAGGGAAATGGCGATCCTGCACGGCGACCTGGCGAACGAGCTGCTCATCGTTCATCGGCGGGTGAACGCCGGCATTCCGCGTGAGCGCGCGCTCCACGGACTATGGGAGCGGACGGGCGTCGAGGATCTGCGGGGACTCGCGGCAAACATGATCCAGAGTGAGAAGTGGGGCACGTCGATCGCGACGGTACTGCGCGTGTACGCAGAGGCGTTGCGGCGCAAGCGAAAGCAGCTGGCGGAAAAACGTGCCGCTACAGCACCGCTCAAGATGACGTTCCCGTTAGCCGTTTTCATCTTTCCGGCCATCTTCGTGGTATTGCTCGGGCCGGCGATCATCAAGATCGCTGCCATGTTCAAAGTCATTGCTCATTGAAGCACTGTTAGGCGGACCACAGCGTGCGACGGCGTGGCTGCGGGAAGCGAGCGCCGGCAACCAGGAGGCGCATTATGGCGAAGCGGCGGAACAGAAGCGGAGCGACGCTGGTGCTCGTGGCGATCTTGATGACGGTCATCATTGGATTCGCCGGCATCGCGATCGATGCGTCGCGTCTGTACGTGATGCGCGCGCAATTGCAGACGGCCGCCGATGCGTCGGCCATTGCGGGGATCGTCGAGGTCAAGGACAAGCGGCCCACCAACGCGCCCACGGCGGCGCTCCAGTACGTGCCGCTCAACACGGTAGAGCGACAGGTGGCCACGGTGAACGCGGGGGATGTGGAGCCGGGCTCGTGGGATTTTACGACCAACGCATTCACGCCGCTCGCCACCTGGACCGACCCTGCGTTGAACGCGGTCCGTGTGACGGCCACGTATCAGGGCGCGTACACGCTGGCCAGCATCTTCGGCGCAACCGGAAAGACGGTTCAGGCTCGCGCTATCGGGGCGTTAGGCTTCGTAGGCACCACGGACTGTCTTCGCCCGTGGGCTGTGAGCTATCAGACCATTCTAGATGCTCTGTATCCGCCAGCCGGCAGCAAGGACCCGAGCTACGACCTCACGCCGCAGGACATTCAGACGCTTACCGGGATGTCGTACCCAGCCGACTCGATCACGCTGCTTCAGGGAACGTCGAATCAACTGTCGCCCGGCAACATTTCCCAGGTCGTAGTGAACGATCCGTGGAACGGTAACAACTCGTACAAGGGCGCCATCACTGGCTGCTCCAACCTTCCCATTGGTCCTGGCACGTGGCTGAACGGGGATCCGGGCGTCGGGGGTGGTCAGACGGCCAGCGCTCTAAGACAGTTCTGCCAGAACAATGGCGGCGTGACCGGCAGCGGCCAGAATTACACCTGTCTCGGCCAACCGAAGATAAAATTGGCGATGTGGGACGAAGCCAACGGGTCGCCGGGGAGCAACCTCATGTTGCGGGTGAAGTACGTGGGGGTGTTCGCGATCGTCGGATTCAAGGGAGGCGCGGGCCCTGATCAAATCGCCGGATACTTCTCGTCCATGGCATCGACCGGCGGATTCAGCGCGAACCCGACGCCCGTCACCGGTTCGATCGCGCTCGTGCAATGACGTCCACGTGACAGAGCCGGTGCGACTATGACCATGAGCCTCACGACGGTTAGCGCGAGACCGACCCGGACGACAGCTGACTGGGTGGGATGCGCATTTTTCGGCGCGTTCGCGCTCGCACTCCCGCTGACGTCCGGCAGAGTGGGTCTCATGTTGCTGCCACCGATGTTTTACGAGCTGCTGGTTGCGGCCACCTTTCTCGTGCGCGGGCCGGCACGTCGAGCGCTGTCGGGCACAGGCCCACGTGTGGCCGCATACGCTGCGACGTTCGCCGTGCCGATCTTCCTGTGGGGCTCGCAACGTTGGGAGCAGTCCTGGATTTCACTTTCGACGTTTGCACCGCTCAGGTTTGTCGGTGCGGGCACGTGGCTGCTCGGAGCAGTCATCGCATTCTGGCCAGTGTGGTACATGCGCCGCTCCTTCAGCATCGAGCCGGCGGCTCGTGAGCTGGCGACGGGGGGTCCGTATCGGCTGGCGCGCCACCCGATCTATGCGACGCAGATCGTCATATACGCCGGGCTGTTCCTCATGCATGCGACCATCGCGTTCGGACTGGCGATGATCGCGTGGTTTGTGTTGCTGCGCGTTCGGGTGGGCTACGAGGAGCGTGTGCTGCGGGCCGAGTATCGCGAATACGATCGATATCGGTTGCGAGTCGGCGCGTTCTGGCCGTGGCCCCTGCGACGGCAGGCGGCCCGCGCCGGATAACGATGTCGGAACGGGTGAGGAGCGGGCGCCGCCGCAGAGCCACAGAAGTGACTCCGCCGCGCGGCCGGTCCGCCTAACGAGGCAACGATGAGCCACGACCCTCCTGCTCCAGCTCCCCTTTCTACAGCCGCTCCGGCCGGCACGAGCGCGCACGCCACGCGGAATGTCATCCCGGAAGTGGACCGGGCGCGGCTCCAGGTCGCATTCGAGGGCCGATACCAGGTCGGCGCATTGATCGGCCAGGGACAGTGGAGCGCGGTATTTCGCGCTGCGCGGGTGGAGAAGAAAGGGCAGGTTGCACTCAAGCTGCTAGATGTAGACGCAAGCGCGAGCCCTGGGCTCATGCGGCGTCTGGCCGCTCTTACACACGCGACGACCACTCTGGCTTGGGACACGGCGCTGGTCGCTACGACGCTGGAGCACCATGGCACCACGGCCGTTCTTGTGATGCCGCTGATGGAGGAAGGCAGCGTCGGCGACCTCGCCCGTTCAGAGCAGCTGCTTCCAGTTAACCGCGTGCTCGAGATCGTTCAGGAGGTGGCGTCGGCACTCGACTGCTTGCACCGTGGCGGGATTACCCACCGCGGATTGACCCCCGAGAACATCCTGCTTGACGGCGAGGGCCAACCCCGCCTTGCCGACGTCGGTATCACCGACGCGCTAATCGCCGAAGCGAATGCGCACGGCGCACGACAGTCCCGCTCCCGCGCCTACGCGGCGCCCGAGCAGCGACGCAGCAAGCACGTTGACGGCCGGGCGGATCAATACTCGCTTGCTGTGATCGCGTACGAGCTCTTGAGCGGACGCCGGCGATTGGATGGTGAGATCGTAGCGGGAATTCAGACCGTTCCCCCAATCGAGGTTCTGGCCGATGCTCCGTTGCGCAATGATCTCCCACTGTACGCGAACGCGGCGCTGCGACGGGCGCTCAGCGCGAATCCCGAGAATCGATTCCCGACGGCAACCGCATTCGCCGAAGCTCTGGCTGGACGCGGACCCGGTCCAGAGCGCGGCTTGCCGACGAGCCGCGCGGACCTCAGGCTTCGCCGTCGCCGTCGCGCGGCTGTTGGATTCGGGGCATTCGTGATGGTCCTGACGATAGCGACCATCGCCGATCCGCAGTTACACGCCGCCGCGCGGGACGCGTGGCGCGCGCTGGCGGCGCACGTGAACATGCCCAGTACGCACGTTGATGTGTCAATCGATCCCGGGCAGGTGCTGGCATCGGCGCCGCCTGCGCGGGAGCCGGGGCCGGCTGCGGGAGCGAATTCAACTGGCCCGGTTGGGCCGGAGGTGCCACCATCGAGGGCGGGCGCCACGCAGCCGATCTCGGGTGCCGGCGCGGGCACCGGCCAGGCGGCGACGGGGAAGCCGCTCGACGTGCGACTCGGCGGCTCCTCGCCTAACGTTGGACGGTCGGTGAATACGCCGAACACGGCGCCGAACACGGCGCCGGGCACGGCGGCCGGCGGCGCCCCGGTTCGCTCGGCGCGATCGTGGGTGAGCCGGTTCTTCTCGGGATCGTGGTTGGGACGCTCGAGACTCGCATACATACACGTTGACGTGGATCGCGGAACAGCGATCGTTACGATCGACGGCATCCCGCGAGGCACGGCGCCGCTGACGGCGTCTGTGGGCGCAGGACACCACAGCGTTTCGGTGCACGGGACCGTCGATTACACAGCACCCTCGACTGGAATCACTGCGCCATCCGGGGACACGGTCACGGTTTCGTTCCACAGCGCGCCTAACCGTTAAGACGATTCGGTCCGCTAAGCAGGACGGGACGCATCGAGCCGATCGAACAGCCGGCGCGCGTCCTACAGGACGCGCGCCGGCTGACAACCAAGACAGGTTACGAGCGGCGCTCTCTGTTCGGGAGCTATTGCGGCGTCGCTACCGGCTGTGGGATCCCGCGGAACGCCGCCTGCAAGGTGTTGCCTAACGCACCATACAAGTTCGAGCCCCAACAGTACGCCGCGCCCGAGAGGGTGATGCCGCAGACGTGGCTGTTGCCCGCGCTCAGGCGCGCGAACGAAAGTCCACCGACCACCGCGACTGGAGCGGCCTGAACCCCACCGCTACCGCTGAATGGTCCAATGCCCAACGCGAGGTTGGAGTTGTCACCCCAGCAGAACGCCGCGCCCGATTGCGTAACAGCACACGTGAATCCGTTACCCGCGGTTATCTGCCTAAAAGTGAGGCCGCCGGAAACGGGGACCGGAACAGGCCCGCCTGACCCGGTCGTCCCCGTCCCGAGTTGGCCCAGACTGTCCGAGCCCCAGCAGTACGCGGCTCCTGTGGTCGCGATTGCACACGTGTGGTCGGCGCCCGCGCTGATCGTGGTGAACGTCACTCCAACGGGCGCGCTCACGGCAAGCGGAAAGTCACTGCACATCACGGCGCCATTTAGACACGACGATGTGGTCGCGGACGTGCCTAGTTGACCCTTCGTGTTAAGTCCCCAGCAGAACGTCTCGCCGGAGGTAGTGATGCCGCATGTGTGATTTGATCCCGCCGAGATCACCGCAAATGATGCCGGGTTGCCCGCCACAGGATCGGCGACGACCGGAATCGGTGTTGTCGAGTTGACCTGGCGCTTGTCGCCAAGCTCACCAAACAGGTCCTCCCCCCAGCAATAGGCAGTGGCGTCCGTGGTCAATGCGCACGCGTGTGACCCGCCGACCGTCACCGTGGCGAACCGCAATGCGCTGGTGACCAGGAAAGGCGGTGCACCGCTGCCAGTCTCTCCGTTACCGAGCTGGCCTTCGGTGTTTGATCCCCAACAATACGCCCGACCGTCAGCCGCGACGCCGCAGGCCGAGGAATCGCCGGCGCTGACGTCCGTAAGCGAAAGATCGGCACCGAAGCGTTGAGGATCGAGTGAGCACTGCCTGTCAGCAGGCAGTGGATCCGTGCTCTCGAAGCACGACGAATCCGCCGTTGACCCAAGTTGCCCTTGGTCATCCAACCCCCAGCAGTAGCCGCGGCCGAGCGAGATGATGCCACACGAGAACTTGAGCCCCGCGGCTATGCTTCCTGACGCCTGCGTCGTGGTGGCGAGAAATACTCTCGGAAGCACGATGATTTGCGCCGACGCCGTCGCTCCCTGTCCGGTAGCGGAGATACTGACATTCCCCGCCGACGTTGTGCGCGCCATCGCGGTTGAGTCCCCGATCGGCGCTACAGTCGCGATCTGCGTCGAACTGCTGGCCCATGAGAACACGACGCCTGACAGCGGGGACCTGTCTGCATTCAATGCCAGTGCACTCAATACCAGGCTGTCACCGGCAACCAATGAATCGAGCGCCGGCGCAACGACGACACTCGCGATGTCGGACACAACAGTCACCTTGACCTTTGAGGTCTTGTCGCACGTGGAAACGCTCACGGTGGTCGTGCCGACGCCGCGGGCCCGCACGAGTCCAGTGCTGCTCACAACAACCACCGAGGTGTCGCCGGATCCGTACTTGAACGAGACATCGGTACGGGGCGCACCGAGGCGATTCAACGCAGTGTCAGCGATCTGGACGGAATCACTCTGCCGGGGTGGGGCGCGAAACTGAAGGACCGTGTTAACCGGCGAGACGATGATGCTCGAAACGGGATCGGATACGTCGCAAACCCCGGCTATGCCGGTGGCGGTGTCTCCGCTGCATGCAATGGCGGCGCTCAGGGCGGCGAGGCCGAGCACCAGGAGTGACCGCCTTATCACGTGAGTATCCCTCCGATGGGATGGACGTCGTCGTCGAACGCAATTCGCGCGGCCATTGGGGACCGCAAGGTTGGGCGGTTCTCACCTAGCATTCGACGGGCCAATGACTGACGTCGTCCCCGCATGTCGAGGCCCGCTGGCGCACGTCTAACGGGCGTCGGTTTCTCGTCTTTCACCGCTAGTGAAGTCCGCGTGCCGCAAGCTGTTGCATCGCTTTGTTGGGCACCTGCCACACGACCGCCAAGCGTCTCGATGCAAACGCGGCGAGCGCTTGGGAATCAAGCACTCGCCGCTCTCAGAACGCTTCCAATCTGTGTGTCTGTATCCGACTACATGTCAGGGTGCCAAGGCGACCGCCGTCACCGTGAAGCTCGTCGTCGCATCCCCGCCCGAGGTCACCGTCACCGCGGCCGGCACGACCGGATTCGTCGTGAACGTCACGCCCGTCGGCGCCGTGAAGGTGAGCGAGTACGTCCCCGGCGCCAGGAACGGGAACTTCGCCTCGAACGTGCCGCTGCCCGCGTCGGTGAGCGCCACCTGCGTCGTCGAGTTGTCGCTCGCCGTGAGCACAGCGTCGAAATCGCCCAACGTCAGCGCCGAACCGTTTACCGTGGGCATCGTCACCGAGGGGTCCAACGTCACGTCCACCGTTAGGCCGCCCGTGACCTCGAAGTCGGTGGCCTTCACCACCGGATGCATCACCCACATCCCGGACTGGCCGGCCGCGTGACCGAAGCTCTGCGACACGTCGAAATCCACCAGCACCACCTTCTCACCGCTCGTCAACGTCGCATCCGACGCCGGCAGATTCACCTTGAGTCCGCTCTGCCCGAAGCTCGGCATCTGGAGCGTGCCGGTCACGTGCGCGCCTGACGGAAGGCCGGCGTAGTCCGGCGACGACGCGTAGAAGCTCGACGTGCCGTCGCCGTTGTCGACTTCGACATAGGCGCCGGTGATCACGAAGCGCAGTTGCGCGTACGTGCCGGCAGGCACCACCGCGCTCGAGACGAGCGAAGCCGTGGTGCCGGCTAACGTCAACAAATCCGTCGTCACCGGCGTGTTCATGAGCACCGTGCTGCCGTGGCTGCCCTGCACGTCGATCTCCGAAATCGTGACCACGGCCGCCTTCACGTCGCCGGGTGCATCCGTGAGCAGCACCGAGAGCCGCGCCGGGCCGGCCGACGACATCGAGTCGCCGCCGCACGACGCGATCGTGCCTAACGCAAGAAAACCGATCGCCGCCGCCGAAAGGCGGGCGAGATGCCGTACAACGATCTGCATGATGGTGACCTCAGGGTTTGCCGGGATGCGGTGGATTCGGTGGTATGGTCGCTGGTCTGCCGTGACCCTTGCTCTTTCCAATCCCATTGCCCGGTACGCCGACAGGCGGACCGTTCCCCACGCCGCTCCCGGCCGCGTCGCCCGGGTGATCGCCCGCCTCGTGCTTCACCTGACCCGGCGCGGCGGCAGGGCCTGCACCATCACGGGATGCTTCAGCCGGGAGCGATTCGAGGTCGGCATCCGTGGCGCCGGCCGCTATCCGCTGCTTCACTCGCTCCAGCGCGTCCGACGACGCCAGTCCGTGCGATGTCAGACTGCCCAGGACGTACAGCGGCACGCTCAGCGATCGACCCGACGGTGCGCTCTTGGCAATCGCGCTCACGTCGCCGCCATCGACGCCTTCGCGCATCGCCTCGGCGCCCGCCTCCAGCTCGTCGACCGACGGCGGCGCCGA
>DASSIL010000169.1:0-3797 GCA_035691925.1 Gemmatimonadales bacterium
ACGAGTGCATCATGAGGAGGGCCGTCGACAACTGATTGCGGCAGCTACGGATGGCGATGGCGGGCCGCACCGGGCTACGGCGATTGTGATCCGATGGACACGCTTTCGGGAGCAGGTCGTGTCCCGCTGGACACGCGCTGAGCGCTCGAAAATCGCGGCCAAGCGCCGCGCCAGACGATGGACCGATACCGGCTCTATTCCCGACTGATGCGGTGTCTCCGCATGATCTTCAGGAGACTCGCGTGGTCCGCGAGCCCGAGCTCTTCCGCCGTCCGCGTGATATGCCACTCGTGCCGCTCGAGCGCCGCCACGATGATCTGCCGCTCCGCCTCCGCCTTGAGCTCGTGAAAAGTGCGGGGAGCCACGCCGCCGCTCACCTGCTGCGCCGCCGCCTCATCGCGGATTTCAGCCGGCACGTCTTCCCCACCGATCGTGTCGCCGGTCGCGGCGATCAGCATCCGCTCGAGGACGTTGCGCAGCTCGCGCACGTTGTTGCGGCGCCAGTCATAGGCCATGAGCGCCTCGATCGCCGGTGCGCTCACCGTCTTGGGCTTCATCTTGAAGCGCGCGCACGTCGCGGCCACGAGATGCTGCACGAGCTCTGGAAGATCGGACAGCCGGTCCCGCAGCGGCGGCACGGCCAGCACGTGCGCGTTGATCCGATAGAGCAGATCCTCGCGGAACCGGCCCGCCTTCACTTCCGCCGCGAGGTCGCGGTTCGTCGCCGCGACGACGCGCGCGTCGACGGCGATCGTGCGGTTGCCCCCCAGCCGGGTGACCTGCCGCGCCTCGAGCACGCGCAACAGCTTCGCTTGCGCCGCGAGCGGCAGCTCCCCGATTTCGTCGAGAAACAACGTCCCGGCGGCGGCCGCCTCGAACGCCCCCTTGCGCAGCGTGGCGGCACCAGTGAATGCGCCGCGCTCGTGACCGAACAACTCGCTCTCGATCAGGTCGTGCGGCAGCGCGGCGCTGTTCAGCGCCACGAAGGGTCCCGAGAGTCCGCTCTTCCGGTGCACCGCCCGCGCGACGATCTCCTTCCCCGACCCGCTCTCCCCCACGATCAGCACCGGCGACGGAATCGGCGCGACGCGCGCGATGGCGTCCGCGAGTTTGCGCATCGCGGGACTCGAGCCCACGAGCGCATCGGAGCCCACCTCCTTTTGAAGCGCCGCGACCTCGCTCTCGAGCCGCCGCCGCTCGAGCGCCTGCGCGATCTCCTGCACCACCCGCTCCATCGATTCGGCTTTGTCGATGAAGCTCGTGGCGCCGGCGCGGATCGCCTGGGCACAGCGGTCGAAGTCCCCGGTGCCGGTGTAGACGATCACCGGCACGGCGATGTTGCGGCGTGCGCGCTCACGCAGCACCTCGAAGCCGTCCATCCCCGGCATCTCGAGGTCGAGCAGCATGCAATCCACCGGCTCGCGCGCCAGCACTTCGAGCGCCTCGCGGCCGTCGCTCACGATGATCGACTCGTGCCCCCCGAGCCGTTTCAGGTCGTAGGCATACTGGTCCGCGAGCGGGCGGGCGTCGTCGACGATGAGGATCAGACTCACGTGCCGACCGCCGCCGCCGGGAGGTCGACGAGGAACCGGGACCCGGCTCCGGGGGACGTCTCGACGCGCAGCCGGCCGCCGGCCTCGGTGACGAGCCGCCGCACGATCGACAGGCCGAGACCCGTGCCGTTGGGTTTCGTGGAATAGAAGTCCCGGAACGCGCGCTCGAGCTCCTGCTCGGTCATCCCCGAGCCGGTGTCTTCGACCACGATGCGGATCCCTGCGGGGTGCCCCGAGTCGCTCGTGCGCGTTGTCGATATCGTCACGGTCCCCGATTGCCCGCCTAGTGCGTCGACAGCGTTCGTTACGAGGTTCTCGAGGATGCGCCGCAGCCCCAGCGGATCGATCTTCGCCTCGGGCAGCTCCTCGGCGAGCTGCAGCGAAACCTCCGCCTGGCCGGTGTCGATCTGTGCGACGACTTCGCGCGTCACGACGCTCACGTCGACGCGCTGCGCATCCGCCGGCGGCGACAGCTTGGCGTAGGCCGCAGCCAGCTTCTCGAGGTACTCGAGACTCGAGACGAGCGTCTGGCGCCGCTCGGCGAAGACCTTCGCCAGGTCGGCGGGGCGGTCGCGCGCAATCTGCGCCAGATGGCGCAACACGTTGCGCAAGGGCGCGATGCTGTTCTTGATGTCGTGGTTGACCTGCCGCGCCATTTCCCCCGTCGCCGCATGACGCTCGGCTTCCCGCAGATGGGCGGCGCCGGCGCGCAGCCGCTGCGTCATCTCGCCGAAACGGCGCTCCAGGTCCCCGATTTCATCCTGCCGGTCAGAGGAGAACTCCGCATCGAGCCGCTCGAGATCGATCGTGGCGGTGCGCTCGGCCAGATCCGCGAGCGGCCGGCTCACCCGCGACGCGAGCCACCCGGCGACCAGCAGTGATACGAGAATCGTGACCAGCACCGCGGCGGCGAACGAGAGATCGACGACGCGCTCCAGTGCCGCGAGCCCGGCAAGCTCGGTCGAGACGACGAGCTGGGCCGCTATGAGCCGCGCGCTGTCCGGGCGGGATTCGTCCACGAACGGAACCGGGAGGGCGCTGACGACGTCGGCCGCGCGACCAGCCTGCGACGTGTCGCGACCATGCGAGGTGATGGTGTCGCGGGGCAGGTCGAGGGAAACAGTGAAAGCGCTGTCGGGAGCAAGCCGGGAGAGGAATCCGGTATCGACGGCGATTCCCCCCACCAGCGTGAAGCGGCGGTCGCCCAGTGGCAGCGAGTCGATCCGGGCGAGGGCCACGAAAGGTCCTTCTGCGGTGCGCGCCTCGACCAGCGCCATCCCGTTGGGCGCCCGCGCCAGCTGCAGGGGCAATCCGGGCTCCCGGCGATCGAACTCGTTGCGGAAGTGTCCCGAGCTGACGATGCGCCCCGAGTCGTCCTGGATCTGCAGCATGTCGAGCCCGGCGAGACGCATCGCCGTTCCGGCATAGTCGAGCAGGTCGGCCCGCGACCCGGTGTCCTTCTGCACGACGGCGAGGCGCAACCTGTTGTCCGCCACCGCGGCGGCGCGCAGGTGCGCGAGCCGGGTCGCCACAACCGTTCCTTGCCGCTCCAGGTCCCCGCCGATCCTGCCAACGAGCGCAGTCGTTCGCGCCCGATACTGCGCCGCGAGACGGTGACGCACGGCAAGCCGCACGGCCAGGCCGAACACGACGAGCGGGACGAGCACGACCGGCGCGGTCGCGAGCAGGATGCGAGTGCGGAAGGTCACAGGATCAGAAATATGGCTGTGGCGTCCGCCTGGTGAGGGCGCGGGGTACCAGTCTGGCTGCTGCGCGTTCGGCGCGGCATCTTTGGGGGACCAGATGTCCTCCTTTCAAGATCGACTCAACGAAGGGCTCCGCGGCCGCTACACGCTGGAGCGGGAGCTGGGACAGGGCGGGATGGCCCTGGTGTTCCTGGCTCGCGACCTGCGGCACGACCGGCACGTGGCGCTCAAGGTGCTCCGGCCGGAAGTCTCGGCCGAGATCGGCGCGGAGCGCTTGCTGCGCGAGATCAAAATGGCGGCCGGGTTGACCCATCCGCACATCCTGCCGGTCTACGACTCGGGTGACGCCGGAGGGCTGCTGTACTATGTGATGCCGAATATGGAGGGCCACTCACTACGCGAGCGGCTCGAGCGGGAGCGTCAGCTCCCGCTCGAGGACGCGCTGCGTATCACGCGCGAGGTGGCTGCCGCCCTCGACTACGCCCACCGCCATCACGTGGTTCATCGCGACATCAAGCCCGAGAACATCCTGCTGCAC
>DASSIL010000170.1:0-5452 GCA_035691925.1 Gemmatimonadales bacterium
AGCGCGCCGCGGGGCGAGGCTCGAGCTCGAGCGTCACAGGCGTCTGGCTGGTGGCGAATACCTGCATGTATGTAATCCTCGTGGGGTCGCCCCGAGGGACGTGCTCCTTACTACCACGCCGGGGAGAAAGCGGTCCGTGCCGGTTGGCCCCGCTTTTGGCTGCGTGGGCCACCCTTCCATTGTTGATGCTGTCGGCATTCCCGTGCTCGACGGCCTGCTGCGCTACTGATAGCGCGTCGAGGTCCGGGAGAACCTGCTGGCTCCGGCTTGAACCGGGGCGTATCTTGGCGCGGCTCGTGACCACCGACAACTCGCGCCTCCGTGCCCTCGCCGCCACCCGCTGGCGGGTCGCCCTGACGCTGACGACCGTCATGGTAATCGTCTACTTCGGCTTCATCTCCCTCATCGCCTTCGACAAGCCGCTCCTGGCGGTGCGCATCACCCCCGGCCTGTCGCTCGGAATCCTGCTCGGCGTCGTGGTGATCCTCGCGTCGTGGCTCCTGACTTGGATCTACGTTCGCTGGGCCAACACGCATTATGATGCCGAGCTGCGGCGGCTGCGGAAATAGCATGCTTTTTCTGTTGCAGGCTCCCGCCGCCACCGCCACGCAGATCGGCGAACCCAATCGGGTCGCGATGGGCTTCTTCTTTCTGTTCATCGCGACGACGCTCGGCATCACCTACTGGGCGGCCCGCCGCACGCGGACCACGGAGCACTTCTATGCGGCGGGCCGGGTCATCGGGCCGCGCCAGAACGGCTTCGCCCTCGCCGGCGATTACATGAGCGCCGCGTCGTTCCTCGGGATCGCGGGTTTGGTCTCGACGAGCGGGTTCGATGGTCTCATTTACTCTACCGGGTGGCTCGTGGGGTGGCCGGTGGTGCTGTTTCTGATCGCGGAGCCGCTGCGCAATCTCGGTCGCTACACCTTCGCCGACGTCGTGGCGACGCGGCTGGCCCAGGCGCCGGTGCGCCTGGCGGCGGCACTGGGCACGCTCGCCACGGTGACGTTCTATCTCATCGCCCAGATGGTGGGGGCGGGCGGGCTCATCAAGCTGATGTTCGGGATCCGCTACGAGGCGGCGATCGCAATCGTGGGTGTGGCGATGATCGCCTATGTCCTGTTCGGCGGCATGATCGCCACAACATGGGTGCAGATCGTGAAGGCGGTGCTGCTGCTCGCCGGAGCGGCGATTCTGGCGGTGATGGTGTTGGCGCAATTCGGATTCAACCCCGCAGCACTCTTCGCCGCCGCGGCGCAGAAGTTCGGCGACGGCGTGCTGGCGCCCGGGAAACTCGTCGCGAAGCCGCTGGACGCGATTTCGCTCGGGCTGGCCCTGATGTTCGGAACCGCGGGCCTGCCGCACATCCTGATGCGGTTCTATACGGTGCCCGATGCCACCGCCGCCCGGCGATCGGTGTTCTGGGCCACGGGACTGATCGGCTCCTTCTATCTGATGACCTTCGTCCTGGGCTTCGGCGCGATGGTGCTGGTGGGCCCCGACGTGATCAAGGGCGTCGAGCCGGGCGGCAACATGGCCGCCCCGCTCCTGGCGGAGCACCTCGGCGGCACCCCGTTCCTCGGGTTCATCGCAGCGGTGGCGTTCGCGACCATCCTCGCTGTGGTGGCGGGTCTCACCTTGTCGGGTGCCGCTGCGTTGTCCCATGACCTCTGGGTGAGTGTGGTGCGCAAGGGGCACGCGAGCCCGGAGGAGCAGCTCAAGGTCGCCCGGCTGGCGACGGTGCTGCTCGGGATCGTGGCGGTGGTTCTGGGCATCAGTTTCAAAGGACAGAACGTGGCGTTCATGGTGGGGCTGGCCTTCGCCATCGCGGCGAGCGCCAACTTCCCGGCGCTCGTGCTGTCGATGTTCTGGCGCCGCTGCAGCACCTCCGGGGCGGTGGCGAGCATGTTGACGGGCACCGTGTCGACACTGGTCCTCATCTACCTATCGCCGACGGTACAGCTCGACATTCTGAAACACAGCGTTGCGTGGTTCCCCCTCAAGAATCCCGCGCTGGTCACGATTCCCCTGTCGTTCGCCGTCGGCGTGCTGGTCTCGCTCGCGGCCCCGGAGCGCGCGGGGGAAGACGGCTATGAATACGTCGAGCGGCGCATGCATCTCGGGGTGGTGGAAGAGTAAGTGCTCTCGGCTGCCGTTCCGGTTCTCGTCGCGCTGCTGCAGTGTCCGGATGGCTCTGCACCGCCCTGCGGCCGCGCCGTGCCGCGCGCGCCGGCTGCGACGAGCGTCGCCGTCCTCTACTTCGACAACCTCTCGCGCGATACGAGCGACGCCTACGTCGCGGACGGCTTGACCGAGGAACTGATCACTCGGCTCGGTGAGATCGAGCGGCTCCAGGTGAAGTCCCGGACGGCGGTGCAGCGCTACCGTGGCAAGTCCATCGACGATCCGGTCGAGTTGGCGCGGGCGCTCAACGTAGCCCATCTCGTGAGCGGAACGGTGCAACAGGGCGGGGGGCGCCTGCGCGTCACGGTCGAGCTGACCCGGGCGGCTTCGGGAGTGCGAGTCTGGGGGGCAGAGCTACGAGCGGCGGACGACCGATCTCATGGGCGTCGAGGCCGAGATCGCGCAGGCCATTGCCGAAGGCGTTGGTGGGCGGCTCGCGCCCGCGGAGCGTCGTTCCCTCTCGGTCCGGCCGTCCCGCAACGCGGAAGCGTATGACCACTTTCTGCGCGGTAACTATCTGCTCGCGCGGCGTGAACCCGCCGCTGCCCGCTTGGCGATCGATCAGTATCAGCAGGCCGTGGCGCTCGACTCCTCCTTCATCGCCGCGCTTGCCAGGATCGGATACAGCGACGCTCTCTTCCTCGATTGGGGATGGACGTACCCGGGCCTGACCTGGGACACCATTCTCGCACGCGGATTCGCCGTCGCAGACCGGGCGCTGCGACTCGATTCCGCCGCGGCCGACGCCTGGATGACGCGCGGCTATCTGCTCAGTCTCAAGAACCCGCGGACGCTCGAGGGCGTCGACGCTGCATTCCAGCGCGCCATCGCGCTCGATCCGCGGAACGCCGAGGCGTACCACCAGTATGGCTACCTCCTCATCATCGGCGGCCGGGATAGCACCGGCCTCAGGATGTTCCGGCGGGCTTTGGCGCTCGAGCCCGAGCGACCGATCACGCTAGTCACGCTGGCGTTCCTGCGGCACCTGCAGCGGCGCGACGACGAGGCTCGCGCGTTGTGCGACAGCGCGATCGCGCTCGTCCCCGATGCCGGCTGGGCGTACGCCCGCCGCTCGATGTGGCGGCCCCGATCGGACATCACAGGGTCCTTGACCGACGCCCAAACCGCGGCCCGTCTGGAGCCCGCCGATTATCCCCTCGAGGCGGAAGCCGCTCTGGCAGCGGCGGAATTCCGGAACGGGGATTCCGCCAGCGCGCGCGCCCGGCTCGCAACGGTCACGAAGTCTTTCGACCTGATGGGGTCGCAGGTGGCGTACCTCGTCGGCACGGCATTCGGCGTGATGGGGGACGCCGATGGCGCAATGGGAATCCTGAATCGGATGCGGCCCCAGGGCGCGTTTCTCTGGACTCTCATGCGCGATCCCTGGTTCGACGGCATCCGCAACGACCCGCGCTTCCAGGCCCTCGCCGAGCAGTCACGGCCCCCGAGCCCCGAGGATTGACCGAACTGCCACATCCTGAGTAGGCTGCACTGCTATGTCCAGTGACGCCTTGATCGTCCGCGGCGCGCGCGAACACAACCTCAAGAACATCACCGTCGAGATCCCCCGGAATACCCTGACCGTCATCACGGGGCTCTCGGGATCCGGCAAGTCGTCCCTCGCCTTCGATACGATTTACGCCGAAGGCCAGCGCCGCTACGTCGAGTCGCTCTCGGCGTATGCCCGGCAGTTTCTCGGCCTCATGGAGAAGCCCGACGTCGATGCGATCGAAGGCCTGTCGCCCGCCATCTCGATCGAGCAGAAGACCGCCGGGGCGAATCCGCGCTCCACCGTCGGCACGATCACCGAGATCTACGACTACCTGCGCCTGCTCTGGGCCCGCACCGGCACACCGCATTGTCCCAACGACGGTTCGCCGATCGAGCGGCAGACCGCGTCGCAGATCACCGAGCAGGTCCTGGGGTGGCCCGACGGGACGAAGATCGAGGTGCTCGCGCCGCTGGTGCGCGGCCGTAAAGGAGAGTTCCGCGACCTGTTCGAAGGAGCGAAGAAGCAGGGGTTCGTCCGGGTGCGCGTCGACGGCGCGGTGCACGACCTGGCGGCCGTTCCCAAGCTCAACCGGCGGCAGAACCACGACATCGCCGTGGTCGTCGACCGCCTCCAAGTGCGCGCCGCCGACCGCTCGCGGCTCGCCGATTCGATCGAAACCGCCCTCAAGGCCGCCGAGGGCGTCGTCGAAGTCGTGCGTCACGGGAACGGCACCCCGAAGCCGGTTCTCTTCTCCGAGCGGTGGGCGTGCCCCAAGTGCGGGCTCTCGCTCACCGAGCTCGAGCCGCGGCAGTTCTCCTTCAACTCTCCCTTCGGCGCGTGCCCCGAATGCTCGGGGCTCGGGACGCGGCGCGAGGTGAGCGCCGAGCTGCTGCTGGGAGATCCGGGTCTCTCCATCCTGGAAGGGGTGATCCTGCCGTGGGGCGAGCCGGCCGGATACCTGCGCAAGGTCGTGCTCCCGACGCTCGCCAAGGCGTTCAAGTTCGACCTCGACGCCCCGTGGAAGGACATCCCGGCGCCGGCGCGCAAGGCGATGCTCTACGGCGTCCCCGGAAAGACGCTCACCTACCAGTACCACAGCGAGCGCTGGCAGGGATCGTACGAATCGGGGTGGACGGGAGTCCTGAAGCACGTCGAAAAGCGCTACCGGGAAACGGCGTCCGACAGCGTGCGCGAGCAGCTCGAAGAGTTCATGGTCGAGCAACCGTGTCCCGCCTGCGGCGGGCGACGGCTGAAGCCCGAGAGCCTGTCGGTGGCCGTGCACGGGAAGAACATCGGCGAGGTCGTGGCGCTCTCCGTCACCGACGCGCTCGAGTTCTTTCAGGGACTTCCCCTCAAGCGCAACGGCGGGCGCGGGCTCGATCCCGAAATCGCGAAGCCCATCCTGAAGGAAGTGATCGATCGGCTGCGCTTCTTGAAGAATGTCGGGCTCGACTACCTCACCCTGGAGCGCTCGGCGGCGACGCTCTCGGGGGGGGAGGCACAGCGCATCCGGCTCGCGACCCAGATCGGAAGCCGGCTGGTCGGGGTGCTCTACATCCTCGATGAGCCGTCGATCGGGCTGCACCAGCGCGACAACGCCCGGCTGCTCGAGACGTTGCACGAGCTGCGCGACCTCGGCAACACCGTGCTGGTCGTGGAGCACGACGAAGAGACGATTCGCGCCGCCGACGAGATCGTCGATCTCGGGCCGCGCGCCGGACGGCACGGCGGGGAAGTCGTCGTCGCCGGAAAGCTCCCCGCGGTGCTGCGTCACCC
>DASSIL010000171.1:0-11990 GCA_035691925.1 Gemmatimonadales bacterium
CCAGTCTTGCCGCGATTGTTGTCGACGTCCTTGTCCCACCCGTTCGCCGCCATCCCCCACAGCGACACCCGGGGAGACGCCGTGTACTGCAGCGCGAGCCCGGTGAGCTTGCCGGGACGGGCGAAGGAGAAATTGAATGAGTTGGTCGGCAGAAAATTGAGTGGTTCGTCGTCGCGCTCGAAGCCGATCGGCGCATCGAACTTCCCGAACGCCACGGTCCAGCGGTTCGCGGTGTGCGGCGTCCAGCTGAAGAGCAGATTGTCGATCGCGACAGCCGTCTCACCGTTCTCGAGCGACGAGGTGAGTTGGCCGAAGACGTACGCGTCGCCCACCGGCTTGAAAAGGCTGAGGGCGAGCTTTCCGGCCGTGAACGAGTTGCTCCGCGCCAGGCGATCGTAATCCACCCGGCCCACGGCGAATCCCGTGATCGTGACGGGCTGCGGTTCCTCGAATGTGACCGGTGTCCCTTGCGCCGCCGCGCTGGCGCCGATCGCGCACAGCAAGGCGAATGGAAGCGCACTGCGCATCCTTCACCTCCGACCGTTGTGTGTCAGACCACCTGAGTGAGCTGCAACCGGCTCAGGCGCGTGCGTTCGGCGGTGGTGGAGTGGGAGGAAAAGAAGGCGATTCGGGGAGCGCGAGCGACTTGAGTGGCAACTCGACCGCAACGATCTGCGGGCTGATCATGGGACCAGTGGGTTCCGGCGTTGCAGCGGGGAGCGTCGGTAGTTCGACCGCTGCCGCGCCCGACATGTCAGGGCACCAACAGGGCGCCCGCGTGCCCGCGTCATGGCCCATCGACGAAGGCATCGCGTCGTGATGGGGGCAGGCGGCGACGCTCTGCAGCGTCGAGGCGAGCGGGCCCCCCAGGAGCCAGCACGGCAGCGCCAGGGTGACCAGCCGTCGAAACGAACGGAGCCGAATCCGCATCAGAGGCTTAGTGTACGTCGCCGCGCACAAAGCGCGCAACAGATTCTGATGGCAGGCCCGCCACACTGCTGCACCGCTCCCACATGTTCCGGACATGACGCGTCGGACGACACGGTCTGTCTGTATGGGGCTTTCTCGAAGCTGTCGGGCATGGAATCTGCCTAAATCGCGCACATCCATGTCGATCCCTCGCGGGCTGCGGCCCGGCCTCGCGCTGATCCTTGCGTCCGTTCTCGGGACGTGCGGCAAAGCCGGAACGACGTCCGGCCCACCGCCCGTGGTCGCTCAGCTGGGGTTCAAGGTCGGCGCCCAGACTACGACGGCGGGTGCGATCATCACCCCGGCTGTGGTCGTCCAGGCGCTGGACGCCAACGGTCAGTTCGTATCGAACTTCTCCGATAGCGTCACCGTCTCCCTCGTCCGCAACCCCGGCAACGGCACGCTCAGCGGCACGACCACCGTCGCGGCCGTTGGGGGCGTCGCAACATTCACCAATCTCAGGATCGACCGCTCCGGCTCCGGTTACCGGATGCAGGCGACCTCCGGTACGCTCAGCTCCGGCTCGGGCGCCAAGTTCGACATCATCGCGGCCGCGGCGACGCATATCGGGTTCACGGTCGAGCCCGGCACTGCCGCGGCCGGGGCGCCGATGACCCCCGCGCTGCAGGTGGGCGCCCTCGACTCGCTTGGTAACGTCGCCACCAGTTTCACCGGCCTCATCACCGTCGCGATCACGAGCGGGACGGGAACGAGCGGCGCGGTGCTTTCAGGTCAGACGACGCTCGCGGCGACCGCCGGTGTTGCGACGTTCTCCAATATCAGCATCGACAAAGTCGGCGCCGGCTACACCCTTTCGGCCGCGGCACAGGCGTTCCCGGGTGTCACCTCTTCCGTGTTCAGTGTCATCGCCGGTCCCGCCGCGAGGCTCGACTTCACGCAGCAGCCAACGACGACCACCGCCGGCCTGACGATCACTCCCTCCGTCCAGGTGACGGCGCACGACGCGGTGGGAAACCTGGCGACGGGCTTCAACGGCACGATCACCGTCTCGATCACCAGCGGCACCGGCACGTTCGGCGCTACGCTGTCGGGAACCAGGACAGTGCTCGCCGCCGGGGGCGTGGCCACGCTGGCGGATCTGAGCATCAACAAGAGCGGGACCGGGTACACGCTGTCCGCCGAGGCCGCCGGATTGGTGACGGGCAGCAGTTCCTCCTTCGACATTCTCACGGGACCCGTTGCGCAGCTGTCGTTCACCGTACAGCCGGCCACCGCGACGGCGGGAGCGGCGTTCGCACCTGCCGTAGAGGTCTCGGCACGCGACGCGGCGGGCAACACCGTCACGTCGTTCAGCGATACCGTTACCATCGCCCTGGGCGCCAATCCTGTGAACGGCGTGTTGACTGGAACGCTCAAGGTCGCGGCGGCGTCCGGTGTGGCGTCGTTCAGTGACCTGATGCTCACGAAGGCCGGGAACGGATATCGGCTGCAGGCGACCGCGGCGAGCTGGATCTCCACGAGCAACGCGTTCAGCGTCGTTGCCGGAGCGGGAACCCAATTCAGCTTTGCCACCCAGCCAACCACGAGCGGCGCCGGCACGGCGATTACGCCACCGGTGCAAGTCGAAGCGCTCGACGCGTATGGCAACGTCGTGACGAGCTACTCCGGCGTCGTCGATGTGGGCCTCGGTGCGAACCCCGGCGCCGGCACGCTGAGCGGCACCACGAGCACGGCGGCCATCGGCGGTGTCGCCACATTCGCGACCCTCAGCATCGACAAGCTGGGCGCCGGGTACACCCTCACGGCGAGCACGAGTGGCGGCGCACTGGCGGGTGCGACGAGTGCTCCGTTCAACGTAGTTGCCGGTGCAGCCACCCAGCTCGCCTTTACCGTTGCGCCATCCACCACCGTCGCCGGCGCTACGATCACCCCGGCCGTTCAGGTGACCGCGCTCGACGCCTTCGGCAACACGGCGACGGGATTCAACGGCACGATCACCGTGGCGTTGGGAGCGAACCCCGGTGGCGGCGGGCTCTCGGGTACGAAAGCGATCGCGGCGGTCGCCGGGGTGGCCACGTTCCCGGACTTGAGCATCGCGCGTAACGGCACGGGGTACACGCTCACCGCCAAGGCAACGGGACTGACGACGGCGACGAGCCCCAGCTTCGACATCCTGTTGGGACCGGTTGCACAGCTGGTGTTCGCCGCGCAGCCGACCACGACGGCGGCGGGAGCGACCATCACTCCTGCAGTGCAGGTCGTCGCGCAGGACGCGGCCGGGAATCCCGAAACGGGGTTCACCGACAACGTGACCATGACGATCGGGATCAACCCCGGTGGCGGGACGCTGGCGGGGACGACGACCGTCGCCGCCAGTGGCGGGGTGGCGACGTTCGGCGATCTGTCGATCAACAAGACCGGTACCGGGTATCGCCTCGCGGCGGCGTCCGGGACTCTCACCAATACCAGCAACGCGTTCAGCGTCGTGGGCGGCCCGGCGACCCATTTGACGTTCACCGTGCAGCCGGTGACGACCGGGGCGGGCGCGATCATCTCGCCGGCCGTCGTCGTCACCGCGCTGGACGCGCTCGGGAACACGGCGACGAGCTTCACGAGCGCCGTGACGATGTCGATCGCGAACAATCCGGGGAATGGGACGCTCGGTGGCACGACCACCCTCAACGCCGTCGCGGGCGTCGCCACGTTCTCCACGCTCACGATCGACAAGATGGGCACCGGCTATACGCTGGCGGCCGCCGCCACCGGACTGAGCGGCGCCACGAGCGGCGCCTTCGACATCACGGCCGGCGGCGCGGTGGCGCTGGTGTTCTCGGTGCAACCGACCACGACGACGGCCGGAGCGGCGATTACGCCGGCGGTGCAGGTGACCGCGAAGGATGCCCAGAACAACACGGCGACCGGGTTTACGGGCAGCGTGACGGTGGCGATCGGAACGAACCCCGCAGGTGGGAATCTGTCGGGGACCAAGACGATTACCGCGGTCGGCGGCGTCGCCACGTTCACCGACCTCAACATCAACCGCAACGGCACGGGCTACACGCTCACCGCCAAGGCGACCGGCCTCCCGACGGCGACGAGCGCCGCATTCGACATTCTGCTCGGCCAGATGTCGCAGCTCGTGTTCACCGTCCAGCCGACCACGACGAGCGCCGGAACCGTCATCGCCCCGCCCGTGCAAGTCACGGCGGAGGACGCCGCGGGCAACACCGTCACGAGCTTCGGTGGCAACGTGACGATGTCGATCACGGTGAACCCCGGCGGGGGGACGCTGTCCGGAACGACAACGGTGGCCGCCGCCAGTGGCGTCGCCTTGTTCAGCGACCTGAGCATCAACAAGGTCGGTACCGGATACCGCCTGCTGGCCACCTCGGGGAGCATCAGCAACTCGAGCGCTGCGTTCAGCATCTCCGGCGGGGCCGCGACCCACATGGTGTTCACCGTGCCACCGAGCACCACCGCCGCGGGCACGGTAATGACGCCGGCGGTCAAGGTCACGGCGCTCGACTCGCTCGGGAATACGGCGTCGAGCTTCACCGGCACGGTCACGCTGGCGATCGGCACGAATCCCGGGGGTGGGACCCTGACCGGGGGAACGACGGTCGCCGTGGCGGGCGTGGCCACCTTCTCCGGTCTCAGTATCGACAAGATCGGCAGCGGCTACACCCTCAAGGCCAGCAGTGCGGGGCTCCCGACGATCACGAGCACGGCGTTCGACATCATCCCGGCGCCGGCCACGAAACTCGTGTTCAGCGTCCAGCCCAGCAGCACGACGGCCGGCGCGACCATCACCCCGGCGGTGCAGGTGACCGCGCAGGATGCCCAGGGGAACACCGTCACCAGTTTCACGGGCAGCGTGACGATGTCGATCGGGACGAACCCCGGTGGTGGATCCCTCTCGGGCACCAAGACGGTGGTGGCAGCGGGCGGCGTCGCCACGTTCTCCGATCTCAGCATCAACCGCAACGGCAATGGCTACACGCTGTCGGCGTCGTCGAGCGGGCTCGCGGGAGCTACCAGTACCACGTTCAACATTCTCGTTGGCCCACTGTCCGCGCTCGCCTTTACGGCGCAGCCCGTGACGACGACGGCGACGACGACGATCGCCCCGCCGGTGCAGGTGACGGCCCGGGATTCGGTCGGCAACACGATCACGAGCTTCACGAGTAACGTGACGGTGTCGATCTCGGCGAACCCCGGCGGCGGGACGCTGTCGGGAACGACGACCGTCGCCGCGGTCGCGGGCGTGGCGACGTTCAGCAACCTGAGCATCGACAAGGTCGGTACCGGCTACCGGCTGGGGGCCACGGCGGGAGCGCTGACCGCCACGAGCAGTGCCTTCAGCATCCTGGCGGGGACCGCCACCAAGCTGCAGTTCACCGTGCAGCCCGGGTCGACCGGGGCCGGTGCCATCATCTCACCCCCGGTGCAGGTGACGGCCCTCGACGCGGGTGGCAATACGGCAACCGGTTTCACCGGGAACGTCACGATGGCCATCGGCACGAATCCCGCCGGCGGCACCCTGTCCGGGACGCTCACGGTCGGAGCGGCAGCGGGCGTCGCGACGTTCACCGACTTGAGCATCAACAAGCTGGGGACGGGCTACACCCTGAAGGCCACGGCGACCGCACTCACGTCGGCGACGAGCGCGCCGTTCAATATCGTCGTCGGGACGGCGACGCAGCTCGCGTTCACCGTCCAACCCTCCACCACCACGGCGGGGGCCACGATCACCCCGGCGGTCAAGGTGACGGCGCGTGACGCCCAGGGGAACACCGTCACCAGCTTCAGTGGCAACGTCACCATCGCGATCGGGTCGAATCCCGGTGGCGGATCGTTGTCCGGCACCAAGACGGTGGCCGCGGCAGCCGGTGTCGCCACTTTCTCCGACCTGAGCATCAACCGGAACGGTACCGGCTACACCCTCACCGCCGCCTCGAGCGGGCTGGCGGGGGCCACGAGCAACACGTTCACAATCAACCCCGGACCGGTCATCGCCCTCGTGTTCACGTCCCAGCCGGTGACGACGACAGCGGCGACGATCCTCTCGCCGGCGGTGCAGGTGGCGGCCCGCGATTCGGTCGGCAACACCGTCACGACGTTCACGAGCACCGTGACGATGTCGATCGCCGCGAACCCGGGCGGCGGGACGCTCTCGGGCACCACCAGTGTCGCGGCGGTCGCCGGCGTCGCGACGTTCAGCAATCTGAGCATCGACAAGGTAGGCACCGGCTATCGCCTCGGCGCCACCGCGGGCGCGCTCACGGGCACGAGCAATGCGTTCAGCATCCTCGCCGGGACGGCGACGAAGCTCCTGTTCACCGTGCAACCCACGAGCACTGGCGCGGGAGCGGTGATCACACCGCCGGTGGAGGTCACGGCGCTGGACGCCGGCGGGAACACCGCGACGGGCTTCGCGGGCAACGTGACGATGGCGATCGGGACGAATCCCGCCGCCGGCACGTTGTCCGGAACGCTGACCGTCGGGGCCGCTGCCGGGGTCGCGACGTTCACCAACCTGAGCATCAACAAGCTGGGAACGGGTTACACGCTGAAAGCCACGGCGACCGGGCTCACGACGGCGACGAGCACCGCATTCAATATCGTGGCCGGGGCAGCGACCAAGCTGGTCTTCACCGTCCAACCCTCGACCACCACGGCGGGAGCGACGATCACCCCCGCGGTGAAAGTGACGGCACAAGATGCCGCCGGCAACACGGTCACTTCATTCGTCGGCAATGTGACGGTGGCAATCGGGACCAATCCGGGGAGCGGCTCGCTCTCGGGCACCAAGACGGTGGCGGCCGCGGCCGGCGTGGCGACGTTCTCCGACCTGAGCATCAACCGCAACGGCGTCGGCTATACGCTCACGGCCTCGTCGAGCGGACTCACGAGCGCCACGAGCACAGCGTTCACCATCAACACGGGCCCGGTGGTGGAGCTGATCTTCTCCGCGCAGCCCCAGACGACGACGGCGCTCACCACCCTCTCGGCGGTGCAGGTGACCGCCCGGGATTCCGTCGGCAATACGGTGACGAGCTTCACCAGCAACGTCGTGATGACGATCTCGGCGAACCCCGGCGGTGGCACGTTGTCGGGGACCACGACGGTCGCCGCCGTCGCGGGTGTGGCGACGTTCAGCAACCTCAAGATCGACAAGGTCGGAACCGGATATCGCCTCACGGCGACCTCGGGCGCCCTGTCGGTCCAGAGCAGCGCGTTCAGTATCACGGCCGGTACGGCCACCCACCTCATCTTCTCCGTACAGCCGTCCAACACCGCAGCGGGCGCGGCCATCACTCCGGCGGTCGAGGTCACAGCCTTGGATGCGGGTGGGAATATCGCGACCGGGTTCGTCGGCACCGTGGCGATCACGATCAAGAACAATCCCGGCGCCGGCACGTTGTCGGGAACATTGACCCTGGCGGCCAGTAACGGCGTGGCCTCCTTCTCGAACCTCAGCATCAACAACACCGGTACTGGCTACACGCTCCAGGCCGCATCCAGCGGACTGACGAGCGCCACGAGTCTCGCCTTTAATATTCTGTAAACATCGACCGCGTTCTCTATCCCGGAGGACCGCTGGCGCAACCGTGGGCCCTCTGGGTAAACTGCACCGTTTCCGGCGTTTACCTCACACGAACCCGGACCGGTATCCCGCCCCACGATGTCGACCGCCACCGAACATTCCGCTCCCCGCGGTCTCGAGGGGGTCGTCGCCAACGAATCCGCTATTTGCTATGTGTTCGGCGAAGAAGGCCGCCTCATCTACCGCGGCTACGACATCAACGACCTCGCCGATCATTCCACGTTCGAAGAAACGGCCTACCTGCTGCTGTACGGCGACCTCCCCACCAAGCAGCAGCTGAAGGAGTTCACCGCCGGTCTCAAGGCGGCCCAGAAGCTCGACAAAGTAGTGGTGCGAATCATCAAGGACGCGCCTGCCACCGCCAATCCGATGGATGTGCTGCGGACGGCGGTGAGCGCCGCGGTCTTCGTCGATCCTGATCGCGCCGATAACTCTCTCGCGGGGGAGCGCCGCAAGGCGATCCGCCTCATCGGCCAGCTCCCCACGATGGTGGCGCTGTTCCACCGGCTGCGCAACGGGGTGAAGCCGCTGTCCCCGCGCCGCGGGCTGTCGGCGGCGGCCAATTTCCTCTATATGATCTCCGGGGAGACGCCGGGCGACGAGGCGGAGCACGCGTTCGATGTTGCGCTCATCCTCCACGCCGACCACGAGCTCAATGCCTCGACGTTCGCGGCGCGGGTCATCGCCGCCACGCTGGCGGACGTGCATGGAGCGGTGACCGGCGCGATTGCGGCGCTGGCCGGGCCGCTGCATGGCGGCGCCAATACCGAAGTGATGAAGATGCTGCTCGAGATCCAGACGCCGGAGCGCGCCGAGGCCTGGGTGCGCCAGGCCCTGGCGGCGAAGCGCAAGATCTCGGGCTTCGGGCATCGCGTTTACCGCACCGAGGACCCGCGCGCCGCGCATTTGCGCCGCATGTCCGAGGGATTGGGGCAGCAGGCGGGGCAGCCGCACTGGTTCGCGATGCAGCGGGTGATCGAAGACCTGATGCGCGCGGAAAAGGGACTGTACGCCAACGTCGATTTCTACTCGGCCGCGATGTACTACGTGATGGGGATCCCGCTCGACCTGTACACGCCGATCTTTGCGGTGAGCCGTGTCAGCGGGTGGTGCGCGCACGTGCTGGAGCAGCATGCCGACAACCGATTGATCCGACCGCGGGCCGAGTACGTCGGCCACATGGACCGCCGCTGGGTACCGCCGCGAAAGCGAGGCGCTTGACCGATGGCTGAGGCGATCACTTACCAGAATGAGCGTTGGGTCGTGCCGGACGAGCCGATCATTCCCTTCATCGAAGGAGACGGCACCGGCCCCGACATCTGGCGCGCGTCCCGTCGCGTGTTCGACGCGGCGGTGCAGTCCGCCTCGAAGGGGAAGCGCAAGGTCGCCTGGCGCGAAGTCCTGGCGGGGGAAAAGGCGTTCAAGGAGACGGGGAGCTGGCTGCCCGACGCGACGCTGGACGTGATCCGCGAGCATCGCGTCGCGATCAAGGGCCCGCTCACCACGCCGGTCGGCGGCGGCATCCGCTCCCTCAACGTGGCGCTGCGCCAGGTGCTCGACCTGTACGCCTGCATCCGGCCGGTGCGCTGGTTCCAGGGTGTCCCCGCGCCGGTGAAGCACCCCGAGAAGCTCAACGTCGTGATCTTCCGCGAGAACATCGAAGACGTCTATGCCGGCATCGAATTCCAGGCCGAGAGCAAGGAAGCGAACGCGCTCATCGAGCTGCTCACGGGGCCGCTCGGCAAGAAAGTCCGCGCGGCGAGCGCGATCGGGGTGAAGCCGATGTCCCGCTTCGGATCGCAGCGGCTCGTCGTCAAGGCGATCCGCTACGCCATCGACGACCACCGGCCGTCGGTGACGCTGGTCCACAAAGGCAACATCATGAAGTTCACCGAGGGGGCGTTCCGCGACTGGGGGTATGAGGTCGCGCGGGATCGGTTCGGCAGCGAGACGATCACCGAGACCGACGCTGCGAAGGGCGGCGCGAGCGGCCGCGTCATCGTGAAGGACCGCATCGCGGACGCGATGTTTCAGCAGGTGCTGCTGCGGCCCGACGAGTACTCCGTGATCGCCACGCCGAACCTCAACGGCGACTATCTCTCCGATGCCTGTGCCGCCCAGGTCGGAGGACTGGGACTCGCCCCCGGGGGCAACGTCGGCGACGGGTACGCCGTGTTCGAAGCCACGCACGGCACGGCTCCCAAGTACGCCGGGCTCGACAAGATCAATCCCGGCAGCGTGATCCTGTCGGGCGTCATGATGTTCAAGGAGCTCGGCTGGGGCGACGTGGCACAGGCGATCGAGCGCGGCCTGGAAGGCGCCATCGCGTCGGGCCACGTGACCTACGACCTCGCCCGCCAGATGCCGGGGGCAACCGAGGTCTCCACCTCCACCTTCGCCGACGGCATCATCGCCCACCTCGCATGAACAGCTCCCTCATCACCAAGCCACTGGCCGACATCGAGACCCCACTCCTGGCCGTGGCGGTCGCCGCGACGACCGAGTTGCCGGCGTCGCTCGCCGGCACCGACCAGGCCACCGGAGGAGCGGTGACGCGGGCGCTCGCCAGCGGAGACTTCAAGGGAAAACGCGACGAGACCCTGCTCACTTACGGGACGGGAAAGGCGCGGCGCGTGCTGGTCGTCGGCATGGGAAAGGCGGCCGACGTCACGCACAACAGCGTGCGCCGCGCCGCGGCGGTCGCGGCCAAGCGGGCCCGTGCTCTGGGGACCGGCCGCTACGCCTTCGCCGTCGCCCCCGAAGCGCGCAATGGGCTCGGCGCAGACGCGATTGCCCAGGCGACGGTCGAAGGGGCGGCGCACGGGGGCTGGGCGTTCATCGCATTGAAGCGGCCGAGCGACGACTTGCGCGGTGCGATCGCGGAGGTCGATGTCGTGGCCGACGCCGGTGACGCCAGGAAGGCGGAGGTGGGGCGAACGCGCGGCGATGCCGTCGCCGCCGGCCACCTCCTGGCGCGTGAGCTGCAGATGCAGCCGGGGAACGTGTGCACCCCGACCTATCTCGCCAATCAGGCCGAGGCGCTCGGCAAAGCCCACGGCTTCGCCGTAACGGTGTTCGGACCGGAGCAGATCCGCAAAGAGGGAATGGGCGGTGTGCTCGGAGTATCCCAGGGGAGCGCCGAGGAGCCGCGCTTCATCATTCTGGAGTGGCGCGGCGGCGGGGATGCGGCGCCGACGGCGATCATCGGTAAGGGGATCACCTTCGATTCCGGGGGTATCTCGATCAAGCCGGCCGCGAACATGGAAGAGATGAAGTACGACATGTCCGGCGCCGCGGCGGTGCTGGGGACGTTCGAGGTGCTGGGCCGGCTCCGTCCCAAGATGAATGTCGTCGGCATCGTCGCGGCGAGCGAGAATCTGCCGTCGGGGACGGCGCTGAAGCCGGGCGACGTCATCAAGAGTCACTTCGGGAAAACGATCGAGATCGTGAACACCGACGCCGAGGGGCGGCTGGTGCTGTGTGACGCCCTGTCGTACGTCCGGCGCTACAAGCCGGCGGCCGTGATCGACGCCGCCACGCTCACGGGCGCGATCGTCATCGCGCTGGGCAGCCAGGCGAGCGGCATCATGGGAAACGACGACGCCTTGGTCGAAGAGGTGCGCAGCGCCGGCGAGCGCGCCGGGGAGCGCTGCTGGCCGCTGCCGCTGTGGGACGAATACCGTGACCTCGTGAAGTCCGACATCGCCGACGTGAAGAATTCCGGGGGCCGCGGCGCCGGGTCGATTACGGGCGGCTGGTTCCTGCGCGAGTTCGTGGAGGGCTTCCCCTGGGTGCACATCGACATCGCCGGCACCGCGTACACGGAGAGCGAGGCGGCCTTTCAGTCGAAGGGACCGACGGCGTTCGGCGTGCGGCTGTTCACCGAGTTCCTGCTGCGGCGCACCGGGGCGTGATGCGGCAGAGCCTCCTCCTCCTGGGGGCTCTCGTGTGTGCGGGCGGCCGGGCGACGGCGCAGGTTGACACCACGCCGAAACCAAAGCCCAAAGCCGCTGCGCCCGCCCGCGCCGGCGCCGACACGAGCAGAGGTGCTGCCGACACGACCAAGGGTCCCGCCGACACGGCGGCGAAGCGCGACACCACCCCCCCCGACACGATCGAGCATTTCCTGCCGGGCTTCGCGCCGGCGGTGCCCGCGGGGCCGCTGCCGCGCGGTGAGCGCTGGCGGTTCACCGTCGACTCGCTCGTGCTGTCCAACATCACGACCCTCGGGGATCTGCTGGCACACCTTCCCGGGGTGTACGTCGTGCGCGGCGGGTGGTTCGGCGCGCCGGAGATCGCCGTCTACGGGGGTCAGGGACCGCTTGGGCTCGAGGTGTACTGGGACGGCGTTCCCTATCTCCCCATCGGCCGCGACTCCGTCTGGCTCGATCCGGCTCGCATCCCCTTCGCCGCGCTGGAGCGGATCGACGTGCAGGTATTGCCGTCGACGCTG
>DASSIL010000172.1:0-3126 GCA_035691925.1 Gemmatimonadales bacterium
CACGACGCCGGTCGCCGTCAAGCTGTTGCTCAAGGACCCCGCGGGCCGGCCCACGGCGCCCTACCTCGTCGTCAATCTCCTCTTTGGACTGCTCGCGGCGGCGGCGGGCGGCTGGGTCGCGGCCCACGTCGCCGGCCGGGCCCCGCTGGTCCACGCCGGAATCCTGGGCGGCATCATCCTGGCACTCGGTCTCTGGACCGCCGCGCAAGGCGGCGCCGCGCGCGCCGGCCAGCCGCAGTGGTATGCGTGGACCCTCCCCTTTGTCGGAGCGGCGGGGACGGTGGTGGGGGCGACACTCTAAAGAGCGTGCCGTTGTTGGCGACACGCTGAAGCGTGCGCCTGTAACAACACTGTGCGAAGCACAGTGTCTTTCGAGGCGCACTCTTTAGAGTGTCGACTCGGCAGGGAACCTCTCACTTCTCACCTCTTACCTCTCACGCCTCTTGGACTTCACCTCTCACCTCTCACGCCTTTTGGACTTCACCCTGTCTCTCAGTCGCTGCACCGTTCCCAGCACCGGCAGGTACCACCGCGGCAGCGCCGAGAATTTCAGCGATTCGAACGGCTCGAGATCGTCCTTGCCGATGACGCTCGCCGCCACCCGGGCTCCCAGGTACAGCGCCAGCGGGATGCCGTGGCCGTTGCAGCCGAGGGCGTAGTACACGCCGTCGCGCTCGCCCGCGTGCGGCAGCCGGTCGCGCGTCATCGCGACGGAGCCGCCCCACTGGTAGTCGATGTCGGTTCCCAGCAGACGCGGAAAGTGCGCGCACATCGCTTCGCTCAGCGTCCTGAGGCGCTCGGTCCGGGTGCTGCTGCGAAACGGCGCTTCGGCGCCGAAGATCATCCGCGTGTCGGGCGTGAGCCGGAACCAGGTCATGCACTCGCGCATATCGGTGACCACGCGGTCGCGCTGCATCACCATCCGGGCGACGTGGTGGCCCAGCGGCGCGGTGGTGATCGTCGTGCTGGAATGGAAGTAGACGCGCCGGCGCAGCGCGGGAACCACCGGATCGCCGTAGCCGCCCGTCGCCACGACCACGTCCTTCGCGCCGAGCGTGCCGTGTGAGGTCCGCAGCAGGAAGCGATCCGCTTCGCGCCGCAGCGACAGCACATCGACCCCTTCCACCAGCGTCACTCGGGCGCGCTGCGCCGCGGCGACGAGGCCCCAGAACAGCTTCGCGGGGTCGAGGCTCCCCGCCAGCGGGTCGAGCAGCGCGCCGGCGTAGGGGATGCTCGCGCCCAGCTCCGGCTCGAGCCTGTCGCCCGGCACCAGCTCGGTCTCGTGGCGCATCACCTTGTCGAACACCCGGGCGTCGCGCTGCAGCTCGATGTATTGCTTGGGCGTGGTCGCGAGCCGGAGGTGGCCGCACAGCCGGTAGTCGCACGGGAGGGCGGGGGCCTCTCCGGTGGCGAGCTCCTCGAGCTCGAACACGGCGGCGCGCGACGCGTCGAACAGCTCCCGGGCGCGCACCGCGCCGAGCGACGTGACGAGCGACTGGGCCCCGCGCCGGAACCCCGGCAGCACCATGCCGGCGTTGCGCGTCGAGGCGCCGGCGCCGAGCAGGCTGCGCTCGATCACCGTGACCTGGGCGCCGGCGCCGGCGAGCACGCGCGCCGCCGAGATGCCGGTGTAGCCGCCGCCGATCACGGCGACGTCGGTGCGCTGCGGCAGCTCCGCCCGTCCCACGGCTGCGGGGCGGGGCGACACCTCGAGCCAGTAGGGGCGCTCCTGCACGCTACAGGTCCTTTACCATTGCCAACGCGCTGGCGGGACAGGCGCGCGTGAACTCGATCGACTGCCGCACGGCAGGGGCCACCTCGTCGCGGGGGATGGGGCGGAATCCGAAGCGCGGGAAAAACTCCGCGGCCGTTTCAGTTAGCAAATAGAGTGCCTCTATTCCCCGGGCCCGGGCCAGTTCAATCGCCGCCTCCGTTAGGCGAATCCCGAGCCCCAAGCCGCGTTGCGACTGTGCCACGGCCACCGAGCGTAACAGACCAGCGGACTCGTAGGTCTCGACTACCGCGCACCCGGCGATGCGCCCTCCCTCTCGTGCCACGATGGCGTTGTCGATGTGCCGTTCGACCTCCGCCTGCGGCAGCCGGTGCGACGCGAGCAGGTCGAGGATGCCCGGGAGATCGGCGGCCTGGGCGGGTTCGATGGAGAAGCTCATAGGCGGTCGGGCGGTCGATGCAGCGGCGGTCGGGCGGTCGATGAGGCGGCGGTCAGGCGGTCGGTTTGACGCGCTTACTGATCGCCTGGTACAGACGCCACGTGAGTTTTCCGGCACCGGATCGCATAGTGTCCAGCTCCCCCCACTGTTCCTCGGTCATGTACTCCAGTTTGCGAGCGACGTGCAGCAGGTAAGATACTTCCGCAAGTGAACCCATCGCGATATCGAGGAACCGGCGGTCGGTGAAGCGGCGGTCGGTGAAGCGGCGGTCGGTGAAGCAGCGGTCATGACCGCCGCCTTATCGTCCGCCGCCTTATCGACCGCCGTCGTATCGCCCGCCATCAGGCCGGCGTTTCCGGTGCCGGCTCGCCCAGCGGTCCCCGTATAGCGCTCTGTGCCTTCCGCACCCGCCGCCGCTCCAGCCAGATCCCCAGCGACGCCACCAGCGCCGCCCCCACACCCGTCCCCATCGTCTGGAACCACAACTGGTACTGCACCAGCCTCCGCCCGCACTTGGCGGCGAACAGCGGCCCGACGAGACTGCCGCACGACGGCTGTTGATTGATGAACACCCACCCGGCCCCGATGCCGATGGCGAGCGGCAGAAATGCCAGCACGATATGTCGAACGACGATGCGCGTCATGGAGCCTCCACGAATATCAGAAGGCGTGAGAAGTGAGAGGTGAGAAGTGAGAGGTCACTCCTCACCTCTCACCTCTTACCTCTTACCTCTTACCTCTCACCTCTTACCTCTTACCTCTTACCTCTTACCTCTCACGCCTTATTGGCCACCGATCTATCTCTCGCCCTTCTCGCATCACGTGGTAGTCGTCGAAATTGGCGACGGTGAGACACGAGTGATTCGGCACGATCTCGATCCGGTCGCCGACCTTCAGCTCGCGCAGCGCCCGGCGCGAGCCGCGCACCACGCCGTGCTCCTGGGACAGCGCTGCC
>DASSIL010000173.1:0-10623 GCA_035691925.1 Gemmatimonadales bacterium
ATGCTGCGACACGTCCACCACGAGCGATGTCGTCGTGGCGGTGCCGACTGTTGAGTCGATCGTCGTGGTGGCGAAGAGCGGGCCGCTGGTGGACGGCCCTTCGTTGTGGAGGCAGGCCGCCAGGATGACGGCACATGAGGCCGCAGCGATCGTCCGCATGACTCCTCGATGGGTTATCGAACCATACGTCTCCAGACGTAGTACACCGGTACGCCCAGCAATACGAGCAGTAATCCCAGCCCGGCGTATGTCCGGGTCGTGTGCACGACGAGGAGTGAAACGGCGATCAGCCCCGTCAGCGCCACATAGGCGCCAGGGAGCCAGGGATAGCCCGGGGCGACGAGCGGCCGCTCGGCTTCGGGGCGTTTGACGCGCAGGGCGAAGAGTCCCACCGTCGTCAGCAGGTAGAACAGGATCGCCGCGAAGATCACGAAATTGAGCAGCTGGGTGTACGTCCCCGACAAGCAGAGCAGCGAGGTCCAGATCGCCTGCACGACCAGCGCCGCACTGGGCGTCTTGTAGCGCGGGTGCAGGCGCCCCGCGGAATGGAAGAACAGATTGTCGCGCGCCATGGCGTAGTAGACGCGCGCGCCCGACAGGATCAGCCCGTTATTGCAGCCGAACGTCGAGATCATGATCGCCGCCGCCATGAGGTAGCGCCCCGGCGTGCCGAGGATCGCTTCGAGGGCGGCTGTCCCGACCCGATCCTGCGGCGCCGTGGCGATAGCGGAGGAGGGGAGGACGCTCAGATAGGCGACGTTGGCCAGCAGGTACAGACCCGTCACGATGAGGACGCCGATCGTCATGGCGAACGGCAGGTCGCGTTTCGGGTTCTTCATCTCGCTCGCGGCGAACCCGACGTTGTTCCACGCATCCATCGAGAAGAGCGAGCCGACCATCGCGGCGCCGATCGCCGTCGCGCCGACCGGAATGCCGCCGGTGTCGAGAAAATGCCCGCCGAAGTTCGCTGCCACCGCAGCGGCGTGCCGGCCGATCGTGATGCCGAGCAGAATCAGCATGGCGAGACTCGCCGCCTTGATCGCGGTGAACGTCGTCTGGATGGCGGTCGCGGTCCGCACGCCGCGCACGTTGATCGCCGTCAGCACCGCCACCGACCCGATCGCCAACAGGCGCTGCGGCGACACGCCGACCACGATGGCGCCGATCGGCTGCGGCAACGTGATCGTTCCGCCCCAGCCGGCGAAGACGTCGGGCCGCAGGGCGGGCCAGAAGACGGACGTGAAGCGGGCGAAGGCGACCGCCACGGCGGCGATCGTCCCGGTCTGAATGACGACAAACAGCGTCCACCCGTACAAGTAGCCGAACAACGGGGAGATCGCTTCGCGCAGGTACACATACTGGCCGCCGGCATGCGGATACATCGCCGACAGCTCGCCGTACGTGAGCGTGCCGATCAGCGTCACGCCGCCGGTGAGCGCCCACACGAGGAGCAGGTACCCGGGGGCGTGGACCTCGCGCACGATCTCGGCGGAGACGATGAAGATGCCGGATCCGATCATCGAGCCGACCGCGAGGGCGGTGGCGTCCCAGCGCGAGATGGCCCGGACGAACTCGGTTTGCGGTTGCTGCGCCGTAGCCATCCGCGAGGTCGCTCTGAGGAAGGTCAGCTAACCTAGTGGCGGTCCCATCGTCTCGCTATTCTTGTACGCCCGCTCTGACCGTCACTCTCCACCGTCGAGGGTTACCGTGCCGCTGCGACTGCTGCCGCGCGAGGAAGAGTTCTTCGACCTCTTTGTGGAGGTCGCCAAACGCAACCATGAAGCGGCCGGCAGGCTGCGCGAGCTGTTCGAAGCCCCCCCCGAGCGGCGTACCCCGATCGTCGAGGCCATCAAGCGCCTCGAGCATGAGTGCGACCAGGTCACGCACGAAGTCGTGAACCGGCTCGACCGCACGTTCATCACGCCGCTCGATCGCGAAGACATCCACCAGCTCGCCTCCGATCTCGACGACGTGATCGACACCATCGACGGGACCGCCCGCCGCGCTCAGATCTTCCACCTCGGGATCTCACCCCAGGGCGTCCACTTGCTCACTGAAGTCATCGGCCGCATGACCGCGGTCCTCGGAGAAGCGGTCGGGCGTCTGAAGAAGGGCGACGACGTCATCAAGTACTGCGTCGATGCGAAGCGGTTGGAAGAAGAGGGCGATGCCATCTATCACGACGCGCTGGGGCAGCTGTTCGAGAAAGAGACGAACGCGATCGAGCTCGTGAAGTGGAAGGAGATCTACGACAACCTCGAGCGCACGCTCGACGAAGCGGAGGACGTGGCGAACGTCGTCGAATCCATCGCGCTGAAACACGCCTGATGAGCGGCCACGTCCTGTTCATCCTGGGGATCGTCCTGATCGCCCTGGTGTTCGATTTCATCAACGGATTTCACGACAGCGCGAACTCGATCGCGACGGTCGTCTCGACCCGCGTGCTCAGCCCTACCGCCGCCGTCGTGTGGGCGGCGTTCTTCAACTTCGTCGCCGTTTTTCTGTTCGGGACCGCCGTCGCCAAGAGCATCGCCAGCGGCATCGTCAACCCGACCATCGTCGACGCGAACGTCGTCCTCGCCGGCCTGCTCGGCGCGATCACGTGGAACCTCATCACCTGGTACGCGGGGCTCCCGTCGTCCTCTTCGCACGCCCTGATCGGCGGCTACGCCGGCGCCGCGATCGCCAAGGTCGGCATCTCGGCCGTCGTCTGGCCGGGGAAGTGGGTGTTGACGCTGATCTTCATCGTCGTATCGCCGCTGCTTGGTATGCTGGTGTCGTTCCTCCTCGTCGTGGCGCTCTCCTGGACACTGCGTCGCTCGCTGCCGCGACGCGTGGATAAGGCGTTCCGGCTGTTGCAGCTCCTCTCTGCGGCGAGCATGTCGCTCTCGCACGGCAGCAACGACTCTCAGAAGACGATGGGGATCATCGTGGGGCTGCTGTTCGCCGAACAGGCGTCGCTCCAGCAGGTGAACGTCTCGGCGCTGCACGTGACGACGACCGACCACATCCCGGTGTGGGTCGTGTTCCTCGCCTACACGGCGATCGCGCTGGGCACGATGGCGGGCGGTTGGCGCATCGTAAAGACGATGGGCCAGCGGCTCACCAAGCTCAAACCGTTCGGCGGCTTCTGCGCCGAGACCGCCGGCGCGCTGACGATTTCGCTGGCGTCACATTTCGGCATACCCGTGAGCACCACGCACACGATCACCGGCGCCATCACCGGCGTGGGAGCAGCGCAGCGCTTCTCGGCGGTACGCTGGGGGGTGGCGGGACGGATCGTGTGGGCGTGGATCCTGACGATCCCGGCGGCGGCGGGGATCGCCGGGCTCGCCTACGTCCTCGTCCACGCGTTCAATCGCTAGCGATCGCGCTCAGTCGAGCCTGAGCGTCAGCCCCCGCAGCTCGGTCATCTCCTCGATCGCGTAGCGCACGCCCTCGCGTCCCCGTCCGGCGGTCTTCATAGCCCCAGTACCGCCACCACGGCTTCCGCGATCGCGGCGTCCTGCACGCCGACGCCCGTGAGGTCGGCGATCGTGATCTCGTGCGGCAGCTCCCGGCCGAGCAGCCGCCCCGCGACGAGATCGCCGAGCTCGCCGGTGACTTTGCGCCGCGTCACGGCTCCCGCGGCGATGGCGTGGTGCAGGTTGCCGAACCGCTCCGCCTGCACCACCCGGTCGGCGAAGAGCTTGTCGGCTTTGGCCAGCAGGGCGGGCTCGAGCTCGACCTTGTCGGGACTGTCGGTGCCCGCGGAGGTGATGTGAGTGCCACGCGCCACCCACGCCGCCTTGATGAGCGGCGTGGTGCTCGCGGTGATGCAGACGATGATGCGATGATCACGCACCGCTGATTCCAGAGCAGGGGCGATGCGCGTCGGCACGACCCCGGCGAACTCGCGGGACAGCGCTTCGGCTTTCTCGAACGTGCGGTTCCAGAAGGTGAGCCGGTCGAGCTGTCGCTGGGCGAGGATGGCACGCGCGGTGAGTCGGGCGAGCCCGCCGGCGCCGACCAGCAGCGCGGTGCGGGCATCGATCGGCGCGAGGTGCTTGAGCGTGAGCGCGATCGCCGCAGCGGTGCGCAGATCGGTGAGGTAGCCGTGCTCTTCGAGCACCAGCGCGGGGGCGCCGGTGTTGGCGTCCAGCAGCAGAAACACACCGTCGCCGGCCGGTTTGCCGCGCTCGACGTTTGCGGGGAACCCCGTCGCCACCTTGAGGACGATGAAGCGGCCGCCGGTGAGCTGCGCGCCTTTGACGTGAATCGACGCGGTGGGCCGGGCCCGCTCCATCGCCATCGGCTCGGGCAAGGTTGCCTGGCCCAGCGCCAGCGCCTTGAAGCCGCGCTCCACTGCCGCGATGGCCGCCGCCAGGGTGATCTTGTCGCGGAACTCCTCGAGCGGGACGACCCGCACGTCAGTCGCCCAGTGCCGGCCTCAAGCCGGTCGCCGTCGCCGCCAGCGCCGCGCGCAGCTCGGAGAGCTCGTTCCCGAATCCGAAGCGCAGAAACCCCGGCATCCCGAAGTGCTCGCCCGGCACGAGCAGCACGCTTTGTGCGGAGCGGACGCGCTCGACCAACACCTCGCCATCCATAGCCGGCCGGTAGCGCACCCAGCAGATCGCTCCCGCTTGCGGCGGCACCCAGCTGAATGTCGGCCCGAAGCTCTGGAGCCATTGCTCCAGCACGGGATAGTTGTCGCGCAGAATCCCGCGGGTGCGGGCGAGCAGGCGCTCTCGCACGGCGGGCTGCAGCGCCAGCGTGGCGAGATGGTCGCTCGCCCCGGAAGGACCGATCGTCGTGTAGTCGTGGCGCGCCCATGCGTCCGCCACGAGTGGCGCCGGCCCCACGAGCCAGCCGATTCGCAGCCCCGGGAGCCCGTACGCCTTCGAGAGTCCCGCCACGCAGATCAGCCGGTCGTAGCTTCCCCAGAAGGATGCCGTCGTATTGCCGTCGCGCTCGGCGCCCATGTACACCTCGTCGGCGAGCAGCCAGGCGCCCACCTCCGCGGTGCGGTCGATGATCGCGCGACGCATCGGCTCGGCGAGGATGTGCCCCGTCGGATTGTGGGGATTCGTCACGACGACGAGTTTCGTCCCCGGCGCGATCGCCGCACGAATCTCCGCCGGATCTGGTGCCCACCCGCGTTCTTCGTGCAGCCGGAAGGCGCGCACCTGCGCGCCGAGATTTTGCACGTGACCCCACAGCTGCAGGTAATTGGGCAGCAGCATCGCGACCTGGTCGCCCGGCTCGATCACCCGCAACGCCGCGACGTAGTTCGCCTCGGCGCTGCCGTTTGTGACGAGCACCTGGTCGGGCGTCGCTCCCGGGTAGAGCGCCGCGATCCGCTCGCGCAGGGCGTCCGTGCCGTTCGACTGGCTGTAGCCCAGCCGGACGTCGAGCAGCGGGTCGGCGGCGGCCTGGGCGAGGGCGAGCAGCTCGCGCACGCTCAACGGGTGCACGCCGGACTCCGACAGATTGTAGCGCACCCGGTTCTCCCAGGTGCTCTGCCAGCGCTCGAGATCGAAGGTGACGAAGGGCATCAGACGAGGGACGCGATATCCTGAGGTTGTTCCAGCCAGTAATCGGGATCGAGATCCTCGAGATGCTCGCGATCGAACGGTCCCCACAGCACCGCCGCGGTCTTCACGCCGGCGGCGCGGCCGCACTCGATGTCGTGACGCGAGTCTCCGATGAACACGGCATCGGACGCCGGCCTGCCGGCCTGCGCGAGCGCCATCAGCACGGGCTCGGGATGCGGCTTGGGACGCGACACGTCATCCGACCCCACGACGACGTCGAATGCCTCTTCCAGCCCCGCCACCCGCAAGCCCCGCAGCGCGCCGCCGCGCATCTTGCTCGTGACCAGGCCGAGGGTCTTGCCGCCGGCATCGAGCCGCCGCACCTGCTCCACGACGCCGTCATAGGGCCGCACCAGCTCGTCGTGATGCGCGAGGTTGTATTCGCGATAGGTCTCCACCATCGCCTTGATCTCGGATTCGTCGTCGCTCCACAGGCGGAACTGCACCCACAGCGGGGTGCCAAGGCCTTCCATCCAGATGTCGTCAGGGGGTTCGTAGCCGCGGTGGGCGCGCATCGTATGGCGATACGAGCGCAGAATCAGCTCGATCGAATCGATCAGCGTCCCATCGAGGTCGAAGAGAAACGTCCCGAACGACACCGGATCACCGGCCGCCGCTGCGCCGGAACCAGGCGCAATCGGGTGCCAGCGGGCAGACATCGCACCGCGGCGTGGAGCGGCAGGTCTCCTGTCCGTGGTGGCGCAGGAGCTGGTGCGCCTGGATCAGCCAGTTGTAGTCGCGGGGCAGCTCGGGAGCCAGCGCCTCCTCCACCGAGTGATAGGCCGCCGTCCCCGTCGCTCCCGGTTTTCCGTATCCGATCCGCTGCAACACGCGCAGCCCGTTCGCTTCGGGGGCGAGCGTGGCCTGGGTGCGGCAAAACAGGAGCACCCGGTCGGCGCCCGTTTCCCCGATTCCCTTGAACCGCTTCAACAGTTTCTTGGCCTCCACGGGTGACTCCCGCACCAGCGTCCGCACCCGGGCGAGGCCGATTTCGATCATCAATTCGGCCGCCTCGCGCAGCTTGGCGAGCCGCGCACCACCGTTCGGGCCTCCCGGTGCCAAGAGCTCGAGCATCTTCGGCTTCGGAGTGCGCAGGATGGCCTGGGGCGTCGTGCCGATCTTCTGGCGCAGCGTGCGGAAGACGAGGGCGCGCTGCTCGTCGTCGGGCACGACAGCGACGTGCTCCCAGATGATCCACTCGAAGGGGCCGCTCGGGATGGGCCGCTTGGGGCGGCCGTAGAGGGCGCGAAGGCGATCGATGTAGGCCCGCAGGGGCAGCGTAGGGTGTCGCATGGCCCATAAAAGTGTCCCCGATGACCGAATCGTGACAACCCGTGCCGACGAAAAGGGCGTCACTGCTGGCCCCGGTGACCGCGGGCCAGACGAATCGCCGCTACAAGGCGGGGGATCGGCGCTTCGGCCGACGCCGCGACCGGCGAGAGCCCGGCATGCCAGGCGAGGAGATGAGTGACCTCGAGCGGCCGGTGACCGGCGACGAGATCATCGAGCAGCAGGCCCTCTCCGGCGGTCAGTCCCCCGGTCAGGCGGGCTACCAGGCCATCGAGCCGCGCCAGGCGTTCCCCATTGCCGCTCCGCGCGGCCCGCCGGGCCGCCGCCAGGACCATCGGGATGAGCCGCCGGCCGGGCCGGTCGCGGTCGGCCGCCCGCCAGCGGGCGGCGGCGATGTCGCCCAGCCGGGCACGAACGATCGCCGCCGCCGCCTGCATCGCCTCCGAGATGGCGGCCCCGTCGCCGACTGCCGCCGGAGCATCAGCGGCCAGCTCGAGCAGGGTAGCGGCGCGGTCGGGATCGGCTCGCGCAACGCCGTCTTCGACGACGATCGCCTCGACATCGGGCCCGAGAGCGATCACCAGCACGACCCCGTCACGTGGCGCGGTGACCGCCGAGCGCACCCCTGCAGGGGTCAGAAGGGGTGCTCCCGCAGCGAGTCGCTGCAGGCGGTCGCACCAATCGAACGGTGCGTTGCCGCTCCGTCCGCCGGATGTCGTCTCGATCTGCGCGGCACCACCGCTGATCTGCAACGCCACCTTGGCGGTGAGTCGGGCTTCGATGTCCTGGGCCTCGGCGAGCGGCTCCTCCGGGAGGAACGACACGGTTTCGATCCTGGCGTGGGGCGACCCCAGCCGATCGATGCGCCCGACGCGTTGCGCGAGTCGTGCGGGACTCCAGGGGAGGTCGTAATGGATCACGCGCCGGGCGTCGTGCAGGTTCAGGCCCTCGCCGATCAGGTCGGTGGCGAGCAGCACGTCCACCTGCTCCCGCTCCGGTGGCGGCGCGACGCCGAGCGAGCGCGGGGCGAAGGCGGCGAGCACGTCGACGCGGGACGCGCGATCGGCGCCAAGCCAGCCCGCCGCGCCGCAGAGTACGGCGACCCGCAGCGACCGCGGCAGGTATCGGCGCAGGTGTTGTACGGTCGCGGCGGCCTGCGCGAACACGATGGTCTTGCCTTCACACCGCTCGAGATGGCCGGCCAACGCCTCCGCCTTCGGGTCGGGCCCCGCGCGCGCGACATCGAGCAAGCTGCGCACGAGCGCCAGATCCTCAGCGTCGTCGTCGACGGTGACGCCGGCTTCGAGCAGCAGCGGCAGAAACGCGAGCTGCAGGTCGGCATCGTCATCCATGGCGAAGGCGCGACGGAACTCCCGGGGAGTGAGCCGCCGCTGCGCCAGCGCCGCGTCACGGGCGAGGGTGCGAAACGCTTCATAGCGCCGCAGACTCTGGCGCAGCGCAGGAACGCTCGACGCGAGTCGACGCAGCAGCGTGAGCCGATGGAGCGCGGCGGCTCCCGGTGGCCGCAATCGCTTCACGCCGTCGATCAGCGTCTCGAGGGTCGCCGGCGGCGCGGGGGCGGCGCGAATCACGCACCCCTCTTCCCGCGCCGGGAATCGCTTCCCGTCCCACCCGTGGGCGACAGTCCGTCGCGAGCGTGCCACGACGATGCGGGCGACCGCAGCGTGGACCGCGGAGCCAAGATGCGGTTCTCGCGCTGCGACCGTCAACGACGGAACGCCGAACGCGACGAGCGCGTCGTCGCGCAGGAAGAGCCGCAGCATATGAAGCAGGTCGGCGGGTCGGTTGTGGATCGGAGTCGCCGTGACGAGCAGCACGCGATGGTGCACGATGAGGCGTGCCAGTGCGGCGTACCGTCGCGTCTGTGCGTTACGAAAGTGGTGGGCCTCGTCGACGATGACGATCGATCCTGGCGCGAAACCCCGTAACGACCGCCGGTCGCGGCTCAGACGCTCATGCGTCTCGATCCGCGCCGACAGCGAGAACTGCCCGAGCAGGGCCCGCCACTGGTCGACCAGTACCGCCGGGACGACGAGGACGAGCGGCGCCGCCGCGGCGTGCGCGACCGCGAGGGCGATGTAGGACTTCCCCGAGCCGACTGCATCGGCCAGCACGGCGCCGCCGAATCGCCAGACGATGGCGAGAATGCGGGCAAATGCCCGTACCTGATGACGGGCGAGCCACGGCGGCGCCGCGGCGGGCTCCTGGGAGAGGTCGAGCAGGGCCCGGGCGGCGAGCCGGCAGGCGTCGGCCGCCGGGACGGAAACGAGCGGGTCCACGAGCAGCGCGAGCGGCTCGCTGGGGGCCGCGAGCGTCTCAGCGAGGATTCGGGGCGAGCCCCAGCAGAGCCCGCTGGTCCCGGGCATCGAGGCCATACAACTCTCCCACGAGGGCGTCCGCCGGTTCACGCTGCCGGCCCAGCTCGGCCAGCCTCGACCACGGCGCGGGGCTCGTGGCGGGCAGTGGAAGGCTTCCGATCACGCGCGCGTTGAAGCGACGAAACCCGCCGCGCGCCGGATCTGCTGCGAGGCGCGCCAGGGCAGTGCACCAGCGCGTATTGAGCAGCGCGGCGAGGGCGTGCGCGTCGGCGGCGGTGCGGGTGGCGATGCCGTACACGGTGTTGAGCGGGACGATGTCGGGAGGCGGGACGACGGCGAGAATCTCCCGCGCCAGGTCGACCCAGAGCACGCGGTGCCGGGCGAGCGCGAGCCCGATGCGAAACAGTTGCCAGACCGGTCCGCTGCGATAATCGGTGCGACGGCGCAGCTGGTCGGCGTGGGGCGCGAGGCGGGCGGCCATGGCCTCGGGCAGATCGGTGAGCGGGCTGCCCGCGGCGTCGTGCGTCCAGAGCAGGTGGCGCCGCGGTTTCACCTCCCAGCGGTCGATGTCCCGCCCCCGCGCTGCGGGCCGGGTCCCGGGTAACTGCTCGGCGACGAGGAACACGGCATCCGCCCCGGTCTTTACGCCCAGCTGCGGCGCCCACTGGCGCATGAGCGGCGCGCACTCCCGCTCCAGGCGCCGGGCGACCGCCGCGGCGTCGGGCTGCAACACCCAGGGGCCATCCGACTGCAATACGCGCTGTGAGATCTGATGCGCCGGGTCCGCCGGTCCCAGCCGCGTCTCCGTCACGGCGGCGGCGTCGGGCTCTACCCGTGCGGCGATGAGGGCCATCGGATACACCGCCGCTCCGAAGCTGGTGGCGACCGTCTCGTCCAACGGCGCGACGACGGTCGTGGTGCAGCGCAGCGCGAGATGGCGCCGTAGCGGTTCGGCGTAGCCGGCCGTCGCGATCTTGGCGGGCACGAGCAGCGCCATGACGCCGCCCGTCGCAAGGAGCTCGAGGGCGCGCTCGCAGAACGCCACGGCGATATCGGGAAAGTGCGCGAACGGTCCTGGAGCGGGGCGCCACAGCATATAGCGCTCGGCGAGCGTCTCCCGCACGCGCGCCGGGAGGCGCTCCGAGCGAACCCAGGGGGGATTGCCGAGGACGACGTCGAAACCGCCCTGAGTCAGCACATCGCCGAAATGCGATTCCATACTGAAGAAGGGTGTGCCGCCCTCCCGCGCCATGCGGCGTGCGGCGCGGCGCAGCTCGAGTCGCGTACGCCGCAATCGGCGCAGCAGGGCCCATTCCCGCGTCGTGAGACCGATGCGTTCGCCGAAGAGATCGAGGTCCTTCGCCTTCTCGATCAGCTCGCGGATGCGTCGATCGAGTCCCGCGTCCGCCTCCTCGTACAAC
>DASSIL010000174.1:0-2027 GCA_035691925.1 Gemmatimonadales bacterium
CTGCCGCTCGCCAACCTGAGCGGCGACCAGGCCGACGACTACTTCGGCATCGGGCTCTCAGAGGAAATCACCCGGGCGCTGGCCAAGGCCGGCGTGCGCGTCATCGGGCGGGTGAGCGCCGGGGCGCTCCAGGCCAAGGGACTCGACGAGCGCGCCATTGCCCGGGAACTCGGCGTCAATTCGCTGCTCACCGGCACGGTCCAGCGCGCCGCCGGCCAGGTGCGGATCAACGTCACCCTGGTCTCGGCGGCGGACGGGGCGGTTCGCTGGACCGAGAAGTACGACCGGCCGCTGGCGAATGTGTTCGCGGTGCAGGATGAGATCGCGCGAACCGTGGCCGACACGCTGCTTGGGTCGTTGGGCCGCGCGCCGTCCGCCGCGCCGACGAGGGCGGAGACCAATGATCCTGAGGCCCACGCCCTGTTCCTGCAGGGGCAGGTGCTGTTCAACCGGCGCACGGCCCGAACCCTGAACCAATCGATTGCGCTGTTCGAGCGCGCCGCGGCGCGGGATCCGACCTACGCCCGCGCCGAAGCCTCGTTGGCGATGGCCCTGGCCGTCCTCCCCGCGTACGTGCAGGACAGCACCACCCCGATCGTGACCCGGGCCGTCGCCGCGGCCGAGCGTGCGATCGCGATGGACTCGACCATCGCCGAATCGTACACCGCCTTGGGGTACGGATACTCCTTGCTGGGCGAGTTGAGCCGGGCTGAAGAGAGCTTCCGCCGCGCCGTGGCGCTCGACTCCACAGTGGCCACGACGTGGGGCTGGTACGGGCTCCTGGCCAATCGGTTGGGCGACTTCCGCACCGCGCACGAGCGGATTGCGCGGGCGCGCCGGCTCGAGCCCGCCTCGCTGATCGCGAGGCAGTGGGAAGCCCAGGTCTACTTGTCGGAGCGTCGCTTCGCAGCAGCGGATTCTGAGGCCAGTGCCACCATGGCGCTCGATTCGACATTCATGCTGGCATGGCAACAGCGGGAGAACGTCCTGTTAGCCACGGGGCAGGTTACGCAGGCCGTGGCCCTGCTCGAGCGCCATATCGCGACGCTCCCCGCGGGCCGTCCGGAAGAGGCCCACGGCATGCTCGCCTACGCCTATGCTCGAGCGGGCCGGGCCAGGGAGGCGCGTGCCGTGCTCGAGGCGATGCGGGCGCAATCGGGCGGCCGGATTCCGCCCACTGGAGCCACCGCCGCGGCACTCGAGGAGCTGGGCGACCACGAGGCGGCGGTGGCGCTCCTTGCCCAGGCGATCGACCGGCATGACGTCTGGCTCGTGCAGTTCCCGCTGGCCCCGCGCTATGACAGGCTGCGGAAGGACCCGCGCGCCGCGGCACTGCTGGCTAGACTCGGCACGAAGTAACGCCAGCGACGCGCGGAGGCGCCCCGTCGTGTTTGTTCCCTAGCCCCAAGCAGGCTGGCCGGGCTCCAGCGGCATGCAGCCTACGAACTTCCCCGGCACCCGCACGTAGCGGAGCGCCTGCGTCATCCCGATCTCGGACGAGAAGTACGCGCCGAGTGCGAGATCACGCACCGGCTGGAACCACGCTTGCCTGCCAACCGAGCGCACGAACGTCTCGCGGTCCGCACGCGAGCGCTCGAGGAAGTTCTCGGCGCGAAAGCGCTCGAGCCCCTCGCGGAACGCGTGCTGCTCTTCCGGCTTGTAGCAGTCGGTCAGAATGAGGTTCATCGCCGCGCCCGTGCCCGCCGCCTTCGCCCCTGGTGAGCCGGCAGTCGTGGGGAGCAAGGTGTCGGCGATTTCTTCTGCCAGCGCCTGATCCTCGTCCGAGAGGACGCGTGAGCCCTGAGCGCGGCCGGTGCGGCATGCCTCCAGGATTCCACTGGACGCGAGGAGCGCGCCGCCGGCGACCAGGCCAGCGGTCTTGAGGGCGTCGCGTCGATTCACAGATTCCTCCGTTTCATCTCATCCACGGCGTGGTTCACCGCGCGTGCGGTCAACGCCATGTACAGGATCGAGGGACTCTGGTTCCCGGTTGACGTCATGCATGCGCCGTCGGTGACGAACACGTT
>DASSIL010000175.1:0-9355 GCA_035691925.1 Gemmatimonadales bacterium
GTCTGGTCGATGAACAACCTCGGCCTGTCGTTGATTCATCAGGGAGCGTTCGACGACGCGCTGCGGCCGCTTGCTCGCGCGGTGCAGCTCGAGCCCGGGGTGGCGACGTTCCAGAACAACCTCGGCATGGCGCTCGAGCGCACCGGGCATTTCAACGCCGCGGCGGACGCCTATCGCTCGGCGGTGACGATCGACAGCACGTTCAGCAAGGCGTCGAACAACCTGCAGCGCGTGCAGTCGTTGAAGGAGGATCCCAATACGCCGACGCTGGATCTCAAGGTGCTGGCACAGCAGTTCGAGCAGCAGATCCGGGACTGGAACGAAAACGAGCAGTAGTGCGCGGTCGTCAAGTTGCATCCGCGGGCGGCTCCGACGGGGCCGCCCGCCTGCGTTCAATCCTCGAACTCGAGCTCCGCGTCCACTCGGGCGGACAGATCCTGCAGCGCGTCGAGATCTTCGGTCAGGCGGTCCTGGTGCGTGAGACCGACCTGAATGCGCAGCAGATCGAGTCGCAGATTCTCCATGGCGTTCACGGTGGTGCCCAGGCGTTCGACCGCTGTGCGGCGCGCGGCCTCGAGATCGCGCGCCACCTCGTCGCGCCGTGGCGAGGCGCTGCCCCCGAGATGCGCGGCCGCTTCGTCCAGCTCGCCGAGCCGGCGCCGCAACGCAGCCGCATCGGTCTCGAGCCGGACGAGCAGCCGCTCGACGCCTGGCAGGCGACGGTCCGGATTCGGGAGGGCGCGCAGGATGTCACGTGCGGCGCCGGCGATCACCACCTCCGTGTGTTGATCGGAGAGAATGGCCGTGGGCGCCTTGGGCTTGCGCCGCAGCCGGGCCAACAGGAAGAACCCCTTGAGCTTGAACTTCACCACGAGCCGGCTGAACAAGCCGGGTCGTCCGCTGTAGGGCGCCTCCAGCCGTGCGCCGAACCAGCGTCCCCACGCGACCGGCGCGATGAGGCCGACGAGCTCGATCGCCCAGGCGAGTGGTCCTTCGAGCGTGTTGAGACTGAGCTCCTTGGGACCAAGCCAGTACGCTACCAGTGCGGCGACCCCGGCGAGATAGATGGTCGCCCCGGTCAGACGTCCCGGCCGCGGCAAGGAGGTCGTGGCGGCTCTGCGTCGGGCCTCACGCTCGATCGCCGCGGCGAGATCCCGTTCCTCCCACCCTTCGACCACAGCCTCGCGCACGAGGCGTGAAAGCGACATCCCGCGCAGTGCCGTCAGGGCGACGAGGACCAGGGACAGCGTCAACGTGTACACGCGCCGCATGCCGAAGAAGTCGCCACCCTTGATGAGCTCGACGACAATGGCGACCGTCGCCAGCGTTCCATACCCGGTGAGATCGACCGCAAAGGCCGAGACTTCGCGCGCGATACGCTGCAGGATAGCGGGAGTGCTGCTCCGCTCACCTGCCACGGCCACCGCGTCCGCGAGATCCGCGGCGGAGGCCAGGCGGTCCGCGGGCTCTTTGGCGAGGCAACGGTCGATCGCCATGGAGAGCGCGGGCGGCAGCCCCGACCGTAGCGATGCGATGGGGGGCGCGGGCATCGTCTCCCGCTGCAGCAGCACACCCTGAGCATCGGCGGCGTCGAAGGGAAGCCGTCCCGTCAGCGAGAAGAACGCCGTGACGCCGAGCGAGTAGAGATCACTGCGGCCATCGATGGACGCGCCCGCCGCCTGTTCGGGAGACATGAAGCGAGCGGTTCCGACAACGCGCTGCGGTCCGGACGAGGCGGCGTCCGCGACGCGGGCGATGCCGAAGTCGGTCACGAGCGCCCGCCCGCTGCCCCGCTCCAGCAGGATGTTCTCCGGCTTGATGTCGCGGTGGATAACCCCGTGTTGGTGCGCGTGGGCCAGAGCCCAGGCAACCTCCTGAAGCACCCGTGTGGCCGTGGGAGGGTCGAGCGGCCCCTGCGCACGGATACGCTCGGCCAGCGTCGTGCCCGCGATGTAGCCCATCACGAAGAACACCAGGTCGCCCCGCTGCTCGGCCGCGTGGATCGGGACGATGTGCGGGTGGGCGAGCCGAGCGGCCGTGCGCGCTTCCTGGAGGAACCGCTCGCGTTGGGCGGGGGTCGCGAGCGTGGGGGGCAGGAGCTTGATCGCCACCGGGCGGTCGAGCGCGATGTCGCGGGCGAGGTACACGATGCCCATGCCGCCGCGTCCCAGCTCGCGCTCCACTACGTACTGGCCAGACAACGCCGCGTGCAGCGCGAGAAACTCAGGGGTGGCCGTGTCGCTCATACGGGCGTTCAATGTAGTGTTGTGGCGCGGGCTATACACGACGCAGCCGTGACAGCGCCGGTTTCAGCACCTACCAACAGGAGACCGTCATGCCAGGTACCCGTACCGCGCTGCTCGCCCTCGCCGTCACGCTCGGCTGTCGCGGCGCCGTCGCTCCAGCGGTGCCCAAGCCGCAGCGGCGCGACATCACGATTACGACGGTGCCGCTCCTGTCGCGCGAGCTCGTGCCGACGTATCCATTTCTCAAGCGGGACTTCGCCCCGGGTGGGGTGCTCGAGGGGAAGGAGGTCTATGCGTTCGTTCCCGGAACGATCACCGTCATGGCGGGTGATACGCTGCACCTCACCCTGCTGAATCCGGAAGACGACACCCACGCCTTTGTACTCCACGATCTCTACCTGCCGCTTCCGCCGCAGTCGCGCATCGATACGACGTACATCGCGCGTGTGCCCGGGATCTTCGCCTTCTCCTGCACCGTGCCCCAACACCTCCCCATGATGCGCGGCGAGCTCGTGGTGCTCGCTCCGGATCGGCTTGCCGCGCGGTGACGGCGCGGCCGTTTCAGGCGACCGCGACGCTCTTGATGTTGACGAACTCCCGCAATCCGAATTCCGACAGCTCGCGTCCGTAGCCGGAGCGCTTCACGCCACCGAACGGCAGCCGGGAATCCGAGCGCACGAGCGCGTTGACGAAGACGCAGCCGACATCGAGCTCCGCCGCGATGCGCCGGCCACGGGCGCGGTCCTCGGTCCAGACCGCCGCGCCGAGGCCGTAGGGAGAGGCGTTCGCGAGGCGGACGGCGTCCGCTTCGTCGCGGGCTCGGATGACGGCGGCGGCCGGTCCGAAGACTTCTTCGTCGAACGCCGGCATCCCCGGGTGGACGTTGAGCAGCACCGTGGGCGGGTAGAACGCGCCGGCGCCCTTCGGGATGGTCCCTCCGGCGGCGAGCCGAGCGCCGCGGCGCACCGACTGCTGTACCTGGCGGTGCAGCGCGGCACGGAGATCGATGCGCGCCTGCGGGCCGACCGCGGTACCGGCAACGAGCGGGTCGCCCATGACGCGCGAGCGCATCTCGGCCACGAACCGTTCCTCGAACCGGTCCGCCACGGCCTCGACCACGATGAACCGCTTGGCGGCGATGCAGCTCTGCCCGCTGTTGATGAGCCGCGCGTCGGCGGCGGTGCGGGCGGCGCGCGCCAGGTCGGCGTCCGCCAGGACGATGAAGGCGTCACTGCCGCCCAGCTCCAGCACGGTCTTCTTGAGATGGCGCCCCGCCTGCTGTGCGACCTCGCTCCCGGCGCGCTCCGATCCCGTCAGCGTCACCGCGCGGACTCGAGCGTCCGCGATGACCTCTCCCACGGCGGCGTTGCGGAGGACGAGGGTGCGGAAGGTGCCAGCGGGGAACCCGGCATCGCGGAACACTTCTTCGATCAAGAGCGCGCAGCGGGTGACGTTGGACGCGTGCTTCAGGAGGCCGACGTTCCCGGCCGCAAGCGCTGGCGCGGCGAAGCGGAACACCTGCCAGAAGGGAAAATTCCAGGGCATGATCGCGAGCACCGGGCCGATGGGGTCGAAGCGGACAAAGCTCGCCGTGCCGTCCAGGTCGCGCGGCTGTTGCTCGAGAAACGCCGCGCCGTACTCGGCGTAATAGTCGCACACCGTCGCGCATTTCTCTGCCTCGGCCTCCCCCTGCGCCAACGGTTTGCCCATCTCGAGCGCCATGGCTCGCGCGTATCTCGCCTTCTTGTCCCGCAAGACGCCGGCGGCGGCGCGCAACAACCGCGCTCGCTCGCTCCAGGGCCGGCGCCGCCAGTCCTGAAACGCCCGGTCCGACTGTTCGAGTATCGTTTCCAGCTGCCGCGTGCTCGTCACGGTGAACGTTTCGACCACCTCGCCGGTGGTCGGGTTGATCGACTGAATGGTCGATGCCCCCGCCGATGTGCGTGTCTTGGCGCGAGCACGGGGGGTGGGTCTGGTCGTCGTCATCAGCGGCTCCTCGAGAGTGGCCCTCCGCGTTCAAGCTACCTACACCGGTCCAGCCGACGAGGTACCGGTGCGTCGACCAGCGCCGCCGGTATATTCGCCCACCGTGCAGCGGCTCGAAGGACTCGCCAAGCTCACCGGCCGGGAGTGCTACGTCGACGATTTCCCGCTCGAGGAATTCCTCTGGGGGGCGACGGTGCGCAGCCCGGCGCCACGCGGCCGCATTACCCGTATCCACTTCGATCCCGATATCGAGTGGTCACAATTCACGGTCGTGGATTACCGGGATGTCCCAGGGCCCAACGTCATCGCGCTGATCGAGTCCGATCAGCCCGTGCTGGCGCCCGGGTACGTGCGGCATGTCCACGAGGCGGTCGTGCTGCTGGCTCACCCCGACCGTGCCGCCCTGCGGCGCGCCGTGGCGGCGGTTCGAATCGAGGTCGCTGCGGAGCCCGCGGTGTTCGACTTCCGTGTGACGCCGCGGCCCAATCAGATCCAGTACGGACCCGACAACATCCTCAAACACCTGCGCATTTCGAAGGGCGACGTGGAGCGCGGCCTCGCCGGAGCGCCGATCGTGGTCGAAGGGACGTACGAAACGGGAGCCCAGGAGCACCTTTATCTCGAGCCACAGGGGATGATCGCGGCACTCGAAGGGGACGTCCTCGTCGTGCGCGGCTCGATGCAGTGTCCCTACTACATCCTGAAGGCGCTGCGCGAAGCGCTCGGCCGGGACGAGACGCGCCTGCGCGTGATCCAGACGCCGACCGGCGGAGGGTTCGGCGGCAAGGAAGAGTATCCCTCGACGATCGCCCTGCATGCCGCACTCCTGGCATTGCAGAGCGGCAAGCCCGTGAAGATCGTATACGACCGCGGGGAAGACATGGCGGCCACGACGAAGCGGCACCCGTCGCTGGTGCGCCACCGCACGGGCGTCACTCCCGACGGACGGCTCCTGGCGCAGGACATCGAGGTCGTGATGGATGGCGGCGCGTACGTGACGTTGTCTCCCGTCGTGCTGTCGCGCGGGATCATTCATGCCGCGGGACCGTATGCCTGCGACCACGTCCGGGTGGATGGCCGCGCGATGTTCAGCAACGCGGTGCCGTTCGGAGCGTTTCGCGGCTTCGGGGCACCGCAAACCCACTTCGCCAACGAGCGGCACATGGACCGGATCGCCGCCCGGCTGGGACTCGATCCCGCCGAGCTGCGCCGCCGCAACCTGCTGCGCGACGAGGAATCGACGGCGACGGGCCAGGTCATCCGCGATGGCACCGACCGCCGGGCGGTACTGGAGCAGGCCCTCCTGCTCGCCGACTACGACGCGAAACGAGCGGCGCACACGCGCTTCAACCGCTCCAGTGCCGCGAAACGTCGCGGGATAGGGATCGCCACCTTCCATCATGGAGCCGGGTTCACCGGCTCGGGCGAGGTGATGCTCGCCTCCCGCCTCGTGGTCGCGGGGCTCCCCGACGGGACGGTCGAAGTCCGCTCGGCCAACATCGAAATGGGACAAGGGACGCTCACCGTGTTCACCGCCCTGGCCGCGCAGCGCCTCGGACTCGATCCGGCGCACGTCCGCATCGCCGAGGCGGACACGGCCCGCGTGCCGAACAGTGGGCCGACGGTCGCATCTCGGACCGCGATGGTCGTCGGCCGCCTCGTGGAACGGGCCTGTGACGACTTGCTGCGCCGCCTCGGTGCGGAGGCAGCGACCGGAGACGCGGTCCGCGCGGCGATCCGCCACTGGCACGAGGGGCACCGCGGCGCGGAGCTGCTCGGTGAGGCGAGATACACGCCTCCTCCTGGCGTCGTGTGGGACGACGTCCGCTATCGTGGCGATGCCTACGGCACGTTCGCTTGGGGAGCATACGTCGCCGAGGTGGAAGTCGATCTGCGGACCTACGAAACGCGCGTCATCGATTTCGTGGCGGTCCAGGAGGTCGGGAAAGTGCTGCACGAGGTGTTGGCGCGCGGACAGGTGCAGGGGGGCGTGGCGCAGGCGATCGGCTGGGCGCTGCTGGAAGATTGCCGCTGGAAGGACGGCGCGATGGCCAACGCCCAGCTGACGAACTACCTGATCCCGACGAGCGACGACCTCCCCGCCATCCGGGTGGCATTCCTCGAGACGCCGTATCCGTATGGAGCACAGGGCGCGAAGGGGCTGGGCGAGCTGCCGATGGACGGTCCGGCCCCGGCGATCGTCAACGCGGTGGCAGCCGCGACCGGTGCCGATCCGTGCGTGATTCCGTTGACGCCGGAGCGACTGATGGCGGACATCAAAAACGCGGAGCACGGAACGCGGAACGCGGAGTTGAGGCAGGTGGGTCGATGAACAATTCCGCACTCCGCACTCCGCACTCAACGTTAACGATTTCTTTCACCCTCAACGGCTCCCCGATCTCCCTCGACGTCGATCCCACTGACCGCCTGCTCGACACGCTGCGCTATCGACTGGGCCTGACGGGAACGAAGGAGGGATGCGGCGAAGGCGAGTGCGGGGCCTGCACCGTCTATCTCGACGGGCTGCCGGTGAACTCGTGCCTCGTACCCACCTATCAGGTTCGTGGGCGCCGGGTCGCGACCGTGGAATCGCTTCCCGGCGCTCGTCTCGACCCGTTGCTCGCGCACGGCGCGACCCAATGCGGTGCCTGCACGCCCGGCGTCGCGATGACCGCGTGCTGGATCATCGATCACCCCGACCTGCTCGGGTCCCACACCGTCCGGGAGCTGCTGGCCGGCAACCTGTGCCGCTGCACCGGCTACGACGGCATTGTCGATGGCATCGCCGCCGCCCTGCAGGCTCGACGGTGAAACTGCTTCAACCGTCGAGCCTCACCGATGCGCTCGCGATCCTCGCCGGCGAGCCGGGCGTCGTCCCGATCGCGGGGGGGACCGACCTCCTCGTGCATTGGCCGACTCGTCCCCCCGAACACGACAAGACCTATCTGGATCTGTCCGCGCTCGCCGAGCTCGGCGGAGTACGCTGGTCGGAGAGCGAGCTGCAACTCGGGGCGCTGGCCACGTACTGGGACGTCATCGCCGACAGACGGGCGGCGCAGGAGCTGCCGCTCCTCGTGCAGGCAGCGCGGCTCGTCGGCGCGATTCAGATCCTGACACGTGGGACGTGGGGCGGCAACATCGTCAACGCCTCACCGGCGGCCGACGGTGTGCCGGTGCTCATGGCGTACGACGCGCGTGTGGTGCTCGAGTCGGTGCGCGGGCGTGAAGAGGTCCCGTTGGCGGAGTTCTATACGGGATATAGGCAGATGCGCAAAGCCGGCGACCAGCTGGTCGTGGCGATTCGGGTGCCGCGACGCGAGTACACGATGCAACAGTTTCACAAGGTGGGTTCGCGTCGAGCGCAGGCGATCGCCAAGGTCGGACTCGCCCTCACCCGCTCGGCCGCCGGGTGGCGCGTCGTTGCTGCGAGCATGGGGCCGACGATCCGGCGCTGCCCGGCGCTCGAGCGTTTGCTGGCTGGCGGGGTCGACCTGCGCGAGCCCGAGGCCCTGCTTCCCGCCATCGCCCACGACACGAGCCCGATCGACGACATTCGCTCCAGTGCCGAATACCGGCGCGTGGTCATGGCGCGCGTCCTGTTCTCGGCGTTGCGCGAGGGATGAACGCCCTCTGGCTGGAGCAGCGCCGGCTCGCGTTGCGCCACGACGTCCTGCCCGCCGTCCCGCCTCCCGGCGAGGCGGTGATCCGCGTCCTCACGGCTGGGATCTGCAACACCGATCTCGAGCTGGTGCGCGGCTATTACCCGTATGCGGGAATCCTCGGTCACGAGTTCGTCGGCGTCGTGACCGGCGAATCACCACTCGCCGGTCGGCGCGTGGTGGGGGAGATCAACGCCACGTGCGGTCGGTGCCGCGCCTGCGTCGCCGGGCGGCGGACGCATTGTGAGCGTCGCACGGTGCTGGGCATCGTCGGGCGCAACGGAGCGTTCGCGGACTATCTCTGTTTGCCCGCGGAAAACCTGCACGTGGTTCCGGACGACGTGCCGACGGACGCAGCCGTCTTCACCGAGCCCCTGGCCGCAGCGCTCGAGATCCAGGAGCAGGTGGCGGTCGCGGCAGGCGTCAGCGTGCTGGTGGTCGGCGACGGCAAGCTGGGACAGCTCGTGGCGCAGACGCTCGCCCTCACCGGGTGCGACCTGCGGGTGGTCGGGAAGCACCGCAACAAGCTCGCGCTGCTCGAAGGGCGCGGGATTGCCTGTCTGTCCGCCGCGGAAGTCGTCAACGCCACGTTCGACGTTGCAGTAGAGTGCACCGGTGATGCGTCCGGATTCGAGCTGGCGCAGCGCGCCGTGCGACCGCGGGGCACGCTGGTCCTGAAGAGCACCTACGCCGGCCGCCTCACCCTCGATGCATCGGCCGTGGTGGTCAACGAGCTGACGCTCATCGGATCACGCTGCGGGCCTTTCGACAAGGCGATCGCCCTCCTGGGGTCGCGCGCCGTGGACGTCGGTCCTCTCGTGCAGGCGCGCTATCCGCTGGGGCAAGCGCTCGAAGCGTTCGAGCACGCGGCGCGGCCTGGGGTGTTGAAGGTGCTGCTCGACGTCGCGACCGGCTGACCCTCTAGTGGAGCGGCGCGCCCGCCGCCACCCAACGTCCCAGCAAGTCGCGCTCCCCTGCGGTGATTCCCGTCAGATTCCCCAACGGCATCGTCTGCGTCGTCACCGCCCGCTCGAGGATACGCTGCGCCTTGGCGTGCATCTCCGCCGGGGTGTCGAACATGACGCCGGCCGGAGCGGCGAGGACTCCAGGATACGTCGGCGCGCTGGAGTGGCAGGGCGCGCAACGCTGCGCGACCACGACGCGCACCGCGGCGAACGGGGCGAGTGCCCCGGCGCCCGGTGGCGCGCCGCCGCGTGGTGCCGTGGCGGTCGCGAGTGCTCCGAGCCCCAGCACCGCCGCCGGCAACAGCCAGCGGTTGCGCCGGCCGGCATTGCGCAGGTTGAACCAGTGACGAACCAGCACGCCGATCACGAACAGCGCGCCGAGGATCGCCCACCCCCAGGGAGAGCCGTAGGTGGCCGGATAGTGGCCGCTCACCATGACGAACAACACGGGGAGGGTGAGGTAGTTGTTGTGCAGCGAGCGCAGCGTCGCCTGGCGGCC
>DASSIL010000176.1:0-3593 GCA_035691925.1 Gemmatimonadales bacterium
CCGCCTTGAGCTTGCCGGCGGCCATGGCGGGGATGATCACGCCGCGGCGCTTGGCGAAGAAGCGGAACGCGGTGATCAGCACCTCGCGTCCCACGAGCAGCAGCAGCACCCAGACGGGAAGGCTGCCCCACCAGGGGATGCGGTAGTCCACGAGGATGGTGGGGTGGCGCGTGATCCAGAAAATGGGGACCAGCATCGCGAACAGCATCAGCTTGTCGGCGATCGGGTCGAGCAGCTGGCCCAGCTCACTCACCTGGTTGTACTTGCGGGCGTAGTAGCCGTCGACCACGTCGGAGAGGGCGGCGGCGAGCCAGATGACGAAGGCGAAGACCTTGGGCCAGAAGCCGGAGATGAACGGCAGCAGCGCAATGACCGGGGTGAGGGCGATGCGCGCGAGGGTCAGGATGTTGGGCAGGGTCCAGCGCACGGGGCGACGCCCCTCCGGCTCAGCTGAGCGTTTTCAGGACGAGCTTCGAGACCGTCTTGAGCGTGTCGAACACGCCGTCGCCGCGCACCGCCACCGCTTCGTGGTAGGCCGCGCGCCCGACCCAGCCGTCCTCCCCCTTTTCCACGATGTTCTCGCCGGGATGGCTCGGGTCGGCGACGACCTTCTGCTGCGCCGGGTCGTCGATCGGCCAGCCGGGGTTGAGCGCCGCCTGCAGGTCGCGGATCGGGGCGGCGTTCGGGAGATCGCGCTTGTTGTACTGGATGGTGAACGGGATTCGCGTCAGGTCGTAGCCGTACTCGCTCATGTTGTCGTACAGGTTCTGCATCGACTCGACATTCGCTTCCATGCGCTCGATCTGGCTGTCGGCCACGAACACGATGCCGTCGACGCCCTTGAGAATCAGCTTGCGGCTCGCGTTGTAGTACACCTGACCGGGGACGGTGTACAGATGAAACCGGGTCTTGAATCCGCGGATCGTGCCGAGGTCGACGGGGAGGAAGTCGAAGAACAGGGTGCGCTCGGTTTCGGTGGCGAGCGAGATCATCTTGCCGCGCGTGTTGGGTGCGACCTTGCCGTAGACGTGTTCCAGATTCGTCGTCTTGCCACCCAGCCCCGGCCCGTAATAGACGAGCTTGCAGTTGATCTCGCGGGACGCGTAGTTGATCATCGACATGCGCGCGTTCCCCGATCAGCCGAAGAGTTTGTCAATTTCGTCTTCCGCTCCCGACAGAATCCCCTTGGTTTCGCCGGCGCCGGCCGCGCCCGCGCGATCGAACATCGCCTGGAACACGAGGTTCAGCGCCTCGACGGTGGCTTTGGCTTTGAGCTTCACGAGGCCGAGCGTGGCGCGCTGGTCGAACAGCACGACGAGAATCACCCGTTTGGCGACGTCGGCCAGGTACATCGACTCCTGCTCGCCCTGGTGCACCAGCGAGGCGAAGTCGGGCTCGCCGATCATCTTGGCGAGCTGGTCGTTGGCCGAGAAATCGGCGGCGGTGAGCGACGCGAAGGCGGTGGGATCGAACTGCGGCGGCTCGCCCACGGTGGCGACGAGCTGACCGGTGCGGTCCACGAGCAGGGCGCACCGCGCGTTGGAATCGCGCAGGAAGCCCTGCAGGTAGTGCTGGATTTGCCGGTAGTCGCTCTCGTTGAACGACCAGCTGGCGGCACCACTCATCCCGGAACCTCGCTCAGTCGGTCTCGGACATCTCGCGGCGCGCCGCGAGCGCCTGGGCGATCGTGACGCCGTCGGCGTACTCGAGCTCGCTGCCCACCGCCAGACCACGGGCGATGCGCGTCACCTTCACGCCGCTCGCCCGCAGCACCTGCTGCAGGTAGGTGGCGGTGACTTCCCCCTCCATCGAGGGGTTGGTCGCCACGATCACCTCGCGCACCCCCGCGCCGTTCGACACGCGGGCCACGAGGCGGTCGATCTGCAGCGACTCCGGTCCCACCCCTTCGAGCGGGGAGAGACGGCCGCCCAGCACATGATAGCGCCCGCGGAACTGGCCGGCACGCTCGATCGCCGTCAGGTCCCCGGGCTCCTCCACCACGCACAGCAGCGTGGCGTCGCGGCGCGGATCGGCGCAGATGCTGCACGGGTCGGTGTCCGACAAATTGCCGCAGGTGCCGCACGCCTGCACCTGTTCTCGTACGCGCCGAATGGCTTCCGCCAGACGACCCGCCACCTCTGGGGGCTCTTTCAGCAGGTGAAACGTCAGCCGCTGCGCCGTCTTGCGTCCGATCCCGGGGAGCCTGGCCAGCTCTGCCACGAGATCCTCGATCGCGGACACGAGTGCCGTGTCAGAGCGGCAGCTGGAACGGGAGCGGCAGCCCGGCGGTGAGCTTCTTCACCTCCGCCTGGTACAGCTCGGCGGCACGTTGCTGCGCCTGGGACACCGCCGCGAGAATCAGATCCTCGAGCAGCTCGATGTCTTCGCCCTTGAGCGCCTCGGGGTCGATCTTGATCGACCGGATCTGGCCCCGCCCGTCCGCCGTGGCCTGCACCATGCCCCCGCCCGCCTGCGCCGTGATGGTCTCTTGAGCGAGTCTGGTCTGGATCTCGGACAGCCGGCCCTGGGCTTGCTGGGCAAGCTGGAAAAGACTGGATAAGTCTGCCATACGCCTAAAGTTAAGGTGCTGGCAGGGCGGAGGCCAGTGGCGGAAAAGGGCGGTCGGGCGGTCGCAGGAACTTCCACTTCCTTTCCCCCCTAAAAGCCAGCGGGATGTCATCCCGAGCGAGCCCGAGCGTCAGCGAGGGCCGCGAGGGACCTCGGAATCTTCCACTGCCACTGAGCTCGGAGGGCCGGCGACAATCGCCGCGGGGGACCTCGGAATCCTCGACTGCGACTGAGCTCGGAGAACCGGCGACAATCGCCGCGAGGAACCTCGGAATCTGCCACTGTGACGGGATTCAGTCTGTGCGCGAGCATTCCGAGGTCCCTCGCCTCCCGCCCGTCGTTCGTGCCCCACGCTCTGCTCTCAGCAGCGCGGTCGGCTCGGGATGACATGCTTGTTTTGTTCGCTGAGCAGTAAATAGGGAGTAGTGAACAGGACACAGAGAACCGCTCACCGGTCACGCCCTTAGGAAGCGTTCCGCCAGCTGCGCAGTCCTCTCATCGCCCTCTTGCTTCGCCTGCGCCAGGATCCTCTTCACGTGCGGCACGAGCTTCTTCTCGCCCCACTTATAGCCCGTGGCCAGCTCGGCGGAGTACGAGTCGCCGACGTTGGCGCCGTCGATCAGCGCGCGCGCCGCCGCGGCGTCGTAGCTCGGGTCGCTCTTGTCAGGGAGGTTGTAGCGCGGCTCGGGGCCGCTGGCATCTTCGTTGATGAAAGCGCGGGACATGACAGACTACGTCATCGGTTATCGGTTGTCGGTGATTTCGGTGCCTTTACCGATTACCGATGACCGACGACGCCTCATGCAATCGCCTGCCGCATAGCCAGATGCTCGATCATCCTGTGCCTCACATCCAACCCCAGCTCCGCGCGCTGCTGCGCAATGATAGCCTCGAGCATCTGCGCCAAGTCGAGCGTGGGCCGGTAGCCGATCAGCTCGCGCAGCTTCGTGATGTCGGGCAGCCGGCGCGCCATGTCCTCGAACCCCGCCGACTCGTATGCGGCGTCGAACGGGACGGTGACGATC
>DASSIL010000177.1:0-3028 GCA_035691925.1 Gemmatimonadales bacterium
GTGGATCTCGGCATCCCAGCCGCCGCCGGGCTGCGATTGCCAGTGCAGGCGCAGCGCGTTCGGCGGTGAAAGAAAATGGCTCGTGTCGACCGGCAGGCGCCAGTTCTTCCCTTCGAGCGTACTCGGCGCCGTCGCCTGTGCGGTGCTGCTCCAGTAGTAGTCCGGCTGCAGGCTGTTGTCGAAGACGGCGTGGCGATAGTAGGCGGTCTGTGCGCGCAGCCCGTACGGCGACACCAGGCTGAGCACGAGGAGCAGTGGAGTGTGAGGCCGGCGCATGAGGGTACAGACTACGATCGACGGTGGGCCGGAGCAACATGATCTTCTCCCTGATCCGCCACCGTGGCCAACCTCAATAGCGCAGGTCGTCCGGCCCGAGCCCCACGAAGTCGGGGCTCGGATCCTCGTCGAACTGGACCGCTGCGATCGTTCCCCGACCCTCCCGGGCAGCCTTCGCCACGCGATGCCTGCCGTCCATCACCGCTCCGCCGGCGGAGAGGATGATCGGATACGACAGGTCGGCTGCGTCGACGAGTCTGAGGTGCTCGAGCCTCTCGTCGGGGCTCGCGGTGGCGCCCCAGAGGTCTTCCTGCAACTCGCGAATCCCGCTCAGGGGCACCATCTTCCGGGTGAGTGCTCTCGAGAGTTCGACCAGACGGTCCACGTCCCAGGCCAGGAGTCCCTGGGGGGATTCTCGAAAGTAGTATTGCTTGCGCATGAGATTCCTCTGCTTCACATACTGGTTCATCGCCACAATCGCACCACTCGCAGGTCAGGGCCAGGCTACGAAGCCGCCCCCTGGCCAGGGCACGGCCGTCGTGCGCCCGTTCGCGGTCGGCAGCGACTCCGCGCCGCTGCTGCACGTCTTCGCCGATACGACCCGCGCGCACATCGTGACCGGGTTGAAGGCCGCCGGCGTCCACATCGTGGACCGCTCCCAGAAACCCGTGCGGGGCGCTGATCTGACGAACCTCGTGGCGGCCCACTTCGCGATCCTCGGCGTCGTGGGCACCGTCGATTCCCAGGTCGTCATGATCGTGCGCCTCGCCACGATGGAAGGCGACTCCCTGAGTCAGGTCCGGTTAATGGGCCCGCCGGCGTCCGCCGCCGCCTTCGGGGACTCGCTCGCCAGACTCTTCGCCCCGACGATTCTTGGACAGCGCTGACGATCGTCTCGGGATGCACGAGCCGATCTCGCGACGCGACTTTCTCAATGGCACGCTGCTGGCGAGTGCCGGCATGGTCCTGGGGCGACACATCCAGGTGCCCGCCACCATCTCACCGGCGGACGCCTGGGACGGCTACGGCGGTGTCGGCGACTACGCCTACGCGCACGGCAATACCTACGACATGGTGGCTGCGGGGCATCGCATGCGCGACGGTGCGTTCGAGCGCGCCATCGCGAGCGCGGTCGACACGGGCGAGATGTACGACCTGGTCGCGGTGGGTGGCGGGATCAGCGGGCTTGCGGCTGCGGTCTTCTTCCAGAAGAAGCAGGGTGGACGCTGTCTCGTCCTCGACAACCACGCGATCTTCGGCGGTGAGGCCAAGCGCAACGAGTTCCTGGTGAACGGTCAGCGTGTCATCGCCCACCAGGGCTCGGCGATCTTTCTCGTGCCCCAGAAGGGCGGTTACACCGACGCATTCTACAACCTGATCGGGATGGATCGGTCGTCCTTCGATTATCAGACGTGGCGTGGGCCGGCGCCCGAGATTCCGCTCCCGCACAGCCCCTACGACGAACCGCAGAACTACGGCTTCTATTTCGGGTCCCGGTTCGGGGCTCGGCCCGGCGTCTGGGTGCTGGATCCGTGGGGACGCAACCTGGAGGGCGCACCGCTCCCCGACGCCGTGAAGGCCGAGTGGCTGCGGTCGCGTAACGTCGCCCAACCGGGACCACGGCCCGTCACCGAAGGCGATGCGGTGTCCCGCCAGCTCGACGGCATCACGCTCGAAGATCACCTGATGGCGCTCCACCAGATCAGCCGCGAGACGGTGCGAACGTTTCTGTCGCCGGTCGAGGGCGGGGGCTACGGCCTCGGACCCGATGTCCTGTCGGCGTACTGCGACTACGCGATCGAGACGCAGTTCCCGGGCGACGGCGACGACGCGCTCGGTGATCAGATGTTCCCCGACGGCAACACCGGCTTCGCCCGCCTGATGGTCAAGACGCTGATCCCCAACGCGTTCGCCGGCCCGCGCAGCGTCGATGCGGTGTGGCAGAATCGCGTCCGGTTCGGCGCCCTGGATCGCGCCGGGCAGGCCACCCGCATCCGCCTGAATGCCACCGTCGTCCACGTCGCGCATGCGGGCGATCCGGCGCGGGCACCGCACGTGGTGGTGACGTATGTGCGAGGGAAGCGCCTCTTCACCGTCAAGGCACGCGCCGTCGTGATGGCGGGCGGCAGCTGGACGACGAAGCACGTCGTCCGTGATCTCCCCGACAGCCATCGCGCGGCGTACGCGCAGTTCTATCGCTCGCCGTGCCTGATGGCGAATATCGCGGTGCGGGACTGGCGCTTTCTCTACAGGATGGGGATGTCCGGGTGTCGCTGGTTCGAAGGCCTGGGCAACTATCTCGCGGTGCGCAAACAGGCGACCGTGGCGGGGATCAGCAAGAGCTTCGGGCCCGATTCGCCGACCGTGCTGACGATCAAGGTCCTGTTCGCGCAGCCGGGCTTGCCGATCGGCGAGCAGGGGAGCCGCGGCCGCGCCCAGCTCCTCGCCACCTCATTCGCACAATACGAGCGCGCCTTCCGCGAACAGCTCGGCGACATGTTCGCCCCCGGCGGATTCGACCCGCGCAGGGACATCGCCGGCATTATTCTCAACCGCTGGGGACACGCCTATGTGAATCCCCAGCCCGGTTTCTTCTTCGGCACGCTCGGCCAGCCGGCTCCGCGCGACGTCCTGCGCAACACCCCCCACGGGCGCATCGCGTTCGCGAATACCGACCTCGCTGGAGCGGCGGACCATCGCAACTCGATCCGCGAAGCCGATCGCGCCGTCCACCAGCTGATCGGCGCGTAAG
>DASSIL010000178.1:0-100114 GCA_035691925.1 Gemmatimonadales bacterium
CGCGCGCGGTGGCGTGCGGCCGCCACCGGCGCGCGTGGCTGAGCGCCGCGGGGCCCCCGGACCCACACGGTGGCGGTCGCGCGGTTGCCGGCCGCGTCGCGCGCTTCGAGCGCCAGCGCCCGCGCGGGATCTCCAGGCGCGACCGCGATCACCCCCGCCTCGCGCGCGCCGGCGGGCAGCGCGTACACGATGTCGCGGTAACCGGGCCCGAACCACAGCGCCAGCGGATGCGCGTGCGCCAGGCGCTCATCGCCGTCGTACACCCATTCGGCCGCCACCATGTCCGAATCCCAGCGCACGCTGTCGAAGCGCGCCTCGACCGCGGCGCCGTTCCACGCCGCCGACAGCGCGTAGGGCGCCATGTGCGAACCGCGCAGCCCCGGGTCGGTCGCCTCGATCCACACGCGTGCGCGGCCCGACACCACCAGCGTGTCCACGCGGCGATAGAGCGGCACGTTGCGCGGCGCCGCGCGCCCCTGGACGAGCGAGGAGTCGAGCGGCTCGAGGATCACGCGCTCCAGGATCGGCCGCGTCGAATCCGGAACCGCGAGTCCGAACTCGAGCGCGTTGAAGCTCGTGATCCCGCGATGCAGCTCCATGTGCAGGTGCGCGGGCCCCGCGCCGCTCTCCCCGCTCCACGCGATGCGCTGGCCGGCGCGGAACGTGAACCGCCCGGGCGGATACGTCAGGTCCTGCTCGTACTGCCCGGTCGCGCGCTGGACGCTGTCGATCGCGGAGGCGAGCGGCTCCTCGAACGCATCGAGGTGCCCGAACACGATGCTGCGACCATCCGGCGCGCCGAGCGTGATCGAGCGCCCGAACCCCCCGCCCGAGACGTGCAGCCGGATCACGCTCCCGGCGAGCGGCGCGTACACGACGTGCCCGATCTCGCCTTCGGTCGAGAAGTCGCAGCCGGCGTGGAAGTGGGCGCTGCGGTACTCGCCGAACGTGGCGGTCAGCGTCAGCGAATCGAGCGGCGCGGCGAGCGGCGGAAACGGCGGGGACGGCGGCGGCGCCGGCGGGCGCTCCGCCCGCCGCCCGCAGCCGCCGAGCGCGATCACCAGCACGCACAGCGCCACGCGCGCCCCGGCTGCGTTCCGCCCCGCGCGCGCCACCTCACCCGACGCCGGCCCCCGGCGCCCCGCGCCCTGCACGCGTGCGTGCAACGTGCATGGCATCTCGCGCGCGATCGCGCCTTCTGCACGCGCGCCGTGCGCCCGGCGCACGGTGCGACCGCCGCCTGCCTCGCCTTCGCGCGTGGCACTGCGCTTGCTCACGCCGACACCCTCCGTGGCGGAAACCTGGAACCTCCTCGGATGCTGGAGGTCCCCCCACGCTACCGAATTCTCTGCAAGGAGGCCCGCACGTGAAGTCGCGCTTCTCGTTCCCTCTCGTCATCGCCCTGGCTACGGCGGCGCTCGTCGCGGGTTGCGGCAAGAGCACCAGTCCGACGAGCGTCACGACCCCCACCGACAGCACCGCCCCCGCCGCTCCGACGTCGGTGTCCTCGACGTTCGACGCGGCCACGTCGCTCGCCTATCTGACCTGGCAGCCCAGCAGCTCGGCCAGCGTCGACGGCTACGAGGTCTGGGTCTACCAGCCCGATCCCAGCCGCACCAACTCCTACGTGCTCGCCGGCACGGTGGCCTCGCCGCAGACCAGCTGGCAGCTTCCGGTGGTGGGCTACACCCAGACGCGCTGGTACCAGGTGCGCGCGTTCAACGGCGGCGGCAACAACAGCTCGTGGACCACGCCGCTGCAGGTCACGCTGTCGCCCGCGCCCACGGGCGGCACCGGTGGCAGCCCGCTGCCCGGCACGCGCCAGGGTGACGGCAGCTTCTGATTCGATTGCAGGCGTGCTCTAGGGAAGGAGCACGACGCGCGTCTGCAGGTGGAGGGAACCGCAGGCCAGACGCGCGAAATACACACCGGCCGGGACGGCATGGCCTCCAGCGTCCCGGCCGTTCCATTGCTGCTCGCCGTGCGACGCCGGTCCCACGGCGAAGCGCTGCAGCCGCCGGCCGGTGACGTCGTAGATCGAGAGCTCGCCCCTGTCGCCGGCGCGCACGCGCCACGCCAGTGCCACCGGCGCCGCCCCCGCCGGTGACGGCGCGGACAGCGCGAACTCGGGCGGCAGCGGCGGCCCCCGATCGGGCGTCGTGAGTCCGACCACGTTCGAGCACGCGCTCACGTTGCCGGCGTCATCACGCGCGCGCAGCCAGAAGTAGACCGTGGTGTTGGGCGCCAGGCCGTGCACGATCGCGCTCTGGGGCGAGCCGGCGGTGTCGGGCGGCGCCACCCCGCCGATCACGGTCCCCTGCGTGGCGCTGCCGGCGAAGCCCTTGAACGTGGTCTCGCGCAGCTCGTAGGCCGTTGCGCGGCCGAGCATCCCGTCGTCGCCGGGCGCGGTCCACGTCAACGCCACGGATGTGGGCGTGATGGCGCCGGAAGCGAGATCGGTGACGGCGGCCGGCGGCAGCGCGTCGCGCGGGCGCGCGCCGGTGCGCGCCATGTCGCCGCGCGCCGTGGGCCAGGGCTGGGGCGTGGTGTTCCAGCTCCTCGGCCCCGCGTCGTAGACGACGAGCGACGAGTCCGCCCCCGTCCCCGCCAGCACCTCGGTCGCGCCGTCGCCATCCAGCTCGAGCAGCGCGGGCGCGAGCCCCGCGCCGTCCGCCTTCGGGAACGCCGTCAGCCGCTGCCCGCCGCCATCGAGCCCGACGAGCCCGATCCCGGTCATCACCAGCGCGTCGGCCGCCGCGCGGCCCGCCAGGTGCCCCAGCACGGGCGCGCCGGTCGCGGCCAGCGGCAGCGGCCGCGGCCAGCCCTGAAGCGGCGCGCCCGCGAGCGAATACGCCTCGAGATCGGCGGCCGCGGTGGCCACCACGATGTCGTCCGCGCCGTCGCCATCCAGATCGCCGAGCGCGGGGTCCTGGGTGACGTTGCCGGCGAGCGCGCGCTGCGCGCGCACGTTGCCGGCGACGTCGAACACGCGCAGCGTGTCCAGACTCGCCACCACGATGCGCGCCGAGTCGCCGGCCCACGCGATCGCCGGCGCGAACGGCGTGCCGCCCACCGTCACCGGGAACCCCGGCAGCTCGTTGCCGTCGCCACCCACCACGTGCAGGTCGCCTTCGCGCGTGACCGCCACGATCTCGGCGCCCGGCGCCCCGTCGAGGTCGGCGCACGCCACGGGCGCGCTGATCCCGAGCGCCGAGATCGCGACCGGGAAGTTGGCGAGCCTCGCTCCGCTCGTGTTCCACGCCCACAGCTGGCCGTCCTCGCCACCGCACACGATGTCGCGCACGCCGTCGCCGTCCACGTCGGCGAGCGCGGGGCCGCCGTCCAGCGACGGCGTGATGCCGGTCGGGCCGCTCACCGGGAACCCGGGCAGCTGGGCGCCGGTCGAATCGAATCCCATCATCCGCCCGTTGCTCGAGCCCGCGAACAGCTCGAACCCGACGCCGCCGCCCATGCGCGCGCCGGCCAGCTGGCGCGCGGGCGCGTACGGCAGCGGCGTGAGCGCCAGCGTGTCGCCGGTCGCGGGATCGGCGATCAGCAGCTGCTGCGCGGAGGTGAGCCACGCCGCCGCCGTGCGGCCGTTCGTATCGAACGCGACCGCCGGCCCCACCGTGCGCGCGCCGCCCGGCCACGCCAGCGAGCGCGGCGGATCGGTGAGCGCGCGGTACACGTTCAGCCGCCCGCTGCCGTAGCCCGCCACGCTCGGATTCTCGGCCGAGATGTCGTCGGCGGTCTCGCTCATCCGGAACAGCGCCCCCATCGGCGACAACAGCCGCTCGCCGCGCGCGCGGCGCAGGCTCTGCACCAGCGCCACCGCGCCCGCCACGAGCGGCGAGGAGAACGATGTGCCCGACAGCGCCGTCAGCACGGTGCTGTAGTCGGGCTGGCGCAGCCCCAGGCTGTCGCTGCCCGGGCGCTGGATGTAGGTCGAGAAGAAGAACGTGCCCGGCGCCGCCAGGTCCACGAAGTCGCCGGTGTTGGAATACAGCGCGATCGCGTCGGTCTGGTCGGTGGCCGCCACCGCGATCACGTCCGCGCGCTCCGCCAGATCGTGCGGCGAGCCGTTGTTGCCGGCGGCCGCGATGATCACCACACCCGCCTTGATCGCCGCCGCCGCCGCGTCGTACAGCCCGTTCGTGTTGAGCGTGGCGAACGAGCAGTTGACGATGTTGGCGTGCATCCGCGCGGCGTAGCGCAGCGCCTGCGCCGCGTACGACATGTCCACCTGCCCGAGCGGGTTCGAGTACGTGGACCAGCCGATGCGCAGCGGCATGATGCGCACGTGCCACGCCATCCCGGCCGGGCCGATGCCGTTGTTGCCGTGGGCGCCGAGCACGCCCGCCACGAACGTGCCGTGGCCGGCGAAGTCGTTGGGGTCGGGATCCTGGTCCACCGTGTCCTCGCCCGGGATGATCCCGGTCGTGCCCGACGGATGGTCCACGAAGTCCCACCCCCACGTGTCGTCCACGAACCCGTTGCCGTCGTCGTCAACACCCGGCGCGCCCGCGACCTCGGCGGGATTGCTCCACATCTGGCCCTGGAGATCCGGGTGGTACGGCATCACGCCGGTGTCGATCACGCCCACCACGATCGCGCTGTCGCCGGTGGTGACGTCCCACGCCTCGGGGCTGTGGATGTCGTGGCGCGAGGGCTGGTAGTGCCAGTACTGGCGCGGCCACAGCGAGTCGTTCGGCACGATCTCGACCGGCAGGATCGCGATCGGATCGACCGACGCCACTTCGGCGCATGCGGCGAACCGGTCGAGCGCCGCGGTAAGCGAGCCGCCCGGCGGCAGGTGCACGAGGTAGTAGGCGGTGAAGTCGGTCGCGCGCGCGTCGGCCGGCGGACGCTCGCCCCGGAACTCGGGCTCGAACCAGGCGCCGAGCGCGGCCGCCGCCTGGTCCACGCCCGGCACGCCGAGCAGGCCGAACGCCACGCGCCCAGCCGCGATCCCGGCCGGCAGCGCCACGCGCGCGCCGCGCGCCGCCGCCGCCGCCGCCGGCTGCAGCCTGAGCTCGAGCTTCTCCGCCGTGTAGCACGGCGCCTCGAGCCCTGACGCGCGCGGATCGCGCACCGGCAGCGCCAGCGTCCGGGCGTGGCCCGGCGCGGGCGAAACCGTGGCGAGGATGGCGAGGGCGATCAGTCGGGCGGGTAGGCGCATGGGCTGAAATGCGTATGCGACCGTTCACTCCGCTGCCACGGAGATCCCGGCCGCAACGCCCGATAAGTGTAGGGAGCCGGGTCTACGGGGGTCAACGACCGCGTGGCGGTCGCGCGCCCGGCGGCCCCAAAACACCCGCCGCAGGCCGCTTCCGGGAGCCCCGCTCCGGCCTTGACGACCGGGCCTCCACCCCGGCAGACTTCGTGGGCTTTCGCCCGCCCTGCCCGGCGCGGGCGTCACCACCGGGAGCCCATGGAACCCTCCGACAAGGACCAGCTGCGCCAGATGCTCCTGGACCGTTCCATGCGCTTCGGGGAGTTCGTGCTGAGCTCGGGCGCGACCTCCAACTACTACGTGGACGTGCGCAAGACGAGCCTGCACCCGCAGGGCCTGCGCATGATCGCGAAGCTGTTCCACGACATGCTGCAGGCCGACCGCGTCACCGCCGTGGGCGGCCTGACGATGGGCGCCGATCCGCTGGTGGCCGGGGTGATCTGGCACAGCGTGGACGCCGGCAGGCCGCTGGACGGATTCCTCGTGCGCCGCTCGAGCAAGGACCACGGCACGCGCGGCCAGGTCGAGGGCAATCTCGCCGGCCACAAGCGCGTCGCGATCCTCGACGACGTCATCACCAGCGGCGAGAGCGCGCTGATCGCCGCCGAGGCCGCCGAGTCCTACAAGGCCGAGGTCGTGCGGGTGCTGGCCGTTGTGGACCGTGGCCAGGGCGCCGCGCAGGTGTTCCAGCAGCGCGGCTACCCGTACACGGCATTGTTCTCGATCGGCGAACTGCTGCCCGCCGAGCGCGGGTGAGCGCGCTGGTCCAGGCGGCGCCCCCGGCCGATAACACTGAAGCCGTTGCGTGAGGCGGCCGACCGTTCGCGGGGTGTTGCAGCATGTTTGAATCGCACTTCGGACTGCGCGAGAACCCGTTCGTGTCCGCGCATCAGGCCCGGTTCGTGTTCCCGAGTCGCGAGCACCAGGAGGCGCTCGCGCACCTGCGGTTCGGGATCGAGAACCGCGAGCCGTTCGTGCTCATCACCGGCGAAGTGGGCACCGGCAAGACCACCGCGCTGTACGACGCCCTGTCCGAGTGGCAGTCGCAGACCGCGGTCGCGCTGATCACGAACTCCGCACTCACGCGCTCCGAGCTGATCGAGGAGATCTGCCTCAAGTTCAACCTGCCGCTGGCGCCGCCCGTTTCGAAGCCCAACGCGCTGGTCCAGCTCGAGCGGCACCTGCTGGCGCTGCGCGGCCGCGGCGACCGCGCGATCCTGATCCTGGACGAGGCGCAGAACCTCGGTCCCGAGCTGCTGGAGGAGATCCGGCTGCTGTCGAACCTGGAGGCGCAGGGCGAGAAGCTGCTGCAGGTGTTCCTGGTCGGCCAGCCCGAGCTGGAGGCCAAGCTGTCGCGCCCTGAGCTGCGGCAGCTGCGGCAGCGGATCGCCGTCCACTACCGCATCCATCCGCTGGGCCCCGAGGACACGGAGCGCTACATCCATCATCGCGTGACCGTGGCCGGCGGCTACGCCCCCGACGTGTTCCCCGCCGCCACGTGCGCCGCCGTGTACGAGCTGACGCACGGTATTCCGCGCGAGATCAATCAGGTGTGCGCGCAGGGCATGCTGGCCGCGTTCGTCGAGGAGGCCCGCCAGGTACTGCCCGAACACGTGCGCGCCGCCACGCAGGAGACCCGGTTCCGCAGCGTGGCGGAGTCGCGCGCGCCTGCTGCGCGCGCGGAGGCGCCGGCGCCGCAGGCGCACGCGCCCGTCGAGCCACCGACGCCCGTGATCGACACCGCCGTGACCGCCAGCATGCCGCTCGCCGAACCCGCCGCGATCGAGCCGCCCGCGCTCACCACCTCGCCTGCGATCGAGGAGGCCGAGGCCGAGCAGCCCGTGCCGCGCCCCGAGCACATCGGGCCCGCCACCGACGAGGCGAGCTGGCAGGCATGGGTCGCGTCGCTCAAGGGTCCCGCCGAGGCGCCGGTCATGGGGTCCGACACCAGGCGCGAGGCGGAGCAGCGCGAGTCGACCCGCGCGGCCGAGATGGCCGCGCCGGCAGCTTCGGCGACGGCTGCTCCTGCCGCCGTGGCTCCGCCAGCCCCAACGCGCGAGCCCGAGCCTGCCCCGCGGCGCACGAACGAACCGGCGTCGGAGGAGCGTGTGATCCAGCGCGCGGCCGCCAGGGCGACGACATCGGAGGCGGCGCCGCCCGTCAACGGCAGAGGGCCCGCCGCGACGCGCGAATGGCGCCCGCCCAAGTGGACACCGGAGTCGTCGCGCGAGGAGCTCGAGCTGGAGCAAGGCTCGATCGCCATGCGGTGGGTGGCGGCGGCGATCGTGATCGCCGTCGTCGTCATCGGCGCCGTGCTGCTCATGCGGTTCGGCCCGTGGGCGAAGCACACGACGCCCGCGCAGCACGCGGCCGCCCCTGCCACCACGACCGCGCCCTCGACACCCGCCGCGACACCGCCCGCCATGACGCAGCGACCGCCCGCCCAGTCCGCGCCCGCGGCGGAGCAGCATGCGCCCGCGCAGTCGCCGGCGTCGCCACCTGCCGCACGGCCCGCGGCACCATCGCCCTCCACCGCCGGCACGCCCGCGGCAACGCCGGCGCCGAAGCACACGGCGCCCCGCGCCTACACGCTGTCGGTCGGCTCGTGGATCAATCGCGACCGCGCCGACGCCGAGCGCCAGCGCCTGACCGGCAAGGCGCCCGCGCCCGTGCGCATCGTCACCACGCACCAGAACGGCGCCGAGATGTACACGCTGCTCATCGGCTCGTTCCCCACGCGCGCCGCCGCCGAGCAGACCGCGAGCGATCTCGTGACGCGCGGCGTGGTGGACGAAGCCCGCGTCATCGGCGGCCCGAAGAAGTAGCCGGGCATCGGACGACCCCGTCGGGCGACGCAAGGCGACCGGCAACACGCGCCGCGACCCGCCCACGACTTGCGACGCCGCGCCCCCGCTTCTAAGGTGACCCGCCTTCCTGCCTCACCCATGCGCGTCCCCATCGTCTAGAGGCCCAGGACACCGCCCTTTCACGGCGGCGACACGGGTTCGAATCCCGTTGGGGACGCCAAAGTTTCGTTGCAGCGTAACGGATTGCAGGCGTCACTCCCGCTCCTGCGGCCCGAATTGTCCCTCTTCTTCGGTGAGAATCCCGTTGGGGACTGTGACTCGCTTCGGCGTGGGACTTCGATTCGAGCGCTAACGCCGAGGCGCAAGGACCCAGGGCGGGTCGCGCGTGTTCGGTCCGCCATCGAATACGATCTCGCCTGTGTGCACGTCGACAATGCGGGGTCCGTCGAAACAGAACGAGGCCAATGCGTAGCCCCGGCGCTCGGCACCGAAGTGAACGGGCGCACACCAGGAGTCGGGGTCTGCGCTCGACAGGAGCTGCTTCGTATGTCGGCCGAGGTCGACAACGAATATCGGAGTCCCCATCACTGGACCATCGGTCCCGTCGGTGTTCCAGCGGTAGGCGAAACCCTTCGCTGGCGCGGCGCGGAATGGCAGGAAGTACCAGTAGGCATCATCGTATTCCCGCGAAGTGCCTGAATAGAGGCGCACCGCCGACGTGTCGAACCACACGGCTTCGGTGTCGAGGCGGTCGAGGTCTTGCTGCGCGCCGGGCTCCGAAACGCCGGGTTCACGCCGCATCGTCGCCGCGACGGCCCACTCCTCTGGCCCGTCGACCGGATCGATGATCACGGAGTCGCCACGTAAGCGTCGCCATTCCCGGCCCTGACGATCCGCCTGCAACAGATCGCGTCGCCAAAGCGTGTCGACCCCGACCGGCCACTGCTGGCTCGCCTGCCAGCGTGAGCTGTCGGGGTTGAACCAAAAGTCCGTCATGCCATTTGGTGGAGGCATGACCCCGACGAGCCGAGGGCGTGCGCCGAAGCGCCAGTCGCAGCGGTAGATCGAGTCCCTCATCGTGAAGCCAAATGACCTGGTGAAGCACACGGACGTAAAGGTCGTGTCCCATTGAACCACCTGGGCGCGGCCCGGCAGGGTGAGCAGCAGACGGTCAGTGCGCCGTACGGGATCGTACACGCGCCACTCGCTGGAAGAGATCCAAGAGCTGCTGCCCGGTCCCCTGGCGACATGATCACGGAAATACGACACCACGCTGTCGCGCTTGATTTCGCTTGCCTGACCAGCGCTGGCTGCGGCGAGCAGCGCCGATAACGTCCCGACGATCAATTCAAGATGGCGCAATCGATCTCCGCGGCCAGCCAGCACTGGTTCTCGGCAAGCCTGCGCCCGGTATCGGTCGGCCCTCTCCCCGGTTATCACCGACGCGATCCGACCGCGCGTGTCGCGACGAACCACGAGTCGTCCCCGCCGTGGATGTAGAAGCGCCCCTCGAGTCTCCCGTCGCGGAGGAAGGCCCATCCTCTGCCGCATCGAGCGTCGCCCTCGTCATCACCCTCCCAAGAGAACTCGACCATGGGCACACCGTCGCGTTCGCTGAACCGACAGTCCAGGCCGCCGCGAACGGCAATGAACTGGAACGCGCCCATTCGATCGTCTTCGAATCTCACGAATGCCGGAGCGAGAAGGTCGAGCGCCTCTCGACCCCAGAGCTCCGTTTCAGTGATGCGCCAGTGCCCCAGAAACGAGCTCACGGGCGAGCCAGCTACTTCGACCGGCGGTGACGATTTCGTGCGCTTCTTCTTCATCGCGCCTCTCTCGACTGCGCCGACCGCCCCGCCCTTGTTCTCGCAACGCTGAGGGGTGCGAGAACGAGTGCTCGGACCTCGGTAACCACTTCTGCAAAGGACGGCCCTGCCAGTCGGTTCCTCCCGAGGAACGCCATCCACTGAGCTTGCGGACCTGACTCGTTGGCAAACGAGTCCAGCAATCCCGCCGGCACCTTATCCGGCACCACGGTCGCACGGCGCTCGAACGTGGCGGAGATCGCGTCGGCCAGAAGGGCCGCGTCAACCGAGCCCTCGCGAGCGAGGGCTCGGATGTCGAAGTAGTCCTTCATCCTGCTGTTCCTCGTCCCAAACCTGACGATTGCGTGCAACTTCTCGGCGATCACGGACTCTCGCGGATAGGCGCGCAAGCGTGGGCGTGGGAGGTCGAGCAACCCAGGGTAGTCGAGCCACTGGGGAACTGGCGTTACTGCATCCCCGATTCCGACGTCCACCTGCACGGTGAGCCGCGCCGCCCCCACTCGCGCTCGAACGGTCGCACGCCAGCCACCGTAGTCGTCTTCGGCTCGAATCGGCTCAACGTCGACGGAGTCGAGATCGAACTCCACCGCATCGGCCTCCACGGGCTGGGCCACGACTTCCTTGAGAATCTGTGCGAGCGTCTCCTGCGTCAGGTTTCCAGTACCCAGCAGGTCAGCGTCGCTCGTGGGCCGCAGTCTCTCGCCCAGCCAGACGAGCATGAGTAACGCCCCCTTCAGCACGAAGCGCTCGGCATGCGCGGATCGCGAGAGTCGATACAGGAACCGCTCGACCGCGTAGCGGGTGAGCACAAGGTTCGGATCGACACCAATCTCGCGTGCATGCCGGGCGAGCCGGACCTGCACCGAGCGCGCGCGACCTTCGCGCGGGTTGGTCATGTGGCAAGCGACTCGAGGTACGGCTTCATCACTCGTCTCACGCGACAGATTCCCGCGTAGCGATCGAGTTCGTCCATCGTCAAGCGCCGCGCTCGCCACGCCTCTCGAAGGGCCTCGAGCGCAACATCGAGACCGATCTTGTTCCGGTACTTGAAGCAGTCCGCCACGGTCTTGGCCACACCGTAGATCCGCACGGACTGCCCCTCTATCCGATGCTCCCGGACTCCTTCGGTGAGGGCCCGTCCCGTGAACCGAACGACCTTCACTGGCGGATAGCTCGGCGCCGGCTGTCGGGCGCGACGGTCGATCGCGATCCAGACCTGGGACGGCAGCTGTGTGCCAATTCCATGGAACCGAAGGGCGGAGAGCAGACAGATCACGCCTTTGGGCACCGCGGCGCCGACGAGTGCAAGTCCATGATGCTCTGTCAGCGGACTCGCGGAAGTCCGGTAAAGACCACGGCCGACCCGTTCGAGCTTTCCGGCAGCGACCAGGCGACTGAGGGCCTGGCGGTGGATGCCGTGCTCTGCGAGCTCGCTCGTTCGCACGCCCTGCTTGCGCCGCGCGAGCTTCAGCGTGCGGCTGAGATCGGTGACGGGACGCATGTGGCGAAGTGTAGGCATTTGCGCGTTTCTGTCAACACTTCGCCACACACGCTCGTCCGGCAGCTGTCCCCGAATTGCCCCCGAACTACCGTCGCCCTGGCCCTACTTCCGTCGGCTACGCCCGGTTCGCTTTCGTCCCAAGCCCTTGTCTTTCCGTGTTTGGCCGACAGTTTGCGGGCGTAGTTTGCGTTGGGTTCTTCGTTCGAATCCCGTTGGGGACGCCAGCCCTCAGCGCGAAGACGTCGCGAGAGGCCGCACGTGTCGAAGGAGCAGCTGTTGGAACTCCTGCGACCGCGTCATGAAGGCGTAATGGCCAGCTCCCGCGATCGAGAGGTATTCCGCGTGCGGAGCCCGAATCGAGCGCAGATAGCTCCGCGCAAGACTCGCTGGGGCGATGTCGTCCGCGCTCCCCTGCACGATGAAGACGGGAAGCTCGAAGTGCAGACCCAGCCGCGCGAGATCCACACGGGTGAACGGCCCGTCCATCGCCTTGCCAATAAAGTGGTCCTGACTGCTTTCGAGTCCGTCGAGCCAGTTCTGCGCATCGGCGGCGCTGTAGCCGGGCGCGGAAAACGGCATCTTCAATAGTGCGCGGCGGCCCGGTGCGCCCGGCTCGAAGCGGGCGGCGAGGTTCGACATCACGCCCAAGGCCCCCTGCGCATGGTAGGGCGGCGGCCCGATCTCCTGCAGTGCCCGAATCGAGGCCGAATCCTGGGCGACGCGGGCCTTGTGCATGAGTTGCGCGTACTCGAGACGCTGACCGCGGGGCCAGTTCACGACCTGGCCGACACCGATATAGGCGGCGAAAAGGTCCGGCCGCAACTTCGCCATGCGGACTCCCACCACCGAGCCCCAGGAGATTCCCATGAGGAGGATGCGATCGACGTGGAGCTCGCTCCGGACGTACTCCGCCACCTCAATTCCGTCGCGGGCCATGCGATCGATGGTGACGTCGGCGCCGACCGGGCCCGAGCGCCCATACGTGAGTCCTGCACCCCGTTGATCCCAGCGCACGACGCGGAAATCGTGCTCCCAGGCGAGCACGGAATCGGGGAAGCCGCTCCAAGCGGCTCCCGGTCCGCCATGAACAACGAGGATCACGGGTGCGCTCGGGTGTTCTCCTCGGATCGCCACCCACTGCTGGATTCCGCCTACCCGCACGAAGCCGTGCACGTCGATCGGGTCGGCCCGTCCGGAGGCCGCTCGGGTCGACAACAGCCCGGCTGCGATCACGAGCCCGCGCAGAACAGCTCGCGCGAGTCCTTTCGGTGGAGAGTCACGCCACATGGGCAAGATTACGGCGGCGGAACCTCCGGGGTTGCAGGTGATCCACGAGCGAGTCCGACCGATCGGCTCATCGCAGAGCCTCGAAGGGGCACGAGGTGCAGTTCCCGCTGCCGGGTCGCTGCCGAACCGCAAGCACCTGCCTGATCTCACCTCGCAATACCTCCACTGCCTCCACTTACGGATCGTGACGGAGCACCGATACTTCCACACCTTCATCATTCATCCACCGATGTTGCTGTTGGCGCACGTTTCTGCTACTGCTTGGAAGCAGGTCTTACGAGTTATTTCAGGAGGATCCCGTGCTCGACGATTTGCGTGCGCTCGTGGAGTTTGCCCAGGCTGGGTCCATCGCCGGTGCAGCCGATCGTCTCTTCCGGACACCGTCCGCAATAACCCGGCAACTGCAAAGGCTGGAGGCCGCATTGGGTGCCGAGTTGCTCGACCGCTCAGTGAAGCCGCCGCGCCTGAACTCGCTGGGCTCCAAGGTGCTTCAACAAGCGCGAGATCTGTTGCAGCGGACGGAGGCATTGAAATCTGTTGCGTCGCGTGACGCCGAACCTCACGGCCTCTTGCGCATCGGGCTCGCGCATGCCCTGGCCGAGGGGACGCTTATCGAACCTATTCGCGCGCTGACTGAGAAATACCCCAAGGTCCGGCTGCGGTTGATGAGCGCACTTACCGGTGAGTTATTTAGCCAGCTGCTCGCGGGTGAACTCGATGTTGCTGTCGTGCTTTTGCCCGAAGGTAAAACCGCACCTTCACCTCTTCTGACGGATGTCGTCGCCAGCGATCGCATGGAGATCATTCAGAGCGCTGGAGGCAACATAAAGGGTGAATGGGAAAGCTTGAGCAGGGCCCCCTGGGTCCTCAACCCGTCTGGGTGCTTGCTTCGGGCAAGCCTCATCGATCAAATGGAACGTGCCGGCTTCACCCCCATGGTTGCGGCTGAAATCCACTACAACATACATTTGCAGCTAGCCCTCATTCAGTCAGGATATGGAGTCGGGCTGCTGCCATCCCGCTTGATTTCCAGGACACCTCTTCGAGACACGGTTGAAGTGCTGCGGCCCCCCTCATTTGACTTGCGCCTGTCCGTAGCGATAGCCCGGATTCGAGAACTGGGGGCCCTGGAGAGAGCCGTCAGCCTGTTGGAATACGGCATTCGGCACCTGTTTGAGGCAGCCCCCACAAGGAAGCCCGCGACGAGGCACCGCAGAGTTGTGCCCGCGAATCGACGGGCGTCGCGAGCATTCAGTTAGTCACCGGACATCGCCTGTTGCAGCCTCTCTACTCACTTGCGTTAGCTGGCGAGCGGATCTGGAGTGCTGGTTGCATCAGCCTGAATGCGCGCGTCCTACGGACATGCGATGGGCAGCCTACTTCGACCACGGAGGAATGACGCCGTTCGAGCGCGCATAGGCAATCGACTGCCCGAGGTGCTCGTGCTGGTCTGCGAACAGATACCGGATTGCGCCTTCCTTTGTCATATCCCGGCCAAACAACTTCACCGGCGCCTTCAGATCTGCGTCCGAGAGTCTCGCGATCGTCTGCTGCAGGTTGGCGTAGGAGGTCGTTAGCGCCTCTCGCAGTCTCTCGGGGTCGGCAATGGGCGCGGGCCGCTCGCCGCCCGCCGCACCAGTCAGCGTTCCCGCGAGTATGCCGTTCTCCATGACGATGAGGTTGAATACGTCCCCTACCGAACGCACGCCCTGACCGGGCTTCCAATCATATTGCCCTGCCATCACTCGGGCCATTCCTGTGAATTTGTCGGAAAGAGTCCCAACCTCTGTGGACAGAGCCGCCTGAATCGTCTGCACAGACTGAGCTTGCGAAGTCATAGTGGATCCTCTCTAGTGTGTAGCACACCCATGGTGTTGCGAAGAGTCCTGCGCCGATGCCGCGTGCCAGCTGGGAGTTGAGCGGCGCTTTCGGATCGAACTGTCCGAACGGCTTCGCACATCGCGCGCGCAGCCGGCCCGTGCCGGCTTGCTGCTACTTCATGAGATCGACCTCCTGCGTCACCTCAAGCCTTGACGACGAGGTCGATCTCAACGCGGGCCCCAAGCGGCAGCGTGGCCACGCCGATCGTCGTGCGGGCGGGAAAGGGCTGACGGAAATGCTTGGCGTAGATGCCATTCATCGCGACGTAGTCACTCATGTTCGTGAGATACACACCGGCCCGCACGACATCATCGAAACTCTTGCCGGCCGCCTTGAGAACCGCCGAGAGATTCCGGAAGACGCACTCTGTCTCGGGCAGAACACCCCCCTCGACCACCTTGCCAGTGGCCGGGTCTTGGGCGACCTGTCCGCTGAAGTAGAGGAAACCACCGACTTCGACTGCCTGGGAAAACGGGCCGATGGGCGGCGTGAGTTCCGGCGAGGTGATTGCTGTCTTGCTCATGGCAAACTCCTTTGAACACTGGGTTAGCTGGTCAGAATGGTGGGGCCCGAGGATGTGCGCGCCCCGCCGCCCGAGGGCTAGTCTTAGCGGTGAACCGACAATTCCCACAGTTCATTATGTGCACGATCATAGTGCCGTGTCCGCACGATGCTGCCATTCCAGGTTCGGGACCGCGTCGGTTCCTCGGGGTTCGTGCAGCGGGTACGCCGTGTTGCGCGGCGAGAAGGCTCCCGACGAGGCGCTGGCCCGCGAGCTGGGCGCGATGGGGCTGCGCTGAGTCAGCGCGCGCGCCGGTAGTGCATGGCGACCGCGCCGCTGCGGAGCGGCTTCGCCGAGATCAGCTCGAGCCGTCGCGTGCTGGGCAGCCCGCTCTGGTACAGGGTCGGGCCGTGGCCGGCGATCCTGGGGTGGACGAGGAACATGTACTCGTCGATCAGATCCAGCCGGTCCAGCTCGGTCGCGAGCTTGCCGCTACCGAGCAGCACGCCGGCCGGGGTCGCGTCCTTGAGCATCTGCACTCCCGTGCGCAGGTCGCCGGCGATGTGGTGGCTGTTGGTCCATGGGAAGTCCTTTCGCGTCGACGACACCACGTACTTCGGCTTGGCCTCCAGCTTGACCGCCCACTCGCGCATCGCCGGCGGCGCCTCCTCGTCGCCGCGCGCGACCGCCGGCCAGTAGCGCTCCATCATCTCGTAGGTGACGCGGCCCCATAGCATCGCCCCGCTCTCGTCCATGAGGCGGGTGAAGAAGGCGTGAGTCTCGTCGTCGGCGATTCCCTCCTGGTGGTCGACGCAGCCGTCCAGGGTGACGTTGATGCTGAAGGTCAGGAGTCCCATGGTGTCCTCTGTTCGAGATACGCGACGAGACGCTCCGGGACCGTGCTTCGTCTGCTCTCGTGCCCCGGTCGGCGGTTGCGCGGTTGCACCGAGTGCGACGGCCCTCCCTCACGCCACCCAAGCGAGATCGTGACGCAGCGCGTCCATGCTGCGCAGCAAGGCCAGGATTTGCTTCGACCTCGCGATGATTGGTAACGCCAGTCAGCGCGCTGACTTCTTCGTCGCTTCGAGCACGCGCACCACGTCGGCATCTGCTCCGAGCGTCAGTTCGTTCGCACGCTGCGCGGCCTCAACGGCAAGCGATGTGTCACGGCCGGCCGGGTCTTCGGATCTCAGGAGCAGGCCAGCTAGCGCGGTCAGCGCATGCGGATTGTCCTTCGAGACGCCGTGAATGGCCTCGGCCGCTAGCGCCCTTGCCTCGTCTGGACGCTTGAGGCCGCGGGCGGTCACGTTCACTCGCTCGACGACCTCCCACCACCACCGCTCGGGATCCAGCGCAACGAGCGCGTCGAGGTCTTTGCGAGCGCGCTGCCAGTCTTCCTTGCTTCCCGCCTTCGTTGCGTCCTGCCGGAGTTGCCATCCGCGCCGGTCGTCGGCCTGCCGCGCCTCGCGTTCCGTCTTCTCGCGCGTCGCGTCCCACTTGCCTGCGAGCACGGCATCGAGGACGCCGTCGAACGCCTCGTAGAAGGGTTGCCCCCACCACGCGATCTTCCCGTCTCGATCCACCACGAACACCCAAGGCAGTCCGCTCCCGCGCGCCGCGCGCACCCAGCCGTCGTACATGTCGCTCGAGGCGCGGAACGCAATCGGGTACGAGAGCTTCCTCTCCTCGAGGAACGCCTCGAGCTTCGTCGGGCCACCGTCCTCGGCCGCGGCGACGCCGATCACCTGAAGACCGCGCCCCTGATACCGCTTCGCGAGTGCGTCCATCTGCGGAAGGCTCTTTCGACAGGGTTGGCACCATGTCGCCCAGAACTCGAGCACGTAGACCGTCCCCCGCTCGAAGCGCGCGATCGGGGCGCCCTGCATCCAGCGGTCGACCGCGAACTTCGGCGCCGGGTCGCCGATCGCCAGACGTTGGATTCGCTGCTCGAATGCGAGCGGGTTCACGTAGACGTTGAGCTTCTCTTCCCCGGCACGCGTAGCGCTCGGCACGAGCGCGAGCGCGATCAGTGCCGCCGCCGCGGCGGCGCGTGCCGCCGGTCGATGGCGCGCGAGACGTCGGCCGGCATTCTGAGCGTGGGACATGCAGCGCCTCCTTGATCGGGGAATGGGCAGCGCGCCGGTCGCGCGACGCGCGGCCGTCCATCTACCTACTTCCTACTTTGCATTGAACTGCCGGCCTCGGGAGAGAGGCGCAACATCGACGTTCTGAAATCGGAACGGCAACCCCTGGTCGTGGAACAGCCGCGGGCCTGACTGAAGTTGATAGTGCAAGTGTGGCCCGAACGCGTTTCCCGAGTTTCCCAACTTGCCAAGCACCTGACCGGCGACCACCCGCTGCCCGACCTTGACGGTGACCGAGCCCTGCTGCATGTGCATGATCACGCTGTACTCGGAATTTCCATGGTCGATCATCACGCAATTCCCGGCAGCCGCCATGATCGGGTCGGGCAGGTCGTTGTACAAGGCGGGGTCCGTTCCGGGGTGCGGGTTGTCGGGCACGTCGTTGCGCGCGTACGTCACGGTCCCCGCCGCAGGCGCGATGATCTCCCGGCCCCAACCTGCCGCTGACGCGTTCTCGTCCGCGTCGTTCCTTTGTTCGCCCAGGTTCTCGTCCAGGCCGCGCAGGTCCAGACCGAACTCCGCGCCATGGTCGCCGCCATGGAAGCCGCCATGGCCGCCATTCGTGATCCAGTCCTGCCCGACTACGCCGTTCCCGCGAAATGGAACGATGAGCGATGTCTTCTGCTGGTAGTACTGAATCGGGATCCTGACTCTCTGTCCGGCCCGGCGCCCGTTCGCGTCCGTGACCGTCACCTGAACCTCGACAGAGGCGATTGTCAGCGCCTGTGGACAACGAAAGTAGAAGTGCAGGTCGAAGGCCTCGGGCAGCGTGAACATGCGCCGGGGAGACGAGATCGGAGTGTCCGACGAGATCCGGTAGTGCGTCCCTTTGATCTTGGCCAGCATTTCCGCCGTCCACTCCTGCCGCTCGACGACGGATCGGCCGTTGGAGAGCTCCACGCTGGCAGAGACCGGAGTCAGCGCGGTATCGCCAGTGCCGATCGCGACGATGTCGAACACGAATGAGGACGTCCCGGTGTTCCCCGGATCGTCGACCTTGTAGACGATGGCCGGAACGACCTGCAGGCGAACGTCTGGCCGGTCGGCGCGTGAAGGTTGGACGCCGGCGCAACTCGCGAGCAACGCGAGAACCGCTAGCACTCGGCTCATTTTCGGTGCACCTCCTGCGTCATGATGGCCCGACGTCGCACCAGTCGTCGTTCTTGCGCGTTTGGGCGGCGGGTGCGGGATCGCCGTGCGCTGCCGGAATCCCCCTGCCGCGATCACGCGAACCAGGGATTCGACAGGGCGAGCGCCAAAGGGGTTGGAATACCGGGCGCACCTTCGTCGGTCCCCGGCAAGGCCGGCAGGTGCGCGGGATCTCAGAATAGTGAAGCCTCGGTACTATTGGGCGCACGCGGCTTGAACGCCGAACCCGATCCGAGCAGCGAAGAGGTCGGCGGCACGACGCGCGCGTGGTCGTATGGTCAATGGATCATGCGGATGGTCGCTGGGCGATGGGCGCAATCCGCTCGCCACGTATCGGACGATGCTCCCGGGCGACCGGGCGACGCACAAGGACAAACAGCGCACGATTCCTGCCACCGATTGGATGGGACGCGTCAGAGCTCGCATTCCCGGCGTAACGCCAGGACGCTCGTCCCGCTCGCCCGCGTTTGCACCACGAGGCCCGTCGGGCGGTCGATCGTTCCACGACGTTCCACAAGGTCTGTGGCGGTGACAGACATGACAACGTCGCGACGGTCAGCACGCGTCGCTTGTGTCGTGCCGGCGTCTGGCCCACAGTGCAGGACATAGCTCGCTGATCGCACAAGGTGGTCCTTGAGATCAGGTGTCCGAGGATTTCCTTCAGCGCTTCGAGCTGTCTGCCGTTCTCCAGGACACGACGATCCCAGACCGTGCTTCAGGCCGGGGCGCCGGCGATGAAGCGACGGACTTTGTCGATCTCCACGCGCAGGTCGGACTCGGTGCCGGCCCCGATCTCCCCGGCCAGCGCCTCGGCGGCCGCGAGTTCTGCTGCGGCCGCGTCGGGTCGACCACGCCGCGATTCCAGCATCGCCTGCACGCACATCACCGTCCCCCGGACCTGGGGATCGACCCGGGGACCGAGCAGCGACCGGGACCGCTCCAGCTCCCGCTCCGCCTCCTCGAGGCGGCCGAGCCTCACGCACGTGGCCGCCAGAACCTGCCGGGCATCGGCCTCGCTGCGGGAATCGCGCATTCCAGAGGCGATCGCCACGGCGGGGGACAAGCAGCGGTAGGCCTCCTCCAGCGCTTCCGAGGCGAGGTGCAGCGTGCCCATGCGGCCGAGCATCAGCCCCTCCACGCGGCGGTCGCCGATCGCGCGCGCGATGGCGAGCGCCTCCTCGATCTCGGGGCGCGCCTCGGCGAGCCGGCCGCGCGACACGGCGACAGCGCCGTGATATCCAAGGGCGAAGCACAGCATGCGGCGGTCGCCGATCTCGCGCGCCATCGGGATGGCGCGCGCGTAGCAGGCGAGCTGCTCCTCGACGTGGCCGAGGTGGCCGCTCTGCACGCCGAGGTTCACGAGCAGCAGCAGCTCGCTGCGACGGTTGCCGATCGCACGCGCGATCGCCAGCGCCTCGTCGAAGCATGCGCGCGACGCGTCGGTCTGCCCGCGCTCGCCGAGCGCGACGCCGACGTTGGTGAGCGCGACGGCCTGCAGGTCGCGGTCCCCGGAACGGCGTGCCAGGGCGAGCGCCGTCTCCTGCAGTGCGAGCGCCTCCTCCAGACGGCCGGTCTCGCGCAGGCTCTGGCTCTGCCCCAGCGTGGCCGCGGCCTCGGCGCGCGGGTCGTCGCGCTCCCGCGCCAGCGCCGCCGCGGCGGTGAAGTGCGCGTGCGAGGCATCGAGCTGGCCGGAGCGCCACTCCATGCGCCCCACCGTCAGCAGCGCGCGCAGGCGGTCGGCGCCGGTGAGCGGCGCGGCCAGCACTTCGCGCCCCAGCGTCGCCGCGGCCGAGTAGGGTCCGATCATCTCGAGCACGACCGCCGCGGCACGGAACGTTGCCGCGGCCACGGCCGCGTCGCCGCGCGCCAGCGCCCGGCGGCACGCCACGATGAGGTTCTCCAGCTCCGGGGCGACCGACCGCCATGCATGCGAGCCGTCGTGGCGCTCCATCGCTTCGATCGCGGGGCCGGCGCCGAGCCGGGCGAAGTGGCGGCCGTGCCGCAGCTCGAGTGCGCGCGCGGCCCCGGAATCGGCCCCCGCCCCGCCGGCCAGCCTGCCACGTGCGTACTCCTGCAGGCTCACGTACATGCCGAACCGCACCTGCGGCGCCGCGCCCGGATCGGTCCCCGTCATCACGCGCACGATGCTGCGGTCGGCCAGCGCCTGCATCACGTCGACCACCCACGGCGCCTCCGGCCAGGCGGACAGATCGAGCACCTGCTCGGCCGCCTCCAACGTGAAGCCGCCGTGGAAGATCGCGCACTGGGCCCAGGCGGACCGCTCCCACGGGCGCAGCAACTCCCACGAGGCGTCGAGCGTCACGCGCAACGTGGCGTGGCGGCGGCGCGGGCCACCCGCCAGCAGCCGGAATCGCTCGTGCATCCGCTCCAGCAGCTGGTCGACCGTCATCGTCCGCATGCGCGCCGCGGCCAGCTCGATCGCGAGCGGCATGCCGTCCAGCAGCTCGACCAGCCGCGCGACCCCGGCCAGATCGGCCGCGGAGAATGCCAGGCCGGGGCGCTGGCGCCGCGCGCGGTCCACGAACAGCGCGGCGGCCTCGCCGCCCGGCAGCTCGGCGAGGGTGAGTGCGTGCTCGCTCCCCATCTGCAGCCGCTCGCGGCTCGTGACCAGGAACCGCGCCTCGGGCGCCAGCCCCGTCCACTCGCCGAGCAACTCCGCCATGCCGCCGGCGATCTGCTCGACGTTGTCGAGCACGATCAGGCACGTGCCCCGACCGGCGATCGCGTGTCCCAGCGTCGCGGCGCCGCCGGCGCGGCCGGGCGGAACACCCAGCGTTCCCGCGACGATGGCCACGGCCGCCTCGCTATCGGGTGCCTCGGTGAGATCGCAGAACCACACGCCCCCGGGCCAGCGGGCCTGCGTGCGGTGAGCGAAGTGTGCCGCCAGGCGCGTCTTCCCCATGCCACCGGGCCCGAGCACGCTGACCAGCCGGTGCTCCTCGGTGAACAGCCGCTCGAGGCGGATCAGCTCGGCCTCGCGGCCGAAGAATGCGTCGCGCTCCGGCGGCGCCGCCGCCTGGGCGACGCTCGCGGGGCCGCCCGCGGCGGCTGGTCCAGCGAGCGCCTCGATCACGTCGCCGGCCGTCGCGAAGCGGTCCGCCGGCTCGGGCGCGAGGCAGCGCGCGATTGCGTGTTCCCAGCGCTCGTCGATGTCGGCTCCGGCCGCGCGCGCGGAAGGCGGCGGCTCGTACAGCCGCCGCGCGGCCACCTCGAGCGACGAGCCTCCCTCGAACGGCAGCCTGCCGGTCACCATCTCGAACAGCACCGTTCCGAACGCGTAGAGGTCGGCCTGCGGTCCGGCCGTCTCGCCGCGCATCTGCTCGGGCGCCATGTAGTCCGGCGTTCCCGCGATCACATCCGCGTCGGCGTCGAACGCCGCCGCGCGGGCGATCCCGAAGTCCGTGATCACGAGGCGCCCGCCGGGGCCGTCCAAGAGCATGACGTTGTCGGGCTTGAAGTCGCGATGCACCACGCCCGCGCCGTGGGCCGCGGCGAGCCCGGCGGCGATCTGGCGGGCGTAGCCGAGCGCCTCGGCCGGTGGGAGCCGTCCAGCGCGCTGCAGCCGCGCGCCCAGCGTCTCCCCCGCCAGCAACTCCATCGTCAGGTACCACGTGTCGCCGGCGCGGCCGAGGTCGTAGACGCGGCACACGTTGGCGTGCGTGACCAGCCGCGCGAGCAGCACTTCGCGCTTCAGAGCGCGGAGTTCATCGTGCCCCGGGTTGGGCTCGAGCTTCAGGACCTTGAGCGCGACCGCAATGCCGAGTTCCTGGTCCTCGGCTTCGTACACCTCACCCATGCCGCCCGATCCGAGGCGGCGCGCGATGCGGTAGCGGCCGGCGAGGCTGTCCCCGGGTTCGAACCGCGCTGCCGCCGGGTCCCGGCCCGAGGACACGGGACCGGCCCCCGGCGCCGCGGGGCGATCGGGCGGCGTGGCGTTCGAGAAGCGGTCGGCCATGGCGATCTGCCGAGCATTGTGGCCGACCGCAGCCCCGCTGGGAAGAGCGCCCGTCGCGGCGCGTGTGCGCGCACATCTCCCGCACACGGGGGCACGACGGTGGCCCCCAAGCTCGCTGCGCCGCCGCATTGCACGTTCCCGGTCAGGATGATTGGGGACGTCACCGATGGCGGCCAAGTCGTTCGTGCTGCCGCTAGGAAATCGCAGACCGGGCAGCCCGCGTAGTACCCTAGATGATGGGCCGCCGCTGGATCCCGCCGTTCCTCGGGTGCCCCCCGCTGCGCGATCGACGATCGCGCCATCCCGATTCGTCGTTCCCTATCCACGCACCCGACAGACCGGGACGAGCGCGGTCCTGATCGGCGCGCGGGCCGACGGACCCACGGCCACCAACTTCGCCGGCCTGATCGACGAGCTGGCGCTCTACACCCGGGCGTTGACGGCGAGCGAGGTGAACGCGCTCTCCCTCGCGCACGGGACACGCGTCGGCCCGCGACGTCCACGATCTCCACGCGCACGCCCGCGTGGCCCAATCCCGCCGATGGTCGCAGCGCCTCCGGGCAGCGTGTGGCAGCCGGCGTGTACCTGCTTCGGGTCCGCGCGGGCGGCGACGCGGCCGTCCAGCGCATCGTGCTCGTGAGGTAGGGCATGGCTTCACCGGGGTCTGGCCAGCGCACGCCCGTCGCGTCGCATCCGGTGCGGGCGCGCTCACCGCTCCGGGCCCGCCCGCGCGCGCCACTTCGCCACGTTCACGCCGAACACCAGCAGCCATAGCGTGAGCGCACCCTCACCCACGATCCCGGGGATCATGTTCCAGGGCGCGATGGCGTGGGCGAAGGGCGGCGAAAGATAGGTGAGCCAGCCGAGCCCCGCGATCGTCAGCAGCACGCCGACCATGCGTGGCAGGAACCCGGAACGGAACACCAGATATCCGAGCAACAGGCAGTAGACGCCGAAGAAGACGAGATCGTTGACCGGGAAGCCGTGGATCACCTGGAACAGCCGCAGGAGTCCAAGCGTGATCCCGATCAGGCTGAAACACGCCGCCACGAGCGAGATCCCGCGGTGGACCGGCCGCAGGAGGTGGTAGAGGAGGACCGTGACGGCGATGTACGCCAGGCCACCGAGCAGATTGCCTGCCCATCGCGCGCTCGTCGAGGCCAGGGCTCCGAGCCCGCCGATGATCGTGAGGAGGTAGAAGAAGCCTGCGAGCCGCGCGTACGGCTGCGGCCCGGCATCGGCGCTCGTGCGCATGGGCGGCCTCCGGGTTCGGGATCAGCGACGGTCCAATGCTTCTACGCGCCGTCGCTGCGTCGGGTTTCCTCGGAGTACCCACTGCCTCCCCCCGTGCAGGCGTGCGGACGGAACGGGCGCGCCGACGGCGCGCGATTCGGCACGATCGACGCTCGGTGCTAGCGTGCAAGTTCGGCGCGGTGGTCTGCTGCGGCCCCTCGCGCGCGCCGGATGTGGGAGCTGCCGTGACCCGATCGCTCGTTTCACTCGCGCTGCTCGTCATCGCCGGCTGTGCGTCCGGGCTCCATCGCAGCGTTCACGAGGTGACCGCGCGCGCGGATGCCGACGGCGTTCAGCGCGTCGCCCTCACCACGCACTCGTTCTACTTCGAGCCCAACCGGATCGTCGTTCGGGCGAACGTCCCGGTGGAGATCCGGCTGCACAACGGCGCATTGCTGGTGCCGCACAACTTCTCGCTCCGCTCGGCCGAAGGCGGGCTCGAGGTCGAAAAGGACCTTCGCTGGTTCGGAGGCTCGGGCGTCGTGCGCTTCACCCCCGGCAGAACCGGCGAATACCGGTTCTTCTGCGACAAGGACTCGCACGCCAAGAAGGGCATGGCAGGAACGCTGGTCGTGGTCCCCTGAACACGGCGCTTCGCAGGTGGGCTCCAGAGCCCAGTTGATTTGCTGGGTGTATTCCCTTCGCCGTCGGACTAAGCTTCCCCACGTTTCGACGACCGGGGCAGGTGCGGCGCACCGTAGGCGTGCCGAGAGGGTTCGCGTCCTCGATGTCGAAGCGCCGAGAGTCGATGGGGTTGCGCTTTCTCGTCGGGAGGTCCCATGCACGCTGAGGCCGCGTCCATCCGTTCCACGCCCGTGCACCCGCTTCGGTTCGCCTGGAGCATCGGCCTCTGGACGATCGTCGCCCTGCTGTGGTCCGGCGGCCTCGAGGCGCACACGGCGCTCGCCACCACCATCATCGGCGTGCCGTCGCCCACAAAGTCCACGTGTGCGGCCTCCACGCTTCCCGGCCCCAACGGAAGCTGTTGCTTCGACGTCACGGTGCGGGACAAGGACTCGAATCCCATCCCGGGCTCCACGGTGCACATCGATTTCGGAGCCTGCACCGTGACGTTCTGCCCGACCCAGCCGGCCGGGGTGGTTGTGCAGGGCAGCGGCGTGAGCGTGATCACGGATGGGCTGGGGAAGGCCCACATCTGCGTGTGCGCGACGTTCACGGGGCCATGCACCGCCACGATCTACGCCGACGGCGTCCTGCTCTGCTCGACCACGTATCCCGGGGGCTGCGCGCCACCGGATCCTGCGCTGTCAATCTGCCCGTGCCAGATCGTCGCCGCCACGGACGGCACCGGCTGCTTCACCGTGATCGTCAACAACTCTGGCGGCCCCATCTCGAACTGCCCGGTCAGCGTGACGTACAACGGCTGCACCGGAACGCCGTTCACGAAGACGTGCTACACGAATTCGCATGGCAACGCTGACATCTGTTTCTGCGGCTTGACCCCCCCGTGCACGGCTACGATCGTCGCGAACGGCGTCACACTTTGCACGGTACCGGTCGTGACCGTGGACCCCTACGGCGCCCGTCCGCTGTTCACCGACGGCCTGGACGGCCCCGCCGGACAACCGCTGCAGGGTTCTTCGCCCGGCTTCGGGGGCAGCTCCTGGTACGGCGTGCAGGGCACCTCCGCCGGGATCGTGTTCGGGCCATACGGCGGTGTGCAGGACCCGGGGCCGAACAGCCATGCCGACAACGCCATCGTCGGCAGCGACCTCCAGACGAACGGAACGAACACGCCGTTCCACATGAACACCCTCGGGATCTACGACGTCGTGCACCTGCAGGTCGTGATGGCGAACATCGCGGCCGTCCCCGGCCAGAACCCGTTCGCATCGACACGCGTCGATCTGATCACGAACACGAGCGGCGGAGTCATTGCGCTCGGCGAATTCGATACGCACGGCTACTGGGGGGCGAGTTCGGGCGCCGGGTTCCCGTTCCAGAGCACCGTTTCGACGGGCCGCCCCGGGGACTTCCTGCTCGACCTCTATCTCGATCCCAACGACGTCTTTCGCGACGGACAGTATTGGAACGCGATCATGACCGTGCGACCGACGAATGGTCCGGCGACCGCATCGAACAGCAGCAAGGTGCGCGGACACATCAACGGCCTGTCCTGCGAGACGGTGATTTCCGGCATCGACCTGATTCGCAACATCGAGAACGAGGTCCGGTTCGACAACCTGAGCCTCGAGGTAACCGACCACGGTCCGAACACCATATTCGTTTCGGACTGGTGCGGCGGCTGCACGGGGCCCTACCCCACGCCGCACCTCGCTGGCGTCCAGCCGGACGTCGCGACCGGCGACGACATCTCGGGCAGCCTGCCCTGGGTCGGAGGGCTCGCCTGGACGCAGGGTGGTCTCGAGGCCAACCAGTTCCACGTCATCGACCCCAAGGGGGTGGAGGATGCCGGGCCCAACAGCCGCAACACGAATTCGTGGGTCACGAGCGACCTGGTCCAGCCCTTCGCGCTGTCGGCCCTCGCGTCGTACGAGGGGCTGCACCTGCGGGTGACCATGGCGAACGTGGCGGCCGACGCGGCCTCGAACCCGCTGGAGTCGTCGCGCGTCGACCTGATCACGAACACGAGCGGGGGCTTCATCTCGCTCGGCGAACTCGGGACGGACCGCGAGTGGGGCGCGAACTCCTTCGCGGGCGATTCGATCGAGAGCGGCTTCACCACCGCCCTGGCCGGCCCGAGGCAACTCGACCTGTACCTCGATCCCAACGATGCCGCGGGCGATGGGCCTTCGCCGAACGCCTATCTCCAGGTGGATGGCGGGACCACCGTGCCCGGATTCATCGAGGGGCTGTCGAGCGACACATTGTCTGGAACGGTCATTTCCGCCGTGCGACTCGTTCGCAATGTCGACGACGAGGTCTTCTTCGATGACCTCCTGCTCGAAAAGACGGTCTTCCCGATCACGGCAACTGCGGCGGTAGGTTCGTCTTCACCGCGCGGGACGGGCACCGTCGTCGCCGCGCCCAATCCGTTCCGAGTCAGCACCGACGTCCGCTTCCGACTGCCTGCGCCCACAGACGTCGACGTCGTCGTGTACGACCTGGCGGGCCGCGACGTTCGCACCCTGCACTCCGGCCGACTCGCCCCTGGCGAGCACGCCGTGCAGTGGGACGGCCTCGATGCTCGAGGGACGAAAGCCTCCCCCGGCGTGTACTTCATACGCGTGCGCGCGGGCGGCGAGCTACTGAGGGCCAGCGTCGTGCTCCTGAAGTGAGCTCGTTCGACATCCACTCATGGGTTTCCGCTAGCGCTTCGGTCGGCGGCACGTCGCTCAGCTGATGACCTGGCCGTCCTTCATGGGCGGGCGGGCGTATCCTCGCGCGAACGCTGATCGGGCGCTCGCGGCGCGAAACACGCCTCGCCGGATCGATCGTCGATGACGCTGGTGGTCGCCGCGCATCCTCCGCGCAAGAAGGCGGCGCCCGACAACTTGTGACCGACGCCGGTCTGGCCGATCATCGTGCCTCGTCAGTCGCGGGAGCTCCCGCCGGTGAGGCCCCATCTGGAACGCATCGCAGCCGTCGTGATCGGAGCCGGGCAGGCCGGGCTGTCGGCGAGCCATGAGCTGGCCGGGCGCGGGATCGAGCACGTCGTGCTCGAACGCGGCGCGCTCGGTGACACGTGGCGCACGCGGCGATGGCGCTCGTTCCACATCGTGAGTCCGAACTCGCTGAACCTGCTTCCGGGTTACGAGTACGACGGACCCGAGCCGGACGCGTTCCTCGACACCGACGGCCTGCTCGCCTACCTCGAAGGCTACGCCGCTTCGTTCGCCGCGCCGACCCGCACCGAGTCAGCCGTCGTCGACGTGCGTCCGGCGCACGACGGTGGCTTCCTCGTGCGCACGTCGCACTCGGTGATCCATGCCGGACACGTGATCGTGGCCACGGGCGCGTTCGGCGCGGCGCACACGCCGGCGCTCGCCGCGCAGCTACCGGCATCGATTCAGTCGCTTCATACCGACGACTACTGGGCTCCGGAGGATCTGCCACCCGGTGGCGTACTGGTGGTCGGCTCGGGGCAGTCGGGGCTGCAGATCGCGTACGAGCTCGCGAACGCGGCGCGTGACGTCACGCTGGCGATCGGCAGGCATGGCTGGGTGCCGCGGCGGGTCTACGGTCGCGATCAGATGAGATGGCGCTGGGACCATGGCGATTACCACGCGGTCGTCGCCGATCCGGATCGACCCAAGGCCGACTACCCGTTCACGTTCCTCGCGCGCTGGGGCGAGAGCGACTTCAACGTGCGCACCGTGTGGCAGGCGGGCGCTCGCCTCGCCGGGCACGTCACCGGCGTCGACGGCACCCGCGTCCTGTTCGCGCGCGATCTCGAAGTGCTATTGAGGGCGGGCGACCAGGAGGCGCGCACGTTTGTCGCGCGCATCCGCGACTTCGCGCGCGCGCGCGGCGAGAACGTGCCCGAGCCGGAGCTCGCGAGCCACTGGGGCGACGGCGAGATCCCGGCAGCACCCGAGGCGCTCGATCTGGCGTCCGCAGGCATCCACACCGTGATCTGGTCGACGGGCTACCGCCAGGACTTCTCGTGGATTCGCGTGCCCGGCGTGCTGGCCGCGAACGGCGCGCCGTATCAGCGCCAGGGAGTGTCCCCGGTGCCCGGCGTCTACTTCGTCGGATTGCACCGCATGTGGGAAGCCGGCAGCGGCACGCTGCTCGGCTGCGGCTGGGCGGCGACGAACGTCGCGGAGCACGTCGCCGCCCGCCTCCTGGCCGCCTGAACCGACCACGGCAACTTTCCTGGCAGGGCGGCGCCCCGTCACGTCGAAATGCCGGCGAAGCGTGCGATCGCGTCTGCCAGCAGGGCGGTGACTTGATCGTCGATGGGGAAGTAGTGCGTTCCGGTCGGAAGCGGCAGCAACTCCGCTCCTGGAATGAGCGAGGCCAGCCGGCGACCCTCTTCGAACGGGACCACCTTGTCATCCCTGCAGTGCGCGACCAACGTGGGGACCCGAATTCCGGGCATGAACTCCGCCCCCTCCCCGCGCTCCGCATACGAGGACACGAAGCGGAACGCCGTCTCGGGATCGGCCGAGGCGCGCTGGAGCTGGTTGAAATGCGCGACCAAACCGGGGTCGGCGTCCGCGCCGAAGTAGTTCATGGTGAAGATCCGCCGGAACAGGGGCGTGTCCTTCCCCCAGCCCTTTCGCACCAGGGTCCAGAACGCGTCGACCAGCTCCGGGTCATAGTCCGGCAGCAACCGGCCGCCCCGTGAATAGCCTCCGTAGACGACGAGGTGGCTGATCCGTTCCGGATGGTTGTAGGCGTAGGTGGCCGCGCTCCAGCCGCCCTCCGAAATCCCCAGCAGGACGGCCCTCGACGCCCCCACCGCGTTCATCACGGCGTCGATGTCGAGCTGACGCGTCGCCTCGGTGAAAGGTTCCTCCCACGGATCCGACAGGCCGATGCCTCGTCCGTCGTACCGGACGACCGTGAACGACTGCGCCAGGCGCTCCCAGATCAGCCGCATGCCGGGCCATTCCCATTCCATCTCGAGGTGCGTGAACCAACCGAGCACGCGCAGCAGCACCGGACCCGATCCCGTCACCGAAAAGGCGACTCCGGCCCCATCGGTGGTCCTGCAGAACTGGATCTTCGGCGCGAACGAGTTGCCCCGCGACGCCGCCGTCACGGGCCGGGTCTGCTCGCGCGTGTCGACGGGCAGGGGCCGCCGTGATGCGTGATGCAGCGCCAGGGCCAGCTGGCTGCCGTTGGGGAATCGTCGCTCGGGGTCCTTGAGCAGGCAGCGCTCGACCACGGCGGCGAGCTCGGGCGACAACGCGGGGCGCGCCTGGGCGAGCGCGGGGAGCGAGTCGTGCACGATGGCGTGCAACGTGGCCACCGTGCTGTTACGGGCGAACGGGGTCAGTCCCGTGAGCATCTCGTAGGCGAGAACTCCAAACGAGAACACGTCGGACGGCGGTCCGAGTTCGGCCCCGCTGGCCTGTTCGGGAGACATGTATCTCACCGTTCCCATGACGGCGCTGGTTTCGGTGAGGCGCTCGTTGCCCTCCCTCAGCTTGGCGAGGCCGAAGTCCACCAGCTTGACGCGGCCGTCCTGCGTCAACAGGACATTCCCGGGCTTGACGTCACGGTGCACGAGCTTGCCGGCATGCGCCGCCGCCAGCGCTTCGGCCACGGGGATCGCCACCTCGAAGAACCTCGCCTCGTCGCACGGTTTCGCGAACGAGGCGTCACTGAGCGGCCGCCCCGGCAGCCACTCCAATACGAGGAACGGCACGCCACCCGCCTCGCCAATGTCGTAGATCGTCACGATGTTGACGTGGTTCAGCCCGGCCAGCGCGCGCGCTTCGATCTTGAGGCGCTCGGCGTGTGCGGGATCCACCTGCCCCAGCCGGGTCAGGAACTTGAGCGCGACCTCGCGCCCCAGCTTCGTGTCCTGGGCGCGGAAGACTTCGCCCATCCCGCCTTCACCGACCTTCTCGAGGATCTCGAACTGGCCGACCCGCTCTCCGACCCGACCAAGCATCGCCCAGGTCCTCCTCATGCCCCCCGAACCGCGCCGCCCGCCGTTACGAAACTCGTTCGCGGGCGGTTATCGTGATGGTCGCTCCGCACGGCCGACCCTCGCACCACCCAGACCTGCGGCGGGAGCGCGGTCGCGGGGATGTGCGGCCAGGCGGTTCCGAGTGAATGCTGTTACGCCCTTGACGTGCAGCGAGGAAGAATCGATGACCCACGATCAGATGGCGCCAGAGACGAAGGGGGTTACCGTGACGTTGCTGGCATCGGTTGACCTTGGCCCTGAGATTGAGGGCATGGCAGGTCGCCAACTTCGAATGCGTTTGGTGACCATCGAGCCTGGAGGCGTCTTCGGCCCGGTCCACGACCACAAAGACAGACCAGGCACCGTCTACATACTGCAAGGGACGATCACGGACCATCGAAACGGAGTCGCAACGGACTACGGCCCGGGAGTGGGCTGGCCCGAGGATAGGAACACCACGCACTGGCTCGAGAACAGAGGAACGACTCCGGCGGTGGAGATCTCGGTCGATATCGTCAGGAAGGAATGAGCCAAGCACGCCCCGGTCAAGGAAGATGCACGACCCTCGTCGCCACGGATTGGCGCCCGGCACGCACCAGGGCGAAGTAGAGCCCCGGCTCGAGCGACGCGCTGCGGTCCACCTGGATCCTCTGCAGTCCCGCCTTCCTAAGCCCAAGGTCTTCGTGCAGCGCGAGTCGCCCGACGATATCGTACACCGCGACGCTGGCCTCACCGTCCGCCGGCATCGACAGGATCAGCTCGATCGACCGCGTCGGATTCCGCGCCGGCGCGAGCGTCATGGGGACATGCCGGGGCCCCCGATCCGGAACCGCCAGCACCGTGGGCAACAGGTTCAACTCCCATACACCGCGTGTGCCGGAGCCTCCCACCATCAGGAAACGATCATCGGCTCGATCGAGCACGAGCCCGTGTTCGCTGGCCACGATCGGGGGCTGACCCGCGATGTCGAGTCGCGTCCATTGCGGATCGGCGCCGAGCGACAGCAGGAACACCCGGGTCGAATCGCTTCCGCCACAGACGATGACGCACGAGCGTTCGGGATCGTAAGCGCCCGCATACAGGGCGGGCGGGGGCGGCGTGCCCCCTGGCGCGAGCGGCGACCACGCCGGTGTCCCCGTGAGGGCGAGCTGCCACAGTCCACCGAGCGGACCCGATGGGGCGAGCCCGCCGAACACGATGCCGCGATCGCCCGCCGGATCGTAGAGCGCGAGCGCCCGGTCGCGTGGCGAAGGAGGCGTTCCCTCCGGTACGATCGGAACCCATGTTGGATCCCCCTCGAACGGCAGAGACCACAGTGAGTCGAGGGGCAGGACCGTGGAGCAGAACTGGCAAGCTCCGCCGAACACCAGCATGCGATCTCGCACCGGATCGTCGATCGCCATCGCGTCCATTCTCGGCGTTGGCGGGCCGAGAGCGGAAATCGAGGTCCACGCGATCGAATCCGACAGGTCGAGCGTGAACGTCTGGTTGGTGAGTTCGGCGAAATAACCGCCGTTCCCTCCGAACACGACCATCCGGTCGCGTGCCTCATCGTAGACCGCCGAATGGCCCTCGAGGGGCCCGGGATAGGTTCCGGGGAACCCGAGCGGACCATTCCACAGGTTGGCTCCGGTCGAGCCGATCCACGTGGCCCCATTGGGCCCGGAGTCCAGCCCACCGCTCGGCGCGCGGCCGCCGAACACCACGACGCGGCCCGGGGTGGGATCGAAGATCACGCTGCTCTCGATGAACTGTGGGGGTTCGGGATCGGCGGGCAGCACGTTGCTCCACCCGCTGCCGGGGGACAGCGCGATCGCACTCGCCATCGCCCCGCCGCCATCTCTGGCGGTTCCTCCGTACGCGAGCATCCGTGACCGCACCGGATCGTGCACGAGCGAATGGGCGGTTCGATATCCTCCCGGGCCGAGCGCCCAGGGCTGGGATCCCGAGACCGCAACGGACCACGTGGACGAGAACGTGTCGCCGCCGTATTCGTAGTCTCCGCCGTCGACGACCAGCAGGTCCCGGCCGGGGTCGTAGGCCGCGGCGTATCCAGGCTGGATCTCCGAGGGTGTCCCGCCGGGTGGCACGATCCCCGTCCATTGCAACGTGTCACCGAGCGACAGCGCCCACAGATCCGCGGCGACGGTGTTGTCGATGGTGGCTCCGAACACCACCATCCGATCGCGCACGGGGTCGTAGATCGCGGCGTGTCCTTCTCGCGGCGAAGGGGGCGTGCCAACGGGGACCAGTTCCTGCCACGCCGGCGATCCGCTCAGGTTGAGCGCCCACACGTCGTTCTCGAGCGCACCATCATTGCCACCGAACACGATCACACGATCCCGAACCGGATCGTAGATCATGCTCGTTCGGGACCGCGGCGAGGGGGGCGTGCCGGACGGGAGAATCGGATGCCAGGCGGGCGCGCCCGACAGCGAGAGTTCCCAGACATCGTTGTGCAGCGCGCCGTCGACGCCACCGAACACGATCATCCCGTCGCGAACCGGGTCGTAGATCGCGTTGGCGAGCGCTCGAGCGGGCGCTCCCTGCCCTGCGGGCACGAGCAGCTGCCACGAGGGATCGCCGACGAGGCTGAGAGCCCACACTTCGCCGCGCAGCCCGCCCCCACCGACCCCGCCGAACACGAGCATCCGGTCGCGGATCGGGTCATAGACCGCCGCGTGGTTCATGCGGGCGGGAGGCGCCAGCTCGGTCCAGACGCCATCGGCCGGAAACGCTGCTCGTGTCGCGGTCAACGCAATCGACGAACAGGCCGCGAGTGAGATCCACGAGCGTCCTCGCATGGACTCCTCCTGCCTCGACTTGCTACCGACATCAGGCTAGGCGCCCACGGATCGCTCCACAAGACCTTTCACGGGGACGGCGCTCCGGGTGGAGCGCGCCGGGGGGTTGAATCCCCGCGATGGTCACGCATGCCAGGCCCGGAGGCGCTCGAGGTGCCGACGATGCGGATCGGGCGCGTCGCCCCGTCGCCCAGGACGGGCGGCGTCCGAGCGGTTCAGCAGATCGAATCTGGAAGGATGGGCGGGTGATTCGGTGAACCACCAGACCGTCGCCTGGCCGCGCGTGCACCGTGTGGTTGTTGTTGGGTCGCCAAGGCGTCGGCTTGTTGTCGCAGCGTGGCGGGTCGGCGGGCCACCGCCAGGACTTCTCGTGGATTCGCGTTCCCGGCGTGCCGGGCGCAAACGGCGCGCCGTATCAGCGCCAGGGCGTGTCCCCGGTGCCCGGCGTCTACTTCGTCGGATTGCATCGCATGTGGGAGGCCGGCAGCGGCACGCTGCTCGGCTGCGGCTTGGCGCGACGAACGTCGCGGAGCACGTCGCCGCCCGCAAGCTGGCGAGCGGCTGAACTGACCGGGCGCTCACGGCCGCGCGCCGCGCAGCGAATCGCACCACGCCAGCACGGCATCCGGCAGCGGACCGTGCTGCGTGCCGGCGACGACGCGCACCGGCTGCGGCCGGAATCCGTGACTCCGGGCGTCGTTGAGCGCGAGCGCGGTCTGCTGATCGGTGAACCGCAGCAGCGCGGGATCCGCCGTGGCGCACCGCAGCGGCTGGATCGGCAAGGTCGCCCGATCCGCGTTGCGCGAGAATGCCGCGGGTGCGAGCCCGCGCCGCTGGTAGTTGGGGGTGACCGGCGCGACGCCGCGCCAGCGCTCGGGATGCCGCAGCGCCAGCGCCCATACCGTGTGGCCCCCCGCCTCCCAGCCGGTGAGGAATGCGCGCGCTTCGCCGTTCCAGTGCCCGTGCACGTCCGACAACACCGCCGCGACGCCCGCCTCGTCGAATGCGAAGTCGTCCCCGCCCCCGAGCCGCGCCCATTCCGCCGGCGTGTAGGCATACTGATCGGCCGTTCGCGTACGCGCGCCGCCGCAGCTCAGCACCTCGGGCGCGACGAGGATGTAGGGCCGTGCGCCGCGCGCGGCCACGAAGCGCGCCAGGTTGGCCTCGAACTCGCGCTTGGCATCCGGCACGACGACCAGCACCGGCCACGCGTGTCGCGCGCTCCAACCGACCGGCAGCGCCAGGTGATAGCGCATCACATGGGTGGTGGCCTGATGCGTCGAGATCGGCGTCGACTCCGCGCCCGCCACCGAGGCCACCGCGATCGCGGCGAGCGCCATCACCGCCAGCGGCGGGCGCGAACTCGTGAGCATGCCCGCAGGCTAGCAGCGGGCACGCGCGCCGCGCGCCGATCCGGCTCAGCGCGGCGAGGGCGGATACGAGTGCGGAATCGCGCCCCGAGCGCGGCCGTTTCCGCTCGTTCGCGCAACTCGGGATCGCCCGGCGCCGTATGCGTATGGGTGAGGGGCCAAGGCTCCAACCGCCAGGCCACGCCGGCTGGGAGAGCCGCAATGGGCCAGGTCATGACGCCGCAACCCGTACGAGGGGTGTCGATGTCCTCGAGTGCCGTGCCCGCTGCCGTTCCGCGCATCGAACCGGTCGCGCCGTGGTGGCATACGCTGCTGGTGATGGCGCCGATCGCGGTCGGATCGATCGCCAGTGGCCATCAGCACGGCTACCCCAACGCCAACCTTCCGGGCATGGGCCCCCGCCTTTCGAGCTACCTCACCGTGCTGGCGATCGAATGGGTTCCCGTGCTGCTGATCTGGCTGGCGCTCCGAGAGCGAGGACTCTCGTTGGGGACGTTGGTGTCCGGTCGCTGGCGCGGACCCCGCGACTTCTTTCGCGATCTGGGCCTGGGCGTCGCGTTCCTGGGGATCGCGGTCGTGGTGATCGATCCGTTGGGCGCCCTCCTCGGTGCCAAGGCGCTGGAAGGCTCGCTCGCCCACGTCGCACCCCGCACGGTTCCCGAGCTGGTGGTGTACCTGGTCATGGCGCTCAGCGCCGGCTTCTGTGAGGAGCTGATCTTCCGCGGGTACCTGACGCGACAGTTCAGCGCGTGGACGGGCAGCGTGGCCGCCGGAATCCTGCTGCAGGGAATCGCATTCGGTCTGGGCCACGGGTACTACCGCTGGGTCATGGTCGCGGTCACCGTCCTGGCGTGGCTCCTTGGCCTGCTCGCTCGCTGGCGCAAGAGCCTGCTACCCGGCATGTTGTTCCACGCGGTGCAGGACGTTCTCGGCGGCGTGGTCGCATTCGTGACCGGGCATCCCTGATTCTGGTCGCTCGCGGGAGCGGGAGCGGCGGCCGCGGCATGGAGTGAACGACGCGGCAGCCGCGAGCAATCGTCGCCGACCACATGCTGGTCGCCGGCGGGGACGGCCGGCACTACCCCCGGCGCTGCACACGCCCACCCCGTGCACCGACCGCGACGTCGGCAGGCACGAGGCTCCGGATCACTTCAGCCTGATCACGCGGCGCGACAGCTCGAGCCCGGGGGCGGTGACGCGCAGGAAGTAGATTCCTGCGTCCGCCGGCCGACCGGCATGGGTCCTGCCATCCCAGCGGAGCTGGTGCGCTCCTCCGGCCAGGGCGACGGATCCGAGATCGCGCACCGTCCTGCCGGCGACGTCCACCACCGTCTCGCGCACCCGCGCCGGAGAGGGCAGGGCGAAGTCGAGCTGGACGCGATCCGAGAACGGATTCGGCCACGCTTCGAGACGCGCCGTGGTTCCGTCCGACCCCGGCACCGCCAGCGTCGAGCCGGCGGGACTCACGCGCTGGAGGTAGATGTCGTAGTTCGTGCCACTGCGGTGATCCTGCCACGCGACGAACGCGCCGCCCGCGCCGTCGGTGGCGATGGTCGGGTATTCCTGGGCACCCGTGGCGGCGCACAGCGGAATGCCGTCCGCGATCCACTGGGCCGCGCTGGTCGCATCGAGGTGCTGGGCGTAGATGTCGGCGCCGGTGGCGTTGGAGAAGCGGTAGTCGAACCAGGTGATGATCGAACCATTGCTGCCGTCGGAAACGATCTGGGGCAGGTTCTGATCCTGCGTAGCCGTGCAAACGGCTGCGCCGTTCGTGCCCCACAGCTGTACGCCGTCGTTCCGCAATCGCTGCACGTAGACGTTGTAGTTCGTGGTGCTGCGGAAGTCCTGCCACACGGCCGTCGCTCCCCCGGTGCCATCGCCCAACAGGTTGGTCATGTTGCCGCCTGACGAGAGCAGGACTCCCGTGCTGGTCGGGTTCCACTCCTTGGTCCCGAGCGAGCTCACCCGCTGCGCGTAGCTTCCGCCGCCGCCCCAGCCGATGATCGCCCCACCGGTGCCATCGGGCACGATCGACAGCCCCATGTTGTTCGCGGTCGTGCTGAGCGGGGTGCGCGACCACGCTCCCACGCCATTCGACTTGAAACCCATGGCCCGCACGCCACCGGCGCTGGTGACCCAGGCCAGGACCGCCCCACCGGCTCCGTCGGAGACGATGGCCGGCAGCGTTTCATTGTCGGTCAGGGTCTCCAGCGCCTGCCCGCCCGGGTTCCACTGCAGAACGCCGGTGGAGCTCACCTTTTGCCCGAAGATGTCGGAGCTCGCGGCATTGTCCTGACGCCAGGCCACGAGGATGTCGCCCCCGCCCCCGAAGTCGCGCGCGATGGTCAGCTCGCGCGCCGCGGTCGTCGCGGACGACAGCGTGAGGCCGTCCGCGCCCCACTGCGGCACCCCCGCGGAGTTGATCCACTGCAACCGCGGCGCGGAGCCCTGGCCGCCGAAGGCGACGTACGCGCCGCCGCCCCCGTCGCCGACAGCGACGGGATCGTTCACGTCGCCCGTGGTGCACAGCGCGACGCCGTCGAGGGTCCACACCGGCGCTCCCGCGGCGTTCACGCGCTGCGCGTAGCACAGGCCGCCCGCAGGCGAGCCAGGACGCTCGTCGTGCCAGACCACGACCGCCCCTCCCTGCGCGTCGGAGACGGTGACCGGCCGGAGCTGGTCGCCCGCCGCGGTGCACACCGGGACACCATTGGGATCGGCGGCTGCAACGGACGGATGGCAGGCAAACGACGCCGCGATCGCGGCGCAAGCGAGGAGACGGAACGCGGGAGCGCGGCGCATGACCACCTCGGGGCAAGGGCGAGGAGCAATCGTTCGCGGATGGACCGCCGGCAATTCTAGCCCATTCGAGGCAGGGAACGTCCGCGATTTATGCGTGCGGGCCCATGGTTCCGACATGATGCGAGCGGGGCGGCTCGAGGGGCTGGATCCGCCCCGCGGACGACGAGCGGCGGGATGACCGGCCGGAACGGAACGCCATCGATGGCGCCGCGACGACCATGGATCGTTCGCCGCCATCGCCCCGACCGGGCGCCAGCGGCGGAACGGGGCGTCACCTCGGCGGCGCGGGAGGCGACGGCGTCCCTCATTCGTTGCCTCGCCGGCCTTGCCAGTCCCCGCAATCGAAGCGCATCGTGCGCCCATGGGACCCGAGCGACGGCTGCTCCGGCACTTCCTCGCGACCCTGGCCTACCGCACGCAGAAGGCGCTGCGCGACGCGCCTCCGGAGTTCGCGGGCCATCGAGTCGCACCGGGAACGCGCACACCGCACGAGCTGGTTCGCCACATGAGCGGAGTGCTCAATTACGCGCTGGGCCTCGTCACGACCCCCCGCCCGTTGCTCGAGACATTGCCCACGTTCGACGAGGAGATCCGGCGTTTCCACGCGCTGCTCGAAACCCTCGCCGTCCGGTTGGCGGAAGAGTTCGAGTTCCCGATCGAGCTGGCCGAACGTCTGCTGCAGGGCCCGCTCGCGGACGCCATGACGCACGCCGGCCAGCTGACGATGCTGCGACGCCTCGCCGGCAGTCCCGTGCCTCCGGAGGACTTCTTCCTCGCTCATGTGAGCGCGGAGAACGTCGGTCCCGCGCAGTCCCTGCCCGTGAGCCCGGATCGCGAGTGGCCCGAAGCCCCCGCGGGCTGGAGCGCGCCCACGGGCTAGGGCCGGCCCCGTCACTCCTTCACGACCTCGTCCGACCACGCGCGCAGCGCCTGCACGACGCGGTCGTCGAACGGGGCGCCGGGCTGGCCCCACGTGGCGAAGCTCCCGGCCTGCGTGGCTTCGCGGCGGAACGCGTGGTCGATGCCGTCGATCGCCTGGAACCGCGCGTGACCCGGGTGCGCCTGGTTCACGATGCGCGCGATCAGCGCGTGGTCCTCCTCGCCCGAGAGGAAATCGGAGCGACCGTAGAGCGACAGCACGTAGCCCGGATAGCGGGCCCACGCGGCGGCGAGATTCTTCGCCGCCAGCTGCTGGAAGAACCGGTAGTGGCAGCCGGCGTAGTATGTGGCGTTCGTCATCGACGAGTCGACCCACGGGGCGAGTTCGGGGTGCCGCTCCGACATCTCGCGCGGAGACAGGCCCTCGGACCACAGGTAGTTGCAGACGCGCGCCTCGAGCTTGAGCGTGCTGTCGATCGCCGCCGCCGACTGCCCGCCCAGCGCCCCCTGGCGGCGATCGTTCTCGAGCAGGTACTCGGTCCAGGTGCGTACGAGCGTCCCGTAGACGGCGATCCCGCGAACCGGCAGCTCGTCCGCCAGCAGTGGCGCCCACGCTCCGCCCATGCTGTGCCCGAACACGAGGATCCGACCGGGATCCACGCCCGGGTCCGAACGCAGCATCGCGAGCGCGGCGCGGAACCCGTCGAGCTGCGTTTCGAAATCGACGTCGCGCAGCGGACCGCCCTCGCTGTCGCCGCAGCCCGGCTTGTCCACGCGCATCGTCACGAACCCGCGGCTGGCGAAGTCGCGCACGATGGCGCCGTAGCCGTCCACGCCCATCAGCGGCGTCTCCACCGTGAACGTGCCGATTCCCTGGATCAACATCAACGCCGGATGCCGCCCGGGCGTGCGCGGGCGCGTGACGAGGGTGCGCAGCCATCCGGCGCGCGAGGCCACCTGGCCGTATTCGACGTCCCAGCCGTCGCCCTGCTCGCGCGGCTGCGGCGCGAGCGCCAGCGTGCGCTCGAGCGGCCGCCCCGCGTGCCGCCACCGCAGCGTGGCGCGTTCGCCGCCGTGGCGGCGCGCCATCGCCTGCGTGAGCTGCACCGGCGTGCGCACGGCGAGCGTGTCGAGCGCGACGATCACGTCGCCACCCGCGATCCCGGCACGCTCGGCAGTCGAACCGGGCAGGACGCGTTGTACCAGCACACCCGGATCACCGGGCGCGAGGTGCGCGGCGGCACGCGCGGCGGAATCCGCGGGCGCGAGCACGACGCCGAGGAACGCGCGCCGCGGCAACGGAGCCGGCGCCGCGGACGACTCGCCGCGGGTCGCGGGCACGGACAGCGTGGCCAACAGGAGCGCGGCCCGTATGACGAGTCGGCGCATGCAACCTCCGCCATGGTCGATCTGGATGCGAGGATCGAGCGTCTGCCACTGAAGCCTGCTTCGCGGCATGCCGGGGGTCAACCCTGCGACACATGTGCGCGGAAGTTCGGGCGACGGACGCTGGCTCGCGGCTGACCCGGGCGGGCGGGCGGGTCGAGGCTAGAACACGACGTAGCGGGCGATGGCCATGCACAGCACGGCGATCGCACCCTGGATCGCGCCGGCCCGCGCGCTGGCCTTGAGTCGCGCGCCCAGCGCCTGCGCCTGCGCCATCTGCGTGGCGCCGGGCGGGCCGCCGGCCGATTCGATCGCGGACATGAGCCGGTCGAGCTTCGAGACCAGCATCGCCGAGCGGATGCCGACGACCAGCGCGCCGATGCCCGCCAGCGCCCCGATCGAGATCACGATCCCCATCGGCCCGCCGAACCAGGCCGGCAGGAATCCGTTCGAGTCGATCCACACGAGCCAGACGCCGGCGAGCACGGTCACGGTCCCGGTGATGACCATGGCGCGCGTCAGCCCGCGTTCGAGCGCCAGCCGGCGCATGAATCGCATGCCGTCCGGACCGGATGCCGCCGCGGTCGGCATCACGAACGCCGACACGGTGAACAGCGATCCGATCCAGAACACGCCGGAGAAGATGTGCAGGAAGCGAAGAACGACGGTCAGCCAGCTCACGGTCCCTCCGGCGCGCCCGCGCTCATGTGGCGACCCCCCAGGCCCGCGCGATCGCGTACAACCAGCCTCCCGAAAGCATGTCCATCCCCGCATGGGCGACGATGGACGGGCCGAGGGCGTGGGTTCTGACCACCGGCACCGCCAGCAATGCTCCGAGCGCCGTGGCGCGCAGCATCGACAACCACCCCTGGTACCCGTGAGCCAACCCGAAGCTCACGGTCACCAGCAGGACGGCCACGGGCATCGAACGCGTCATGGACGTGAGCGTCCCCAGGCAGAACCCCCGCATCACGTATTCCTCGACCACTCCCGCGAGCAGCGAGATGCCGACGAACGCCAGGCGTTCGTTCGCGGTCCGCGGCAGCATCGCAACCACGAGCGGATCCATGGCCTGGTGGGTGGCCCGTCGGTACAGCAGCAGCGCGAGCGAAACGGCGACGCATGCTGCCAGCGTGACGCCCGACCACGCCAGAAACGACCCCGCTGGGATCCTGGCCGCCAGCGCGCGAATTCCGACCCGTGGTCCCAGCAGGTCGACCACGAGTGTTATCACACCCAATGCCAGCAGTCCCCTCGCCGTACTCGCATAGGCCTGTGCGGGCGTCGGATGCATGCTGGCAAGGAGGCGCCGCGTCACGACGGCCTGAAGTGGAACGACGATGATGATGATCGCCGTCCAGATGATCGGGATCACACGATTCAAGGCCGCGTTCATTCGTCACTCCCCAGGTGCGCTCGTGAGGCCCGGCGATCGGCTCGCTGCCGGAGCGCTCTTACGGAGGTGTGCGCCCTGCGGCGATCGCGTGACGGCAGTCCCAGGCGTGCCAGCGCGAGCCCCGTCAGTTCGCGCGTCAGCTCGCGATCGCTCAACTGAAGGCGCGGCGAGCGATTCTCGCTGAACAGGATGACGTCCTTGGTCGTCGCCTCGATCATCACCAGCATGCTGCGCACGGCACGATCGGGATCGACCACCCGCACGCCGCCATCTCCGGTGAACAGCAGCTCCCGCAGGCGCTCGTACACCAGCGTTCCGAATGGCGCCGCCTCGGAACGGAACACGGCGTCCGGGCGTGTCTGGGCATAGAGCACCAATGCCCGCAGCAGGGAACGATTCCGCCGGTAATGTGCGACCCGCTGACGCACCAGGGCCGCCACGATCTCGGCGGCGGGCCGCCCCGCCCATGAACGTGGAAAGGAATGGTCGAACCGCGCCGCGCTGCGCGCGAAGTACCGATCGTAGAACGCACGCAGCAGCGCTTCCTTGTCGACGAACCGGCCGTAGAACGTGCCGACACCGACACCCGCCCTGCGACAGATGTCGACGACCGAGATCTCGGAGATGCCTCGCTCCGCGAACAGCGCCTGTGCGGCCGTCAGCAGACGGTCGACGGTGCGGCGACTGCGCACCTGAAGGGCCGGGAACGCGCGAACGGGCGGTGGCATCGTTGAATCCGAACGTGAATTCGGATTTACAATGTGCATCGTTGACGCGGATGGTGTCAAGGCCTTTGAGGGCTCATGCGGCTCGGTTCGCGCGAACGCTGGGAGGCGCGGAGCCCACTACTTGTCGGTGTTCGCCATCGCCTCGACGTGGCGCCAGCGGCGGATCAGGCCGTCCACCTCGGCGGCGCAGGCGCGGACGGCGTCCTTCATCCCCTGCGTCGGAGCGGCATCGGCGGCCTCGAGCTCGCGCACCAGGCCGGCGAGGTTGCCGGTCGCGGCACGCAGACCACCGCCGCCGGCGCCGGCCAGCGCGCGCAGGGAATCCGCGATCGCGTTCCGATCCGCGCCACGCGGGTCTTGCATCCGGCCGATGTCCCGGGACGCCTCCATCCCGCGCTTCATGGCGGCGATCGCGGCCCGCGTCACCTCCAGCTGCCCGCGCAACGCCGCCTCCGACACGCGCACGCGTGGATCGAGGCGCACGGTGAGCGGGCGCGAGGACGAGACGCCGTTCGCGGACAACGTCACGGTGTAGCGGCCGGGCAGCACGAACGGGCCCTGCGGCTCGATCGGCGTGCCTTCCGCCCGCACGGCGGCGATCGTGTAGGAGTACGCCGGCGCCCACGGCCGGGCGTAGCGCAGATCCCACACGAAGCGATGCATGCCGGGCGTGGCGGCGAGCGCGCGCGGGGCGCGGGTCCACTCGCGCTCGAAGTAGCGCCGCGCGCCGAGCGATTCCGGCGGATCGGCGCTGGTGAAGCGACGCACGATCGCGCCGGCGGCATCGGTGATGGTCAGCGTCACCGCCTCGTGCGCCGCGTCCGCCAGCCAGTAGTCGAGCACCGCGCCGGTGGGCGGGTTCTCCCCCAGCGCCGTCTCCGGCGGCCAGGGCGTGTCGTGATTCTCGCTGCTCCGCAGCCGCACGGCCGGCGCCGGCTGGAACAGATGGACCGGCCGCTGCGCGATCGCCGCCGAGGCTTCCCGCAGCGGCGTGACGTCGTCCAGCACCCAGATGCCGCGGCCCTGGGTCGCGACGATCACATCGTCCCCGTGCGGCAGCAGGTCCCGCACCCACGTGGTCGGCAGGTTCTGCGACAGCGGCTGCCAGGAATCACCGTCGTCGAACGACACGTACACGCCGCGATCGGTTCCCGCGTACAGCAGGCCCGGGCGCCCGAGATCGCCGCGCACCACGCTCGTGCACTCGTCCGCCGGTATGCCGCGCACGATCCGTTGCCACGTGCGCCCGGAATCCGTGGTGCGCAGCAGCAGCGGCTCGCGCCGGTCGATGCGGTGGAGGTCGACGGCCGCGTACGCCACGCGCGCGTCGAAGCGCGAGGGATCGATCGCGAACACGACGCCCCATGCCGGCAGCGAGGGTGGCGTGACGTCGCGCCAGGTCCTGCCGCCGTCGCGCGTGAGCTGGATCAGCCCGTCGTCCGTGCCGACCCACACCAGGTCCGCGGCCAGCGGCGAGGGCGCGATCGCCGAGATCACGCCGAAGCCGCACTCGCGCGCCGCCGCGGGATCGGGGTCGTCGCACGGCGCGGCATCGGCGCGCTTGCCGCTCAAATCGGGGCTCACGACATCCCAGTGATCGCCACGGTCGCGGGAGCGGAACAGGTATTGCGAGCCCGTGTAGATCGCGTGCGGCGGCATGGGCGAGATCGCGAGCGGCGTGATCCAGCCGTAGTGGTAGCGCACCGTGCCGGGCCTGGCGCCGTAGCTACCGATCGGCCACGGCGACACGTTGACGGACTGACGCGTGTCCTCGTCGAAGCGCGACACCCCGCCACCCAGCCCGCTGCCGAACACGGTGTGGGGATCGCCCGTCATCGGCACCATGTAGTCCCGCTCGTCGCCGCCCACCGGATGCCAGTCGCGGCCGTCGACCACGCCATAGGGACCGCGGCTCGCGATCTCGACCGTGCCGTTGTCCTGCTGGCCGCTGTAGACGTGATACGGGAACTGGTCGTCGGCCGCGACGTGGTAGAACTGGCCCGTCGGCTGGTTGTACCAGCTCGACCACGTGGCGCCGCCGTCGAGGCTGACGGCGGCGCCCTGATCCGAGCCTGCGATCATCGCGCGCGGATCGCGGGGATCGATCCACAGCTGATGATAGTCGTCGCCGCCCGGCGAGCCACGCATCACCTCGAAGTGACGGCCGCCGTCGCGCGAGCGCTGGATCGACTGCCCCATCACGAACACCGTGTTGGCGTCGTCGGGCGCCACCGTCAGCCGGCCGAAGTAGCTGCTGCCGAGCGACGGGTCGGCATTCACCTGCTCCCAATGCGCCCCGCCATCGCTCGTGCGATAGAGCCCGCCGCGGCGCGCCACGCCGGCCGTGTCGGCGCCGCGCGCGCGCCCCGCGTCCACGGCGATCGCGGCGTAGGCGATGCGCCCGCCGCTCCCGCCGGCGACGGCGAGCCCGATGCGCCCGACGCGGCCCTGCGGGAGACCGCCCGCGAGCCGCGTCCAGTGGGCGCCGCCATCCGAGCTGCGATACACGCCGGAGCCCGGCCCGCCCTGCGGCTGGAAGTAGTCCAGCCACGGATGCATGCGCATCTGCCACATCGCGGCGTAGACGATGCGCGGCTGCGTCGGATCGCATGCCAGATCGACCGCGCCCACCGAGTCGCCCGCCTGGAGCACGGGCTGCCAACGCCGGCCGCCGTCGGTCGTCAGGTACACGCCGCGCTCGGGGTTGGGCCCGAACGCGTGGCCGATGGCGGCGACCAGCACCCGATCCTTGTCGCGCGGATCGACCAGGATCGCGCCGATCTCGCGCGTGGCCTCGAGCCCGACGTGTGTCCACGTCTCGCCGCCATCGTTGGACCGGTAGACGCCCTCGCCCGACATCAGGTCGTAGCGCGTCCCCTCCTGACCGGTGCCGACGTACACCACGCGCGGGTTGGATGGCGCGATCGCGAGCGCGCCCACCGCCGCGGCGCGCTCGTGCTGCATCAGCGGCTGCCAGGTTCGCCCGGCGTCGCGCGTGCGCCACACGCCGCCTCCGGCGGCGCCGAAGTAGTACGTGAGCGGATCCCCCGCCACTCCGGCCACGCTCGTGGCCCAGCCGGCGCGGAACGGGCCGAGCTGGCGCCAGCGCAGCTCGCGATACAGCGCGGGCGGGACGGGCTGCGCGCTGGACGGCGCCGCACCGTGCGCCGGCGTCACGCCGAACGCGAGGCTCGCGACCACGAATGCCACCAGGATTCGTCGGGGACCGACCATGGCGCGGCGGATGGTACACGAGCTGTTCGACCGTGGCATCGAACGCCTCCGGGTGGTTTAATCACCTCGATCGGCGCCCCACCGCATCCCGGAGACCACCGTGAGACAGCGCGACCGGATGTCGATCGTTCCCGCCCTTCCCCTGCTCATCGTGATGGCCACGCTGGCGCCGTGGCGCGCGACGCCGCACGCGTCCCAGACCCGCATGCCCATGCCCATGAGCGAGGCCGCGATGAAGCAGCGCGCGGATCGCTGGTGGGCGACCCATCCTCGTGTCGGGAAGCAATCCAGCGCAGCGGCGACCGTCACGGTCAACGTCGTGAACTATCAGTTCAACGCGGACGGCAATCCCTTGACCCCCGTCGACACGGTGAAGATCCACGTCGGCGATACGGTGATGTGGCAGTGGGTGCAGGGAACCCATACCGTCACCAATGGCACCGGCAGCCTCGATCCATCGTCGGGCACGATCTTCAACGTCCCGATGGACTCGACGGACCCCACGTTCTCGTACGAGTTCGGCACCCCCGGACTCTACCCGTACTACTGCGTCATCCACGAAGGCACGATGGCGGGCTACGTCCAGGTTCAGACGGCGGCCGGGGTCGGGCCCGCGCCCGGTGCCAGGCTCGGGTTCACCCGCGATCCCCATCCCAATCCCGCCCGGCGGGGCGTGAGCTTTTCCTTCGGCCTGCCCCGCGCGGAACGGGCGCGGGTGGAGGTGTTCGATGCCGATGGCCGGCGCGTCGCAATCCCGATCGACCTCGAGCTCGGCGCCGGCGCTCACGATGGAGCGTGGGATGGACGCCGTGCCGACGGCGGATTCGCCCGCGCGGGGATCTACTACCTGCGGCTCACCCTGCCGGGATGCCGGGAGAGCCGGCGCGTGACGCTGACGCGGTGACGCGGGGGACGGCGAACGGGCGCCCGGCTCACAACCGCGCCGGGTAGGGACGCGCCGCGCCTTTGATCGTGCGCCACAGGATGCGGTTGAAGAGCTGTGCATCCGCGCGGTCTTCGCCGCTCAGGTCGAGGTGGCGCGACATGATCGCGCTCGTGGTGTGGTCCGGATTGCGCTCCGACATCGACACGCCGGGCACGATCGCCGTGAACGGCGAGAGATCCGCCGTTCGCGCGAACGTCAGCGCACGGGCGTGGCGATCGAACTTGGACAGGGCCCCGAGCCCGAGCACGCGGTCGATCGTGGCCACGACGTCGGTCGTGTTGGTGAAGCGGTGGACGACTCCGGGGTGGTTGTAGGGCGAGATCGCCAGCAGCACCGAGCGGTGCGAGTCGACGTGATCGGGGCCGTCCTGGGCGTCGTCTTCGATCACCAGCACGAGCGTGGTGCCCCACAGCCGTGAGTGGGTGATCGCCTCGACCACGCGTCCCAGCGCCAGGTCGTTGTCGGCGGCGTACGCGCGCGGCGTCCGCGCGCCGGCCCGTGCTCCCGCCGTATGGTCGTTCGGGAGCCACAGGATCGTCAGCGCCGGCATCGAATCGCCAGCCGCCTGCCGGTGGAACGCGGTGATCCAGCGGTTCGCCCGCGCGGTGTCCGCCACGTCCAGATCGAAGCCCGGGTAATCCGGATCCGTGCTCATGGCCAGCCATGGCTTCAACCCCACCCATCTCCCACCCCGGTGCTGGGTGAACTCGCCGTAGTCGCGCAGCGAGACGCGGGCGCGGTGCGCGAGATCCCACAGGTATCCCTGCGATGGATCGTCCACGTCGTCCGCCGGCACGGGAATGGTGTCGCTCGGCGTGCGCAGACGGTGCGAGTAGTAGCTCGGGACCGTCTTCTCCACGTAATCGGGCACGTAGGCGCCCATCGCCCACACGTGACCGTCGCCGCTCACCTCGCCATTGGTGAAGAAGCGGTCATAGACACCGAACCGCTCGGCCAGCGCGTGTGCGTTGGGGGTGACGGCGCGCGGGAAGTAGACGAGCGAGGAGTCGGCGTCGGCGCCGGCGAGATCGCCCAGCACCTGATCGAACGAGCGATTCTCGCGAATCACGTAGACCACGTGCCGGAACGGGGGCGGCGCGGGCTCGGCGCGATGGCGCTCCCAGTGGTTCGCCATCGCGACGCGCAGCGACAGCACGGGAAGGTCATCCGCCCGCGGCGCCGCCAGCAGGCTGAGCGAGCCATGGGTCTGGCCCAGCGTGTACTGCGAGACCTCGCGCGGTCCCCGGCGGTCGGGCTGACTGAGCCCGGGGTTGGCCGCGGTTCCCCCGCCCTTGCCGTTCAGCGCCCACAGCGAGTCGCCGCGCGTGAGCACGGCCTCGGGGTACCACTCCACCGGGATACGGCCGAGCAGGGAATCGCGTTCGGCGGCGCCGGCAACGTTCGAGCTGGCCGCGCCCAACGCGAACACGGCGACCGAGTTGTTGTCCGCTTCGGCCACGTACAGCGTCCGGCCATCGGGCGACAAGGCGAGCCCGTTGGGAGTGCTGCCCTCGTGCGGGCTGTCCGGGATCGCATCGTCGAGCACGGCCACCGTCGAGTCCTGCCTGGTATCGACGATCGCGATGCGATCGCTCGCGGCGCAGGTGGTGTAGAGCCGGGCTCCCGCGCGATCGAGCAGCAGCGCCGAGGGATGGCGGCCCACGGCGATCCTCGCGCCCGGAGACAGCCCGTGCGCGCCGGGTGTGAACGTGGCGATCCACCCATCGCCCCACGCGGACACGTACACGCGACCATCGGCGCGCACGGCGACGCCATACGGATATCGCCCGGTCGCCAGGCGCTCGACCACGCGCGCGGTGGCGAGGTCGATGACCGCGAGCGAGTCCACCAGGTTCTCGGCCACGTACAGCCACCTGCCATCCGGCGAGCACGCCAGGCCGGCGGGATAGACCTGGACGCGCTCCGGACCGGGAGGAGGACCGAGCGCGATGCTGTCCGCCAGCGACGCGGAGTCCCCGCGCCACGCGTACGTGTACACCCGGTTGCGGCCGCCACCCGACACGTACAGCGCGTGGCCGTCGGGCGCGAATGCCGCGCCGACGAAGGCCGAGGGTTGGACCACGGTCTGGACGACCCGGCGCCCAGCCGGGTCGATCACCTGAATGCCCTGCTCGCGGTAGCCGGACAGCACCGCGACGATGCGGCTCGAGTCCGGCGAGAACGTCATGGCGACCGGCATGGAGCCCAGGTCGATGGAGCTGCCGGCGGGATCGAGCCGCGCGCCGGTCGGAAGCCAGCGGCCGCGGTCACCACCGAAGCGGCAACCCGCACACACGAGCGCCAGACAGATCGCCACTCGTAGCCCAGGAACGTGCGGCGGCATGGGGCGGGATGTTGGCATCTGCCCCACCCCCGTGCAAAGCCGGATGTTCCCGGGCTGCGATCAGCGCCCGGACAGCACGGTGACGCGTGTGACCTGTTCGTTCGCGCCCTGCCGCAATCGCACGAAGTAGAGACCGGGCCCGACGCGCGCGCCGGCGGCGAGATCGATCGTGTGCGCGCCGATCCCGAGCGAGCCGACTTCGCGCGCGGCCGCGATGCGGCCGGTCACGTCCAGCAGCTCGATCCGCGCGGGCGCGGTCACGGGAAGCGTGAAGCGCACGGCGAGCTCGCGACTGGTGACCGGGTTCGGTCGCACGCCATCGAGGGCGAACGCCAGCGGTGGCACGCCGATCGTGACCTGATCGGGCGACAGCATGGCGCATGGGCTCTCGTTGCCGTTCCGATCCACGGCCGAGAGCTTGTACCAGCCGCCGCGCGGCGCGACGTCGGAGTACGTCGTTCCAGGCGTGGACGCGACCAAGGTCTGCGGGCCGGGCGCGAACTCGGCGCTCGGTCCGCGGTAGACCCGGTACGCCGACACGTCGGGGGCCGCGCTCGGATCCCACTGTAGATTCGTGGCGCCGACCGCATACTGCGCTGCGAATCCCGTGGGGGGAGGCGGGGTGAGGTTGTCGATCGAGTAGCCATATTCGACCGCCGAATCGATGTAGGTGAGCGGATCGGCGGTGAGCGCGCGAACGAAATAGGCGTTGTCGTAGATGCTGGTCGCGCTCGTGTAGTTGGCCGCCGTGGGCACGATCACGCTGTACTCCGACTCGCCGTGGGCCGGGAACGAGCCGACGAAGGTCCATCCCGTCACGTCGATCGCGGCCGGGTCGGCGCCCGGCGCCGGTGAACCGACCCACGCCGGCCCCGGCGTCGGATCGTTGCGGCGGTAGACGGCGTAGCTCGTGATCGTCATGCCCGTGCCCGCGGCATCCTCCGCGCTCCCGCTGATGCGCAACTGCACCCTGCTTCCCTGATCGTTGCCGACGTCCGAGACGGCGACGATCCGCGGCTGCGGCGGCGCGAACTTCCACATGAACGCGTTCGTGACGTCCATCGCGTACAGATTCCCGGTGGCGTCGATCGCCATCCCCGCGGCCGTATAGCTTCCGAACGGGCCCGATGTCGCGAACTGGGTCACGTACGTTCCGGCACCGGTGAACACCTGGATGCGGCCGTTGCCCCCGTCGGCGACGTAGACGTAGCCCTGGGCATCCACGGTGATTCCCTGCGGACTCGAGAACTGCCCATTGGCGCTGCCGCTCGAGCCCCACTGTCCGAGATAGGTCCCGGCGCTGTTGAACTTCTGGACGTTGTTGTTGTTGGCGTCGACGACGTAGACGTTGCCGCTGCCATCCACGGCGATATCCGCCGGGAAGCCGAACTGCCCGGCGCCCAGGCCGTTCGAACCCCACTTCGTCACGAACGTGCCCGTGCTGGTGAACTTCTGCACGCGGAAATTGCTGAAATCGACCACGTACACGTTGCCGGTCGCATCGATCGCGATCGCGCGCGGGTTGCTGAACTGACCGTTGGCGGAACCGGCGGTGCCCCATTGGGTGATGTAGGCGCCGGTGGACGTGAACTTCTGGATCCGGTTGTTGTTCGTGTCGGCGACGTACACGTTGCCCGCGGCGTCGGTGGCCACGTCGTAGGGCTGCGACAACTGCCCGGTACCGCTCCCCGGCGTTCCGAACAGGCTCATGTATCCGCCGATGCTGTTGAACAGCTCGATCCGGTTGTTCGGCGTGTCCGCGGCGTACACCTGGCCCTGTGCGCCGATCGCGACGCCGTAGCCGAGCCCCAACTGCCCGGGCCCGGTGCCGTAGGTGCCGGTGTGCCACACCGGCTGATCGGGATGCGGGGACGCGGGCGCGACCAACGACGCTCCCGCGCCGCTGAACTTCTGCACCCGGTCCGGACCGAACCACTCGCTCACGTACGCGTTCCCGGCGGCGTCCACCGACACGCCCCACGGGCCCGTCAACTGGCCGGGGGCGGTGCCGACCGCTCCAAATTGCGCCAGGTAGTTTCCCGACCCATCGAACTTCTGCACCCGGTTGTTGCCGTAGTCGGCGACATAGAGATTGCCGACCGCGTCGAACGCGAGCTGTCCGGGCTCGTTCATCTGGCCATTGCCCGTCCCGAGCGTCCCCCACTGGGACACGTACACGCCCGCGCTCGTGAACTTCTGGATCCGGGGGTTGTTGAACTCGTCGACGTAGACGTTGCCCGCGCGGTCGATGGCGATGCCCTCGGGCCCGTTGAACTGCCCGTTGCCCGCGCCGCTCGTCCCCCACTGCGACACGTACACGCCCGCGCTCGTGAACTTCTGCACGCGGTTGTTGTTGTAGTCGCCGACGTACACGTTGCCCGCCTGGTCGATCGCCAGGCCCTCGGCGCCGTTGAACTGCCCCGGTCCCGCGCCGCCGGTGCCCCACTGCGCCAGGTACACGCCCGCGCTCGTGAACTTCTGCACGCGGTTGTTGAAGTAATCGGAGACGTAGACGTTGCCCTGGCGGTCCAGGGCCAGGAAATCGGGATAGCTGAACTGTCCGTTGCCGCTTCCCCCCGATCCCCACTGCAGCAGCAGATTCCCGAACGGATCGAACTTCTGGATCCGCTGATTCTGGCTGTCGGCGACGTACACGTCGCCATGCGCGTCCACGACCACGCCGTAGGCGCCCCTGAACTGGCCGGGCCCCGTACCGTCGCCGCCCCATCCCAGCTCGTAGGTCGGCGCCACCGGCGCGGTGGCGGCGTGCGCGGCGACCGTCACGAACGGCGCGCACGCGATCGCGACGGCCAACAGCGAAGCGATGAAAGACGAACGGGCGCACATGAGGCGGGCTCCTTGATTTCCGCGAACACCGCGGGGGCGCGAAGGCGAGGCCGACGACGTGACGGGCGCGTAAGCGGGGCGCCGAATCATCGCAGCACCGTCACGCGCGCCATGCGCTCATGGGCGCTCTGCGTCAGTCGCACGAAATAGAGTCCGGGGCGCACCGGCGAGCGTTCCGCCAGGTTCACCTCGTGCGGTCCGGCTCCGAGACCACCCACGTCGCGAACGGCCACGCGCCGGCCCGATATGTCCAGCAGCTCGAGCGAGGCGGGACCGCGGATCGGCAGCACGAACCGCACTGTCAGATCGCGGGCCGTGGCGGGGTTCGGGCGCGCGCCTTCGAGCGCCAGCGCGAACACCGCCTCGCCGGGCACGGCGCTCGTCTGCGCGGGACCGAGCACGGCGTACGGGCTCTCGTTGCCGTTGAAGTCGACGGCCGAGAGCTTGTACCAGTTGGCCACGGCCACATCCACGTAGCCCGTGTCGGTGGTCGTGGCGATCAGGTTGCCGGAACCGGGCGTGAAGCTCGCGCTCGACCCGCGATACAGCTTGAACGTGGCGAAATCGGACGCCGCGCTCGAGCCCCAGTGCAGATGCGTGGCCGGGGCCACGAACGCCGCCGTGAATGGATTCGGCGTCCCCGGCGGAATGTTGTCGATCGAGTAGCCGTTCTCGGCGGGTGAATCGAAGTACGTGAGCGGATTGGACGTCACCGCGCGCACCAGGAACGCGGAGTAGTACGCGTTCGAGGCGCTCGCGTTCTCGAGCGTCGGCGCGACCGCGGTGTACTCCGCCTCGCCATTGGCCGGGAACGAGCCGACGTAGGTCCAGCCCGCGAGCTCGATGCGCTCCGGTCCAGCCGATGGACTGGACGACGCCGAAGGCCGCGATTCGGCCGCGAGCAGGTCGTTGCGCCGATAGATCTCGTAGCCCGTGATGGTGACCGCGCTGCCCGCGGCGTCGTACGGGCTCGGGAGCACGCGCAGCGACGCGAGCCCGCCCTGGTCGCTGCCGGCGTCGGACACCAGGGCGACGGTCGGCCCCGGGGGCGCCATGCGATCGATGGTATAGGCCGTGCCGTCGGTCACCAGGATGTTTCCGAACAGGTCGGAGGCCACCTGGAACGCGTTCGTCACGCTCCACTCGGTGACGTAGACGCCGGCGCCCGTGAACTTCTGCAGCCGCTGGTTCAGATCGGACACGTAGACGAATCCCGCCGGGTCGACGCACATGCCTTCGATCGGACCGAAGTTCCCGGCGCCGCCTCCGGGCTGCCCCCACTGCGTGAGGTAGGTGCCCGCGCTGGAGTACTTCTCGATCCGCTGCAGGTAATCCGCGACGAACACGTTGCCCGCGGCGTCGACCGCCACCGCGACCGGCCCCTGCAACTGCCCGGGATTGACGCCCGCGCTGCCGAACTGCGCGAGCCAGGCGCCGGACGGATCGAACTTCTGCACGCGCTTGTTGTCGTAGTCCGCCACGTACACGTTGCCGGCTGCATCCGTGGCGATGGCGTCCGGATGACCGAACTGGCCGTTGGCGATTCCGGTGTTGCCCCACGTCAGCAGGTACGTCCCCGAGCGGCTGAACTTCTGCACGCGATTGAGGTTCTTGTCCACGACGTAGACGTTGCCGGCCGCGTCGGTCGCGGCCCCGACCGGATTCGAGAACTGCCCGGGCCCCGAGCCGCTGCTGCCCCACGAACCCAGATAGTTGCCAACGCTGTTGAACCACTGCACGCGCTCGTTGGCGGGATCCACCCCGTACACTTCGCCGAAGGGATTCGCGGCCACGCCCACCGGGAAGGTGAACTGGCCGGCGCCGGAGCCAAATCCTCCCATGGTCGCGACCTTCACGTACGGCACGGCCGGCGAGGGCGGCGCCAGCGCGACGCCGGCGCCGCTGAACCTCTGGATCCGGTTGTTGTTCATGTCCGGCACGTAGCCGTTGCCGGCGGCGTCCACGGCGATGTCGATCGGCCGGTTGAACTGGCCGTTGCCGCCGCCCGGCACGCCCCACTGCGTCAGGTAGGTGCCATCGTTGGCGAACTTCTGCACGCGGTTGTTGTTGTATTCGGTCACGTACACGTTGCCGAGCGCATCGCTCGAGATGCCGTTGGGGTTGCTCAACTGACCGTTGCCGGAACCGGTCGAGCCCCACTGGCTCACGTACGTGCCGGTGTTGGTGAACTTCTGAATGCGGTTGTTCTGGTCGTCAACGAACACGTTCCCGAACGGGTCGGCGGTGACGCCCGAGGGATTCTGGAACTGGCCGGGGCCGCTGCCGGTCGAGCCCCACTTGGTCACGTACACGCCGGCGCCCGTGAACTTCTGCACGCGATTGCCGTTCCACTCGGTCACGTAGACGTTGCCCGCGGCATCCGTGGCGATGGCGTAGGGATTGTTGAACTGCCCGTTGCCCGAGCCGGCGGTTCCCCACTGCAGCACGAACGTCCCCGCGCTCGTGAACTTCTCGACGCGGTTGTTGCCGGAATCCGTCACGTAGACGTTGCCGGTCGCGTCGGTGGCGATGAACGAGGGCGCGTTGAATTGGCCGGTGCCGCTGCCGGTCGAGCCCCACTGCGCCAGGAAGGTGCCGTGGAAGTCGAATTTCTGAACCCGATTCCCGCCACGCTCGATCACGTACAGGTTGCCTTGCGGATCGACCGCGGCCCCGAACGGAAGATTGAACTGGCCCGGACCGGAGCCGCCGCTGCCCCATGTGTAGGTGAACACCGGGGTGGTGGACGCCAGGCTGGCGCCGGCCCGAGGCACGATGCCGGTCATCGACAGCGCGGAGAGAAGCAGCGGCAAGGATGCGGAACAACGCAACGTCAGCGGCATCGGTGTGGCTCCTACGCTGTTGTTCGAGGGGTGCGGCCGCGGCGAGAGCATGAGGAATGTCCGCCGGGCGGGTTCACGGCCGGGCAATGGTGCACCATCGGAAGGCGCCTGCGTTACAGCTTTCTTCGTCCGCCAACGCTGAACGTACGTGGATACTTGCACCCGTGTTCAGTCCGGCTGAACAGGGCAGGCGAATTCCCCGTGATTCCAGCCGCGAACCGGCGGGACGGGTACGGTGTCGCGTGTGACCTGCGCGCTCGCGCCCGGTCTAGCCCGCCGCCCAGCCCAGCGCCTGAACGTAGACCACGAATGCGAACAGGTCGTTGCGTTCCGCGAGCGCGCCCGCCTCGCGGTGCAGCGCATCGAGCTCGGATGGGGTGGCCCAGCCCTGCTCGAGGATCGTTTCGCGGAACACGCGCTCGCGCAGCTGATTCTGCATCACGAATGGAAGCAGCTGCGAGCCCGCCTCGGAGCCGGCCGGCGTCTCGGTCCCCGCCTCCGCCACCGTGCGCTCGAATCCGGCCTCGAGCAGATACGCGCGCAGATCCGCAGCATAGGCCACGCTGGCGCCGATGCGGGCGCGCACCTTCGCCGTCAGCTCCTCGAAGCGGACGATGGTGGGGATGCGCGGCCGCAGGGTGAACGCCGGATAGTACGGATCCTTGACGGCCGCGATCCCGCCCGGTTTCAACACGCGCCGCATCTCGCGCAACGCACGCAGCGGGTCGCTCACGTGCTCGATCACGAAGTGCGCGACCGCCACGTCGAAGCTCGCGTCGGCGAACGGCAACTCGTAGATCGACGCGCTCTCGAAGCGAAGGTTGGGGACGCCACGTTCGGCGGCCAGCTGTCGGGCGCTGTCGAGCTGACGCGGCTCGACGTCCACGCCCACCACGTCTCCCGGGGCGACCGCCTCGGCCAGTCCGATCGTGATCGAGCCGGGCCCGCAGCCACAGTCGAGGATCGTCATGCCGGGTCGCAGGTGCGGCATCAGGAACGCCAGCTCACGCGCGGCCGTACGCTTGGACATCCACTCCTTCGTCCACTCCTCGTAACCGTGCAGGTAGCGCTCGGATGGTCTTCTCGTGGCCGCCAGATGGAGCCTCCGTTCGATGGGTGACGTGGACGACGATCCAGACATCAGGCGAGATCGCGCAACGTCACGATCACCCTGCGTTGTGTCCCGTGCGACTGCAGGAGCAGCGGCACGCGGTCGCCGACCGGCCTGCGGCGCATCTTCTCGCGCACTTCGGGCAGGTCGATCAAGTGCGCGAGGCCGAGGAACGCGACGGCCAGGAACAGCAGCGATGGAGAGCCCAGGACCCGGCCAGAGCCGAACGTCACGCCGGCCGCCGCCAGGTACATGCAGGCCACCATGACCCCGATCGGCGCCATCCAGGCCGGGAGTCCCGCGGTGTAGGCCAGCCCACGAATGGCGACGAACACGCGGCTCATGGCAGGCGGCGCGAGCTAGACGACCCTGTCTTCGACACGCTCGGCGATGCGGGCGCGCGGGCCCTGCATCACGCTCCTGCCGGGACCAGCCCAGATCGATTCCATCCTGCGCACGAACGCCTCGGCCTGCCCCGACGTGGCGAACTCCAGGTCCACCATCACGAAGCGCGGGTCGTCCGCCGAACGGAGGATCTGATAGCGGAGCACGCCGGACCCCTTGCGATCGGCGGGGTCGCGGTCGAAGGCCTGCTTCCAGCGCTCAAAATCGGGTACCGCGTGCTCGATTCGCACGATCGTCACGAATGCCTCTCATCGACCCCTGGGCTCAAGCTTTGGGGCTCACCGCGGGCCGGGCGCGCCCGCCTGCCACCGAAAGCGTACAGTGTACATGCGCAGGCCCGTTGGAACGCTCCCCGCCCGTCATCCCCGCGGTCCGCGCTCGACCGCCGATTCGCCACGCTCGTCGTCTGCCCGCGACGCGTCTGGTGCCCATCCACCGCGTGCGCGGCCCGAATCTTCTAATCTCCCCCCGCAGCCCCCGCGCGCGCGGCGCGTGCACCGCGGCGCTTCGCCAGCTCCATCCGCAGTCGCAGGAGATCATCGTGAATCGATCCCGCCCGCTCGCCTCGTGGTTCGGACTCGTGGCCGTGCTGTGCCTGTTCACCATTCCCGCCGACTCCGGGCTGACGGCCGATCGCGCGCTGTGGCTGCGCTACCCGGCGATCTCGCCCGACGGCAAGACCATCGCGTTCGAATACCGCGGCAATCTCTGGAAGGTGTCGTCGGAGGGCGGCGTCGCGACGCCGCTCACCGTCGGGGAGTCCTACAACTCGATGCCGGTGTGGTCGCCGGACGGCGGCAAGATCGCGTTCGCGTCCGATCGCAACGGCAACCTCGACGTGTACGTGATGCCCTCCGGGGGCGGGCGCGCGACGCGGCTCACGTATCATTCGGCCGACGAGATCCCCACCAGCTTCACGCCCAACGGCAAGTCGGTGCTGTTCTCGGCGTCGATCATGCACTCGGCCACCAGCGCGGGGTTCCCCACCGCGGCGCGCCCGGAGCTGTACCGCGTGGATCTCGACGGCCACATGCCCGTGCAGGTGCTGACCACGACGGCGCTGTACGCGGTCTACGACCACGACATGAAGCGCCTGCTCTACTCGGATCAGCGGGGCTACGAGATGGAGTGGCGCAAGCACGACCATTCGTCGTTCGCCCGCGACGTGTGGATCGAGGACGTTGCCACCAGCAAGTTCACGCGCCTCACCGGGTACGGCTACGACGACCGCCAGCCGGTGTGGGGTGCGGACGAACACTCGATCTTCTATCTGTCGGAGAAGAGCGGATCGTTCAACGTCTGGACGATGAAGCTCTCCGATCCGGAGCATCCGACGCAGCTGACGGCGCACACCGGCGGCCCGGTGCGGTTCCTGTCCGCCTCGCGCGCGGGCGACCTGTGCTACGCCTACGATGGCGAGCTGTGGGTGCGGCCGGCCGGCGCGAGCGACAGCCGGCGCCTGGCGGTGAGCACCGAGGCCGACGATGCGGGCCGCGCGGTCAAGCCCACCGACGTGTCATCGCAGATCACCGAGTTCGACGTCTCGCCGGACGGCAGCGAGGTCGCCTTCATCGCGCGCGGCGAGGTGTTCGTGGCCTCGACCGAGCACGGCGACACGCGTCGCATCACGAACACGCCCGAGCAGGAGCGCTCGGTGAGCTTCTCGCCCGACGGCCGGACGCTGCTGTACGCCGCCGAACGCGGGCAGAGCTGGAAGATCTTCCGCACCGATCTCACCGACAAGAACGAACCGAATTTCTTCAACGCCACGGGCTTCAAGGAGACGCCGGTGGTCGAGGGGTCGGCCGAGGAGTTCCAGCCGAGCTTCTCGCCGGATGGTCGCGAGATCGCCTATCTCGAGGAGCGCACCACGCTCAAGGTCCTCGATCTCGCCACCGGCAAGTCGCGCGTGGTGCTGCCCGGCAAGATGAATTACTCGTACGAGGACGGCGATCAGGCCTACGCGTGGTCCCCGGACGGGCGTTGGCTGGCGGTGCAGTTCCTGAGCCCGGGCCGCTGGTCGAACGAGGTCGGCGTGGTTTCGGCTGCGGGGGATCAGAAGGTCATCAACATCACCCAGAGCGGTTACGAGGACGAGGACCCGCGCTGGTCGCGCAAGGGCGAGGTGCTCTACTGGCGCACCGACCGCCAGGGCCTGCGCACGCAGTCGGGCAACGGCCGCGAATCCGACGTCTATGCCGCCTACCTCACGCACGGGGCGTGGGACCGCTATCAGCTCGACCCGGCGTCCTACGACCAGCTGATCGCGAAAGAGAAGGAGAGCGAGAAGGATCAGAGCGGATCGAAGGACGCAGCCAGGGACAAGTCCGCGAGGCCCGCGCAGCAGGGGCCGAAGCCGGCCGAAGCGGTCACGATGGACTTCGACCACGTCGAGGATCGCGTGGCGCGCCTGTCGTTCAGCTCATCCGATCTCGGCGATGCGGCGTTGTCGGGGGACGGCGAGGACCTCTATTTCATGGCGCGCTACGACAAGGGCTACGACCTGTGGAAGTACGTGCCGCGCAAGAAGGAGATCAAGCAGGTCGCGGCGTTCGGCGCGCAGCACAGCGAGCTCAAACTCGGCGCCAAGGGCAAGAAGGCGTTCGTGCTCCACGACGGCAAGCTGGCGGTCGTGGACCTCGACTCCGGCAAGATGAGCCCCGTGGGCCTGTCCGCGAGGATGGACCTCGATCCGGCCCAGGAGCGCGCCTACATGTTCGAGCACATCTGGCGCCAGACGCTGGAGAAGTTCCTCGACACGAAGATGCACGGCGTGGACTGGCAGGCGATGAAGACCGAATACGGGCGGTTCCTTCCCTACATCGACAACGACCGTGACTTCGCCGAGCTGTGCTCGGAGATGCAGGGCGAGCTCAATGCCTCGCACACGGGCTGCCGCTATCGGCCCACGCGCACCGACGGCGACGAGACCGCCGCGCTCGGCTTCTTCCCCGACCCGCGCCACACCGGGCCCGGCATCGGCGTGCTCGATGTGCTCGAGGGCGGACCGCTGCAGAAATCCGGGACGAAGATCAGGGCCGGCGTCGTGATCACCGCCATGGACGGCGCTCCGATCGCCGCGGGCGACAACTGGTACCGGCTGCTCAATCGCAAGGCTGGCACACCCGTGCGCCTGTCACTGTTCGATCCGCACGGGAGTGCGCGCTGGGACGAGACCGTCAAGCCGATCACGTGGGCCGAGCAGTCGCTGCTCCTCTACAAGCGCTGGGCGCGCGCCAATTACGACCAGGTCGTGAAGCTTTCGGGCGGGCGGCTCGGCTACGCCCACATCCGCGGCATGAGCGACGGCCCGTATCGCGAGGTGTTCCAGGACATCTTCGGCCGCGACACCGGAAAGGATGCCATCGTGCTCGACACGCGCTTCAACGGCGGCGGCAACCTGGACGAGGCGCTCACCACCTTCCTGAGCGGGCGCGTGTTCATGCGCAGCGTCCCGCGCGGCCAGTATCTGGGCGACGACCCCTCGAACCGCTGGACCAAGCCTTCCATCGTGGTGATGAACGAGGGCAACTACTCGGACGCGCACTGCTTCCCGACGGCCTACACCGAGCTCGGTCTGGGCCAGACGGTGGGCATGCCGGTGCCCGGCACCTGCAGTTCCGTGTGGTGGGAGCGGCTGCAGGACCCGGACCTCGTGTTCGGCATCCCCGAGGTCGCGATCTACGACATCGCGGGTGACGTGCTGGAGAACAAGCAGCTCGACCCCACCTACCTCGTCGTTCCGGACCCGGCGCAGGAGGCGGCCGGCCACGACCAGCAGCTCGAAAAAGCCGTCGAAGTGCTGCTCGACAAGGTGGCGAAGAAATAGGCGACCCCTCCCCGGCGTCCCCAGGCTCGCAACAGACAGCTCGGCTGCAGGGCTGTCGTCTTACGACGAGGCTGCAGAGGCGGGTGAAGTCTCCGCCGCCTGCGAGCGTTGCCTCGATCGTCATCGTTGAACGCGGCGCCCGCGGAGTTTTCGACGAATTCATCCATCGGGCATCCCCGATGGCGGTAGGCTCCCGGGCGACCGCTCTGCCGGCCACGATGGCCGGCGGGCTCGCTCCAGGGATGTCGCGGGGTCGTGTGATCGGAACGTCGAAGGAGACCCGTCATGGCCAAAGCGAAGAGTCCTGTCCCCGAGGGACAGCACACCGTCTCCATCCACCTCAACTGCAAGGGCGCCGCGCAGGCGATCGACTTCTACACCCGGGCGTTCGGCGCAACGGAAGTCAGCCGCTTCCCCGGCCCGGACGGCAGCATCATGCACGCCACGCTCAAGCTCGGCGACTCGCTGTTCTTCCTGAACGACGAGATGCACGGCCGCAGCAAGTCCCCCACCACGCTGGGCGGCACGCCGGTGACGATCAATCTCTACGTTCCCGACTGCGACCGGACCTTCCGCCAGGCGATCTCCGCCGGCGGCAAGGAGACCATGCCGATGGAGGATCAGTTCTGGGGCGATCGGTACGGGATGATCACGGATCCGTTCGGCCATCTGTGGGCGATCGCGACGCGCAAGGAGGACTTGACCGAGCGGGAGATGGCGCAGCGCGGGCAGGAGTTCTTCCAGCGCATGCAGCAGCAGCACTGACCACGAGGCGCGAGGAGGCGGCGGAGTGTACGACGCCGCCTCCTCGATGCGTCGTGGCGCCGTCTACTTCAGCCGGAGCACGTGGGCGGTGAGGTCCAGCGCGCCGGCGCGCACGCGGGCGAAGTAGAGCCCGGGCGCCACCGGGCGACCGGACGCGTCGCGACCGTCCCAGCTCATGCGCCGGTCGCCGGCCGCGAAGTCGCCGCGCGCCAGCACCCGCACGCGACGGCCCGCGAGATCGTAGATCGCGACCTCCCCCGCAGCGGCGGCCGGCATGCGGAAGCGCAAACTGGCCGCACCACGCGACGGATTGGGCGCGATCTCGAGCTGCGCGATCGGCGCGCGGGTCACGGGCGCGACGCCGGCCGTGCCGTCCGTGAACACTGCCACGTGCGCGAATGGCCGGTTGCCAATCGTGGTGAACACGCCACCGACCGACACCAGCCCCCCGCCGGCCGTGAGCGCGTCCACGGTCCCGGGGGCGTTCGCATCCCACGCGGTGGCGGCACCCGTCCCGGCATTCAGCGCGGCCACGCGATTGCGTATCAGGGCGTTGGTCCCGATCGAGGTGAACGTGCCGCCCACGTAGATCGTGCCGCCATCGGCCGCGATGGTTTTGATCTCGTTGCTGGGATTGGGATTCCATCCGGTCGCGAGGCCGGTCACGAGATCCAGCGCGGACAGGTCCTTGCGCGACTGCCCGCCGATGCTCGAATAGATCCCTCCGACATAGAGCAATCCGCCGCTCGCGGCCAGCGCGTTGACGAACGAACCCGCGCCGCTCAGGTTCGGGTTCCAGGGCAGCACGGCTCCGCTGGAAGCGTCGATCGCGGCCAGCTCGAGTCGAGCCGAATCGCCGACCGCGCTCGTGGGGCCCGGTCCGATCGTGGTGAACGTTCCCCCCGCGTACATGACGCCGGCGTCGAGTGCCAGCGCGAACACGGCGCTGTTCGTGGCCGGGTGCCACGCGGTCGGAACGCCAGTGCTCGTGTCGATGGCCGCCAGCCGGTAGCGCGACAGTCCGCCCACGGTCGTGAACCCGCCGCCGATGTACAGCACGCTGCCGCTCTGGACCATCGCGTGCACATCGGCGCCGATGACGGTCGGATTCCAGGCCGTGGCCGCGCCGGTCACCTGATCGAGCGCCGCCAGATAATTGCGGTGCTGGCCGCCGATGTTCTGGAACCCTCCTCCTGCATAGACCAGCCCTCCGCTCACCACCAGCGATTCCACGAGATTGTCGGCGCCCGGATTCCAGCTGGTGACGTCGCCGGTGGTGAGGTCGATGGCGGCGATGTTGTTGCGGACCACGCCACCATTGCTCGTGAACAGGCCGCCGGCGCAGATGGTCGGACCGACGCCGATCGCGTCCACCTCGTCGTTGGGCTGCGGCGCCCACGGCGTGGCGAGGCCCGTGAGCGTATCGAGCGCCGCCATGTGCAACCGGGCCTGGCCGCCGATCTGGGTGAACTTGCCGCCCGCGTACATCGTGCCGCCCGCGAGCGCCAGCGCCCGCACGTACCCGTTCGCGTTCGGATTTGGATTCCAGCCCGTGGCGAGCCCGGTCGCGCTGTCGATCGCGGCCAGGTAGTTCCGCAGCTGCCCGCCGGCCGTGGTGAAGAACCCGCCGGCGTAAACGATCCCGCGCGCGGTCGCGATGGCGTAAACGACACTGTTGGCGCCAGGGTTCCAGCTCGTCACCGTGCCCGTCGAAGGGTCCGCGGCGGCGATGTAGCTGCGGCCGGTGGCGCCGTTGAGCGTGGTGAACGAGCCGCCCAGATAGACGGTTCCGCCGCTCACCGCGATCGAGTAGACGATTCCGTTGGAATTGGGATTCCACGGAAGGACGGCGCCCGTGGTGTCGAACGCGGCCGCGCGGCTGCGCCCCACGATCCCGGCGCCACTGAACGCGCCCCCCGCATAGATCGTGAGCCCGGGCGCGCTGCTCGCAGCCAGGCAGTAGACCGCGCCGCCGGTGGCCACCGGGTTCCACGCCTTCACCACGCCACCCGTGTCCACGGCCGCCAGCCCGTTGCGGGCGATGCCGCTGACCAGCGTGAAGCCGCCGCCCACGTAGATCGTGGCGCCCAGCTTCAGCAGGGCGTTCACCGGCCCATTGGCGTTGGGATTCCACGCGGTCACCCTGCTGTGCGCGTCCAGGTGGGCAAGGTTGTTGCGGGGCTGCCCCTGCACGGTGGTGAAGCTCCCCCCGATGTACCAGCCGCCCGCGCCATCGGCGGCCACCGCATTCACGTTGCCCGCCACGGCCGGCCACGGGACCAGCGCCTCGGCGGTGTACGGGTCGTACAGCAGCGCGCTGCCGGTCGCCGGCCCCACGCGGCTGAAGAACCCGCCGACGTAGAGCGTGTCGGCGTCGCGCGTCATGCCGTACACGGGTCCATCCGTGATCCAGATGTCGTGCGCCACCTGGGCGATCGCCGATGACGGCAGCGCCGATGCGACGGCGAGTGCGATGAGGGTGACGAGCCGGTTGGCGGGAGCGATGGTGCGACGCTGGGTGGGCATGGCCGGAGCCCTCGAAGGGGAGGAGGTGCGAGTCCCGTGGCCCGATGAGGGTAGCCGAGCCCTGCCCGCACGGCACCCGGTTTCGGCGCCGGGGGCAGAACGGCCTGTCGCTGTCCGGCGGGCGCCCGCGCGCCGGATCACGCGGCGCGCGATGACCCGCGCTGGACTCCCCATCCCAGCCAGCACCAGCCCGTCCCCAGCACGGCGTTGCCCGCGATCGCTCCCCATCTCCCGAACGCGGCGCCGAGCGGCGGGATCGCGCACAGGCCGGCGATCACGAGCCAGGCGGCGGGCCGTGGCAGGACGTGGGCGCGCAGGGTGGCGAACGCGAGCCCCAGCCAGCCGAGCGTGAAGGTGGCGAGCGCGATCATGGCGCCGAGATCGTCACGATGCAGCCCACGACCGTCCTCCAGCGCGTTCAGCGCATCGGGGGCCCGCCGGGCGAGGTCGGTGATCACGAACACTTCGTTCCATTCCGTCGCCAGCAGCAGGGCGCTGCCCAGCAGCGCGAGCGCGAACGTGACGGCGCCGAACCGTCCCGAGCGCCCAGCTTGCGCCAGGTGGACCCCGACCGCGCCCAGCAGCAGGCATGCTGCCGCCGCGGCCGAGGCGCCCTGCCGCCACAGGAACACCCACGACGACGCGCTGTGCGCGAACGGAACGTGGGCCGGCAGCAGCGGCGTCAAGGTGATGTTGACGAGGATGGTGAGCGCGCCGCCGCAGGCGAGCGCGACACCGGTCCAGCGCATGGCAGTCTTCTCCCGCGACTCGAACGAGGCTCCCGGATCACTCTACGCAACCCGGCAGGCGCCAGTTGCGTGGATGCCGACGCAATCCGGGCTGTTGCGGCAGGCGGGCGGTTGTTAGGCTTGAAAGACGCATCCCTGCCCGACACCCCCCGGAGACCGCTTGCCATGCGTCGCCTCGTCGCGCTCGCCCTGCTGCTCGCCATCACCCTCGGCGCGGGCGCGGTCCCGCGCGCCCGCGCCGCGACGCCGCGGCCGCTCGGCCTTTACGTGCTCGACAACGCCGCCAACCTCAACCCGACGACCCAGATGTACCCGTCCAACCTGTTCTCGGACTCGACCTATCTGCGCCACGTCGCCGGGCACGCGATCTTCTGCCCGATCGCGAAGATCGTGGACAGCGTCGCAACGTGGGGACAGTTCCACTACCACTGGAGCGTGCTCGACACGCTGGTCCAGCTCGCGCTGACGCACGGCAAGAGCTTCTCGATCGAGCTCGAAACCGGGTTCGAGAGCTCGAGCGATACCTACCGGCAGGCGCTGCCGGCGGGCTTCAGCGCCACGTGCGGGGGCAACTGCGCGCCGCTGTTCGACGTGTGGGCGACGGGCGGCTCGGGCGGCAGCTGCACCAGCTCGTACGTGCTGCTGCCGTGGGTGCCGAACGTGCAGCAGTTCTGGAGCGTGACCGCGGAATCGCTGGCCGCGCACCTGCACGACATCGGCGCCTACGGCGCGCTCACGCTGGTGCACATTCCGGGCGTCAGCGTGTACGACGAGGAGCTGCGGATGCCGACCGGCGCGCCGAGCCCAAGCCCCTCCGACACGCTGCCGTGCCCCGACGGCCGACCCGCCTATCCCACGGTGATGAGCGACGCCTCGCAGCAGAACTGGCAGACGTACGGCTACTCCGACTCGGCCGTGATCGCGGGCTTCCGCGCCATCACCTCCGCGTTCGCGCAGTCGTTCCCCGACCGCGTGCTGGGGTTGAGCATGTTCCCGCACGGCTCGGCGCCGGGCATCGCGTTCCCGAACTTCACCGGCGACTCCGCCGGCTACGTGAGCGCGCAGCTCGTGCGGGCCGCGGCGCAGATCGCCCCCGGGCGCATCCAGATCCAGTCCGACAACCTGGATTCGGCCGTGATCGTGCCGTCGGTGATCAGCCTGGCGCGCGAGAACGCGGCGTTCATCGGCTGGCAATCGAACAAGCACGGCGGGACGGGCGCCGGGTGCGGCGGTGGCGGCGCGAACTCGTGCCTGCCCGACTCGCCGAGCGGGCACTTCTACAACCTGCTGGCCTACGGCGCCGCGCAAGGCGCGCACTACTTCGAGATCTGGCCGCACGACGTGATCGCCTATCCCGAGGCGGTCGCGGCATCGGATGCGGCGGGGCTCTATTCCAGCGCCGCAGTCCCGCACGTGCCGCCCGATGCGGTCGCGCTCGAGCTGGCGCAGAACGTCCCCAACCCGTTCGGCCGCCGCACCACGATCCGCTTCGCCCTCGGCCGCGAGGCGCGCGTGCGGCTCGAGGTGTTCGATCTGGCCGGCCGGCGGGTCGGCGTGCTCGTGAACGGCCCCGAGGGCGCCGGCGAGCACGACGTCGGCTACGACGCGCTCGGGCTGCCGGACGGCGTGTACGACTACCGGCTCGAAGCCAACGGCGCCACGGTAACGCGCTGGTTCGTGGTGCTGCACTGACGGCACCCGCCGCCATGCGGCGTCCCGGGCCTCACGTGGTGAATCCGATCCTCCGCAGCCGCGACGATGCGGCAGGGACCGAGGTGCGCGCCCGCAACGAGTGCCATGCTGCCAATCTACCGCACTCCGCGGGGCGGTGATGGCCGGCGCCGACGACGATTCTGGCCCGTGTGCTAGCGTTCCGCGCATCGAACGCACGATCCCGCCCGCCCGGAGACGCGAGCATGAACGACCGACCGATCCCGACACCGGCGCTGGTCCCGGCGGTCCTCGTCATGGTCGGCCTGCTGGGGGCCGCGGCGCTGATCTCGGGCGGCATCCAGCGCTTTCGGCTGGCCGACCGCTACGTGACGGTGAAGGGCGTGGCGGAACGCGACATCACGGCGGACGTCGGCATCTGGCCGCTGCGCTTCACGTCCGCGGACAACGATCTCGACCGCGCGCGCCGGGGGATCGAAGCCGACCGGCACCGCGTGATGGCGTTCTTCGCGCGGCACGGCATCGATTCGACCCAGGTCGAGCTCCAGGGCCTCGAGGTTACCGACAATCAGGCCAATCCCTATCGCCCCGGAGGCCAGGACGTGAGCCGGTTCATCCTCACGATGACGCTGGTGGCCCGCTCCCGCGATCCGCAGCGCATCGCGGTGGCGAGCCAGGCGGTCGGCGAGCTGGTGGCGGGCGGGGTCGTGCTGTCCAGCGGTCCGTTCGGCGGCGGCCCCACCTACCTGTTCACCCGACTCAACGCTCTCAAGCCCCAGATGCTCGCCGAGGCGACCCGCAACGCGCGCCAGGCAGCCGCCGAGTTCGCGCGCGAATCGGGCGCGCACGTGGGGTCGATCCGGCGCGCGACGCAGGGCGTGTTCGAGATCCTGCCACGCGACCAGGCGCCCGGCATCAACGAGGGCAACCAGATCCAGAAGACGCTGCGCGTCGTGGCGACCATGGACTACGACCTGAAGTAGCAGCCTCGCCGCGCCGGATCGAAGTCAGGCGCCCGTCGGGGAAGCGGGCTTCCGAGGGAATTCCGGCCCGCTCCGTGCCCTGCCAGTACGGCGCCGGGGCGTTGCCAGACTGTCACCGCGCGGCGAGCTCGGCATGAGAGGCCAGGACCGCAACCGCAACGCGCGCATGCGCCCGCGCTCCAAGGCCACGGGCTCCTGTGCGGCATGGGCCATGCGAGAGGTCCGGCGGGAGGTATCGACCATGGCTCTCACTCTTCAGTCTCACGCCCTGGAAGTCTCGCACGCACCGCACCCCGATGGCTTCGCCCGCCGGCCGGTCGAACGCATGCGGGCGGCGTTGCGACGCCACGTCGAACATGGTTGGGCACCTGGCCTCGTCACGTACGTGAACCACCGTGGCCGGGAGCACGTGGAAGCCATGGGCACCATGGCGTTCGACGGCGAGTTGCCCATGGCACGCGACACGATCTTTCGACTCGCCTCGATGTCGAAGCCGATCACGGCCGTCGGCGCGATGACCCTGGTCGAAGAATGCCGGATCAGGCTGGACGATCCCATCGACGAATGGTTGCCGGAGCTGAAGGATCGCAGGGTCCTGCGGAACCTCGACAGCGCGCTCGACGACACAGTGCCTGCCAAGCGCCGGTTGACGGTCCGCGACCTGTTCACGTTCCGATCGGGCTACGGAGAAGTGGCGTTCACCGCGCCCACGTGTCCATTGCAGCGGGCCATGGCGGAGGCGCGCCTGCCGCTGACGGAATGGATCTTCCCCGGCACGCCGGACGAGTTCATGAAACGGCTGGGCGCCCTGCCGCTCGCATTTCAACCGGGCGAGCGATGGCAGTACCACATGAGCACCGAGATCCTGGGGGTGCTGATCAGCCGCGTCACCGGCACGCCGCTCGGCCAATTCCTTCGGGAACGCGTCTTCGAGCCGCTCGGCATGAAGGACACCGGTTTCAACGTGCCCGAAGCGAAGCTCGACCGGCTTCCGCCATGCTACGGAACGGACATGGTCACCGGACAGCTCGTGGTCCTCGACCAGGCTCGCGGCGGCCAGGTGTCCCGACCGCCCATGTTCGAAGCCGGGGCCGGCGGGATCGTTTCGACGATCGACGACATGGCCGCCTTCGGTGTGATGATGTTGAACCAGGGTGCCTGGCAGCGCGAACGCATCCTGTCACGACGATCGATCGAGCTGATGACCATGGATCATCTCACTGCCGAACAGAAGGAGCGCTCGCCCTTTTTCCCGGACTTCTGGAGCACGCGCGGCTGGGGCCTCGGGCTGGGAGTGACGACCGGACGAAGAGATCTCGCCGACACGCCGGGGGGCTTTGGCTGGGACGGGGCGTTCGGAACATCGTGGTTCGTCGATCCGCGCGAACGACTGGTCGGCGTTCTCATGATCCAGCGTCGCCCGGACGTGCTCGACATTCCAACGATCACCCGCGACTTCTGGACCTCGGCCTACGCAATGCTCGACGAGCGCGGGTGACGGGGCGACGACCGGAATCCGAGCCCTGTCGGAACACACGCTCAACGCAGCACCACGCAGCGGGAGGTGCGGACGTCGCGCCCGCTCGTCAGCCGCAGGAAGTAGACGCCGTCCGGGATTCGCGTCGCATCGAGCCGCGCGGTGTGCCAGCCGCCAGCGGCGCGGCCCTGTGCCAGCACCACCCGGCGGGCCCCCGCCACGTCGTAGAGCGTGAGCGTGACCTCCGCCTCGCTCGGCAGGCCGTAGCGGACGACGGCTTCCCCGCGCAGCGGGTGCGGCGCCGGCGCTGAGAGCTGCAGCGTCGCGGGGCGCCCCGAGATGGCGATCGGACCCACGGCGCTCGTTCCCGATGGCCCGGCCAGCGTCCACAGGCCGGCGTCGGGGATGGACAGCGAATCGATCGCGGGATCGAGGCCGTTGTCGGTGAGCCGGACGCCGGGCTGCGCCACCCACGTGCTCCCGAGCCATCGGTACGCGATCGCGCTCGTCGGCTGACCGATCGAGCGATCGAACGATGGCCCTTGTTCGCTCGCGTTCCATTGAATGGAGGCGTGCGTCGGTCCGTTGCCGGAGGGCTGGTTCCGTGCGATCGCCCACGCGCGGGTGAGCGCCGTGGCGGCGGAGATCCCCTGCGGCGGCACGGCGTCGAGCACCGCCACACGAACTGTGTCAGCGCCGGACCCGGTGCGTAGCGACACCGGATCGTAGTGGCTGTCGCCGATCGGGAAGTACGCGATCGAGCCGGCGTCCGCCGGACGCGCCAGTCGCCCGAGGGAATCGGGGGTGACCACGTAGCTCTGCGCCGAACCGCCGGCCACGACCGGCGCGAACAGGTCGTGACCCGAGAGCGACAGCCAGCCGGATTGCAGGAACAACGTGTCGGACAGCGCCGTCGCCTGCGCGAGCGAGCCCATGCCGTGCAGCGCGAGCACGAGCGATGCCAGCGACGGCACGCCGGCCAGCGCGGGCGAGCCGTAGCCCGCCAGCACCAGCATGCTGCCCGGGCCCGGGACGAAGGCACCGCCCGCGAGCAGGTCGCCTTCCAGTACGAGCGAGGTCGCACGGTCGAGCGTGACGGTGGTGCCGCCGTCGATCACGAACATCGGAGCGCCGGCCCGTGCCGGCGCCACCTGTATCGCACACGCCACCGCGATCGTCGCCGTGAGCGTCCGCACCGCGATCCGCGGGGTCATTGTGGAACCACCTGCACCGTCATCGAGTTGCCGCTGACGGAGCCGACGTCGCCGAACTGGATCGTCTTGCTGCCGCTGATCGTGAATCCCGCCACCGTGATGGTATGTGTCCCCGACGGAATGTTGATGCCGTCGGTGAAGGAAATCAGCTCGCGGGCGCCGTTTTCGACCTGATGGGAGTACACACGCACGTCGACGCCATCGAGTCGCAGACTCACCTGCGCCATCGAGGAGCCGCACCCGAAGCAGCCGGGATCGATGACCACGACATTGACGCTCACGATCGCCTTCCCCGTCGCGGACAGCGTGACGCTCTTCGTCAGGTCCGGCAGGGTTGCGCCGGTGTGATCGGTGAGCGAGACCGTGTTCCCAGAGTCGATGATGGTGACGTTGGCGTTCTCCGCGCTCGTCGCCGACACCCACGTCGCCGCGCTCGCGGACCCGTTGGAACGCAGGATCTGCCCGGCGGCGCCGGTATTGCCGTTCACCGCCAGCGCCCCGGTCGGCTTCACGGCGAAACGCTCGTTGAACGTTCCCGCCTGGTCGTAGCCCATCGCCACGTCGGCGTTGGGATTGTCGGCATAGATCTGGAGCCGGTTGCCCGCGACCGCGAAGCCGACGTCGCCGGTGGCGCCCGGATACAGCGTGATCTTCTTGCCGAGCGCGGGCGGGAAGCCGAGCGGCGCGTCAGGCGTGTCGGTGCCGATGCCGGCGTGGCCGGTCGCGCCGTTCACGTAGAAGACCTTGCTGCCCTGCGTGCCGAGCGCGAGCGTGTTGTATGCGCCGTTCGTGCCCTGTTCCATGATCGTCGCGGCGCCGCTCGTTCCGCCGCTGGTCGTGACGCCGAGCTTGAGCCGCACGGCGCTCGTGCCGACGCGCACGTCCCCTTCGGTCGCGGCCAGGTCGCCGTTGCCGCCTGCCACATCGAGGTGCACGGCCGGGTTCGGGGCGCCGATGCCGACATTGCCGTTCTCGAGGATCGAGAACCGGCCGCCCGCGATGAACGGTGCATCCACGTAGAACGCGCCCAGCCCGCCGAAGCTCGCCACCACGCTGCCCGCGTTGTCCGTCTGGACCCGCAATCCATCCAATGGGTCCTCGACCGAGAGGCGATGGATGGGATTGGGGATCCCGACACCGACGTCGCCGTTGTCGTAGTACAACGTCGAGCCGTTCGCGAGCCAGGGATTGGCGGGGACCGACGTGTTGTCGATCAACACCTTCCAGTTGGGCGCGACCGGCGTGCCCGCGTTGATCCACACGCCTGGCGTGCCATCGGTCTGGTAGACCTCGAGCCCCGTGGCGGGGAGCGGGATCGCGGCGCGTTGCGCGGCGGTCATGCGCGGCGGAAGGAAGCCCTTCACCGTGGACGAGAGATCCAGCAGCGCGGACGTGTCGGCCCGCGCCGCGCTGGAGTTGATGCCCACACCCTGGGACCAGGCGGCGGGGGGCGCGATGCACGCCGCCACCACCACGCACATGACGAAACGGCGCATAGGGTCTCCTGGCTCGAATGCCGGAAACGGATATCGGATGTTCCAAGGGTGCACACACGGTATAACGCTGGAACGGCCGCTCCGCCAGAGCCAATCGAGGCCGGACGCCCCGCGATCGCCCTCACCAATCCCGCGAGGCGCTATCGCACGCGCTCGCCTTCTTCATCACGAACCGGACCTGCTCCAGCGTCGCGATGTCGCGCGTGGGATCGCCGGCGACCGCCACGAGGTCGGCGAGGTAGCCTGGGGCAATACGCCCGAGGCGGTCGTCCAGCCGGAACACCTTCGCGTTCACGCAGGCGCGCCATTCGACCGTCCCTTGCCAGTAGGCGGCGGGGCTCTTGGCATCGTAGAACCACGCGGCCCGTGCGTGACTCATGCTCGTGAAACTCGCCGGCAGCGACGGAGCTCCCGGCGCAGCCGAGCAGTCGCGAATGCTGCCGTGGATGCGACTCTCCGACGTCGCACCCGGGGCCAGCGTCATGCACCCCCACACGCTGACGCGCCTGCCCACGAGCGCGCGGCCCCACGTGAGCATGTAGGGACGTCGAGAAGCGTGTAGCGCCTGGTCTCGGCCACGATCGCTCCGGGCGATGTCGCCGTCGCCGAGAGCGCATCCAGACGGTGACGCAGCACCCGTTCGAGGCACGGGTGCACGCCCGAACGCGCGTTCTGGCAATTGTTGCGTTGCCTCACGAATGGCGCTTCCGTGTCGACGAGCGCCTCCCGGTTGCGGCCGGTCAGGACTCGCTCCAGTCGCGCGGTCTGTTCGTCGATCCTGGCCGTGAGCCGCGCCAGTTCAGGTGATGCGCAAGTCTCACGCTCGGCGAGGGTGAGGCGCCGGCTGCCGCAATCGACGACGGCTCGAACCGTCTGGCCCATCGTCTGCGACGGAAGCAGCAACGCCGCGGCGACCATCACCCGCCCGCACGACATCGCCGCGCGGCGATCCCGCGGGGCCGCCGGCCGCGCGCGAACCGCCTGCTCGCCCCCCAGCGCGCGTCACCGTCATTCAGCTCGCCTCGCCTCGAACCGCCCACGCGCGTGCCATGACCCGTCGTGCCGCGCGGAGGCTCGTGGGACTCGCTCCGCTCGTCAAGCCGTAACCCGCCAACGGGTCATTCCGGGCGGCCGCCGCCAACGGCGCCGGGTGCGTTCCAGCCCGGCCATGCCGTCGCGCGCTGCGGCGCGCGCAGCCAGCGCACGCACGCGAATCCGAACACTACGAACAGGGCGATGCACAGCGCGCTGCCTTCGGGCCCCACGGGACCGCCGGTCAGCCACGCCGGGGCGGTCGTGGGGATTCGCGCGGTGAACAGATGCCCGGGCGCGGCGGCGTGTCCGCTGTCGGCGACACCGAACAGCCAGGTCTCCCCCCAGTCCCACGCGGCGTGGAAGCCGATCGCCAGCCACAGGCTGCCCGTGCGCCGCAGCGTCAGGCACGCCACCAGGCCGAACAGCCCGACATTGAGGAGCCCGATCACGTTCTCACCGCCGTTCGCGTGCGTCGTGACGAACCAGGCCGTCGTCGCGACCGCCGCGGGCCAGAACCCGGCCACTTGGGCGAGCTGGAATTGCCCGTAGCCGCGGTACAGGAACTCCTCGCGCACGGCGAGCAGCAGGAACACCACGGCATACGCCAGTCCGAAGCCCGCTGCAGCGAAGGCGGACGTCGCGGGCGGCCCGAGTGCGAGCGCTCCCACGGCGCACAGCGCCAGCACGAGCGCGGCGAGCGAGCCGATGCCGATGAGCGCGCCGATCCAGAATCGCCCGCGTAGCGCTTCGCGCCATGGCAGGCCGAAGCTCGCGAACGGTCGCTTCTCGATCGCCGCCGCGATCGCGCCGAATATCAGGATCGCGACCAGCTGGATCGAATGGCCGACGAGATAGTCCACGATCCCGTCCGCGCCGCGAAGCGCGTGGGAGAGCCAGCGGCCGAGAACGGGAAACGCGCCGAACACGAGCAGCGCGTACGCCGCCACGCCCCGAAGCGCGCCCATGCGGGGGTTCATGGCTTCAACTACGGCGGCGCGCCGCGCCCGGTTTCAGCCGGCCGCCCGGAACGTGCGCAGCGCGGTTCGAGAACGACCCGGTCGGCCGGCCTGCGTGCCGCATCCGGGTCGTGAGACGGCAGGTACAGCAGCGGGTGCTCGCGGGCGAACGACAGAATCCGATCGTTCGTGCGTCGCGTCACGCGGGGATCGGGACACGCGCTTTCGAAGCCTGCGGCCGATGCGTTTGCCGGTTCTGCGCCCCACCGTTAGCCTCGCGCGGCCATGGGAACCCCCGCGCGCGTGCAATGGGCTCGTTCCGTCGTGACGCTGCTCGCCGCCGCCTGGCTCGCGATCTTCGTCCAAGCTGGTTTCGCCGCGCAGCCGCAGGCGGGGCTCTGGATCGCCAAGCTCGATCTCGGACCCGAGGTTCGCGGCGAGCTTCGGGTCACCCGGAATCACGGCGTGTGGCAGGCCGACATCGCGGGGCGCCTCGCGAGCGTGGCCGTCGACGGCGATTCGGTGCGCTTCCAGCTCCCGCACGGGCTGGGCGAGTTCCGTGGAACGTGGGGTGCCGGTCGCGCCTCGATCTCCGGTTTCTGGATCCAGCCGCCGGGCGCGCCGCTCGACCCGCGCGATCCCGGCAGCGCCGATCCGGCGTACGCCTCGCCGCTCGTCCTGCGACGCTCGGGGCCTGATCGTTGGGGCGGCGACGTGGTGCCGCTCGACCACCGCTTCACGCTCTACCTCGACATCGAACGCAGCACCGCGGGCGCGTGGGTCGCCGCGTTTCGCAACCCCGAGCGCAACTCGACCGGCGGCGCCTCGCTGTTCCAGGTGACGCGCGTGGGCGACTCGCTGTGGTTCGGCGCCCGGCCCGACACGAGCGAGCCCGCGATCCGCATCGGCGCCGCCTTCGACCGCTCGTCCGGTGGGCTGCGGATCGACTGGCCGGACCTCGGCCGCAGCCTCGACATGCGGCGCTGCCGGCCGGCGGAAGCGGCGGCGTTCCATCCGCGCGCGGCGCGCGACACCGCCTACGTGTACCGCGCGCCGCGCGCGACCGGCGATGGCTGGCGGACGGCGCGCGCCCGCGAGGTGGGCATGGACGAAACCGTGCTCGCCCGGCTCGTGCAGCGGCTGCTGCGCGTGGATCCCTCGCGCCCGCGCCCGCCGCTCGTGCACTCGCTGCTCGTCGCTCGCCGGGGAAAGCTCGTGCTCGAGGAATACTTCCACGGCTACGACCGCGAGCGGCCGCACGACCTGCGTTCGGCGGGCAAGACGTTCGCCTCGGTCATGCTGGGCGCGGCGATGATGCGCGGCGTGCCGATCGGACCTGATTCGTCCATCTACCGGCTGGTCGCGGCGCGCGGACCGTTTGCCAATCCCGATCCGAGAAAGGCCGACGTCACGCTCGCCCAGCTCATGACGCACACTTCCGGGCTCGCGTGCGACGACAACGACGACCGCTCGCCGGGGAACGAAGCCGTGATGCAGCGCCAGCGGCAGCAGCCGGACTGGTGGAAGTACACGCTCGACCTGCCCATGGTCCACGATCCCGGCACGCGTTACGCATACGCATCGGCCGGCATGAACCTGGTGGGCGCCGCGCTGACCACCACCACCCGCACCTGGCTGCCGGCGTGGTTCGAGCGCACGATCGCCCGGCCGCTGCAGTTCGGCCGCCACTACTGGAACGTGATGCCGAACGGCGAGGGCTATCTGGGCGGCGGCGCGTTCGTGCGGCCGCGCGATCTGCTGAAGCTGGGCCAGGTCTACCTCGATGACGGGCAGTGGCGCGGAACGCGGATCGTGGACTCGTCGTGGGTGACGCGCTCGACCGCCGCCCGCGTGCACATCTCGCCCACGACCACCGGGCTCTCGCCGGACGAGTTCGGGAACTTCTACCTGGAAGCCGACGACGGTCTGGCCTGGCATCTGTCACAGCTGCACGCGAACGGGCGCGAGTACCGCAGCTACGGAGCGACCGGCAACGGCGGGCAGCTGCTGATCGTGGTGCCCGAGCTGCAGCTGGTCGTGGTGTTCACCGCCGGCAATTACAGCCAGGGCGGGATCTGGCTGCGGTTCCGCAGCGAGATCGTGCCCCGCGAGATCATCCCCGCGATCGTGGATTGACGCCCGCGCGTGGCTGCCAGCCGCGCAGGCGGTTCGCCGGGGCAAACGAGCGACCTGGGCACGAATTTCGTTTGTCGCGCGAGAACGGCGCTATATCCTTCCCGTGCTGCACGCCTTCCCCCGGACCCTCGGGCCGCGTTCGCTCCCCGGATCCGACACCTCGGCGCAGCTCCAACCGCAGGGAGAACTTGCCCCATGAGACGTGTCGCCCCGCACGTGTGCTTCTCCGTCGCCATCGCCCTGGGCGTCTGGGCCTCCAGTTCCACCGCCCAGACGGTCTCCACGTTCGTCGCGGGGCTCACGCGCCCGTGCGGCGTCGCCGGAGGTCCCGCGGGACAGGTGTTCGTCTGCACCCGCGCGCCGGACGCCAAGGTCTATCGCTACACGCCTCCGAGCCCGCTCGCCACGCTGGTCGCGAGCGGCTTCGTGGATCCCACCGACGTGAAGGCGGACGCGCTGGGCAACGTGTACGTCGCCGACTATGGCGCGGGGATGGTGTTCCAGCTGCCCCCGTCCGGGCCGCCGGTCGCGCTGGCGGTGATCGCCAATCCGTACGGCCTCGCCCTCGACAACGCGGGCTTCCTCTACATCAGTGAATCGCTGAATCGCCGCGTGGACCGGGTCCTCACCACCGGCGGCATTCCCACGATCTACACCAGCGTGCTCGGTGCGCCCACGGACCAGCTCGGGCCGCTGTTCGTCGATCCCGCCGGCACCCTGTACGCGGGCATGCTGACGGGCACGATCTTCAAGATCGGCCCCGGCGGCTCGCCGATCTCGCCGTTCGCCACGCTGCCGGCGTGCACCGCGATCATCCCGAACGGCGCGGGCGGCTTCTTCGCGGCCACGGGACCCAACGATGCCATCGATGCAATCGGGGCGTTGGGCGCTCCGATCACGCTGTTCGCGGGCATTCCCGGATCGCCCGGCCACGTGGACGGCAGCCTGCTGTCGGCGCAGTTCAACGGCCTGCGCGGCATGGGCGACGTGGGGCCCAACCAGGACATCTACGTGGCCGAGGAGGGCAACGGCGACGTCCGCGTGATCTCCCAGCTCGCCACCCCCGCGCGCTCCACCACCTGGGGCCGGATCCAGGCGCTGTATCGCTGATCACCCCGCCCTGCGCGCGACGTCGGCCATCAGCCGCGCGATCGTGCGCAGGTTGGATTCGCGATTCTCGGGCGTGCCGATCGCCTGCGCGGCCGCGCGCGCCCGCGCGAGCGCACGTCGCGCCGCGGCCGGCTGCTTCATGCCGAGCCACGCCCGCGCCTCCAGCTCGCACAGCCACGTGCGCACGATCGGGCCGCGCGCCCTGCGCAGCCCGCGTGCGCACGCCGCCCGCGCGTCGGGGTAACGTTCGGCCGCGAGCTCGGCCTGCGCCAGCCGCACCGCAGCGACGTCGCTGCCGGGCATGGCGCGCTCGGAGGCGGCGAGCGCCGGGATCACGCGCTCGGCCGAGCGGCGATCCCACACCATCTCGATGCGCGCGATGTCGAGCGCCGTGCGCTCGTCCTGGCTGCGCGGCGTGATGCGATCGATCTCGTCGAGGGCGCGGGTCCCCCACCCGGCGACCTCGAGCGTGTCGCCGCGCAGCTGGGCGCTGCCCATCAGCACGCCATACAGCAGGAACCGATCGTCGCGGCGGATGTCGGTGCGGCCCAGGGCCTCCGCCGCGAGCGGAGCGAGGGTGCGTCGCGCCGCCAGAGCCGCGTCGCCAGAATCCCGGTTGGCGCACGCGAGCCCCGCGTACACCACGCGCGCGAACCGCTGGCCGCGCGCCATCCGCGGCGCCTCGGCCACCGCGGTCGAAGCGCACGCCCGCCACTCGCCCGCCGACGTCAGCGCCCACGCGAGCTGCGACAGCGCAGTCTCGCGCTCTCGCCAGTCGGGGCTCGCCGCCGCCAGCGCGGCGCGGTACGCCGACGCCGCATCGGTCACCCGGCCGACGCCGAGCAGCGCGTCTCCGCGCGCCAGCAGCGAATCGGCCGCCGAGCCACCGGCGCGCGCATAGCCGCGCGCGCCCTGGTCCAGGAACTCCAGCAGCTCACCCGCGGGCATGCCCCCGAAGTGACACGCCAGCGCGCGCTCGTCCGCGGGATCGAGCACGAACAGGCTGGGCGTGAATCTCACCCGATGGCGCGCGAAGAACTGCCTGTTGGCGGGACGGTCGAAGTTCAGCTCGAGCCAGACGAACCGTCCGGCCTGCCTCGCGAGGGTGGGATCGGCCAGCGTCACCCGCATGAGGCGACACGACGATCACCACGGCGCCCACACGTCCACGAACATCGGCACGTGCCGGGCCTTCGCTTCGGCGCGCGCCCGCGCCACGTCGTCGGAGATGAACGGCAACGGTCCCGGCATGGCCGAGACGACGGCGGGCGGCACGAGGCCGATGAGCAGCATCAGGGCGCGGAGCTTCATCTGGGATCTCCCTGGGTCTGGCGGACAGTCGAATGCGGCCGCGAATCGAATCCGGCTGGAACGCTAGTGGCGATTCGGTATGATTTCCAGAGCCGATCAGGGCCAGACAATCGGACCATTGGAGACCCGCATGCGAAGATCGCGTGGAGCCCTGCTGCCACCCGTTCCGGACCAGCGCGTGCGCGGCCGCAGCCTGTATCGCACGCTGCGCGACGCGCTGCTCGCGGGGGCACTCGCGCCCGGAGAGCGGCTGCCCTCCTCCCGACAGGCCGCCGCCGACTACCGCGTGTCGCGCGGCATGGTCGAGCAAGTGTACGGCCAGCTCGGCGAGGAGGGCTTCCTCGAGCGCGGGATCGGCCGCGGCACGTTCGTCGCGGCGCCCGCCGCCCGGCCGGGCGTGGCCGGCATGGCGCCGGCAGCGGAGCGCCGCCTCGCGCCCGGACGCCGTGGCCGCCGGCTGGCCGCGAGCGCGGCATGTCGCGAGCCCGAGCGCCCGCGCGCGTTCGACGCCGGCGTCGCCGACACGCGCGAGTTCCCGTGGCGCACGTGGCTGCGGCTCCAGTCGCGCGCCTGTCGCACGCTGGCGGGCGAGGCGATGAACCTGGCCGACCCGCGCGGCGTGCCGGCGCTGCGCACTGCCATTGCCCGACACCTGGCCGGCGCGCGCGGGATTCGGTGCCAGCCGGGTCAGGTGGTGGTGTTCAGCAGCTCCCAGCAGGCGCTGCTGGCCGCCACGCTGCTGCTGCTCGAGCGCGGCGACGGGGTGTGGCTCGAGGACCCATGCTATCCGGGCGCGCGCGCGGCGCTGGAGCTGGCTGGCGCCGCGATCGCGCCGATCCCGGTGGACGCGCACGGCCTGCGCGTGGAGGTCGGGCTGCGGGTCGCGCCGCGCGCGCGGCTCGCCTACGTCACGCCATCGCATCAGTATCCGACCGGCGCGATGTTGAGTCTCGAGCGGCGGAGGGCGCTGCTGGCGTGGGCGAACCGGCGCGGCGCGTGGATCGTGGAGGACGACTACGACGGCGAGTTCCGCTACGCCGGACAGCCGCTGACGCCGCTCGTGGCGCTCGATCCGGATGCGCGCGTCATCTACCTCGGCACGTTCAGCAAGGCCACGTTCGTGTCGCTGCGGCTGGCGTACCTGGTGCTCCCCGAGCCGCTGGTCGAGCCGCTCGCCAACCTGCGCACCCAGCTCGACGGTTTCACGCCCGCGATTCCGCAGCTCACCATGAGCGCGTTCATGGACGACGGCCACTTCGCGCCGCACCTGCGACGCATGCGGGCCATCTACGGCGAGAAGCACGCGCAGCTCGTGGCCGGACTCCGGCCGCTCGCCCAGCGGGGCTGGAGCTGGTCACCCAACCCGGCCGGCCTTCACCTGCTGGTGCGCCACCCTTCGGCGGAACTCGTGCGCCGGGTCGTCGCCACCTCGGGGCTGGCGCTGGCGCGGTTGAGCGCCTATCGACTGCGCCCCGCCCGCGACGACGGGCTGCTGCTGCGCTACGGCGGATTGGACCTCGAGGACGTGTGCGCCGGGGCCGCCCAGCTCGCGCACGCCGTGGCCCGGGCCACGGACCCCTGACATCGGCTCGCCTCACCGCTTCGGGTCCATGTCCTGACGGCGCATTCGGCCATTGACCACCCGTGGGACGGCCGTCAAGATTTTGCGCTCCATCCCTCGGCCAGCGCGGCCAGGTGGCGCGCGCTGCCGCGACCGGAACCCGCACCGACATCATGCCCAGGAGATCCCGGAATGCGTCCCCCGCGCCTGCTCGCCTCGATGGCCGTTCCCGCGCTGCTGTGCCTCGCGTCCGTCGCGCACGCCGCCTGGCCCTACGACCCGACAGTCAATCTGCAGCTCTGCAATGCCGGCAACGAGCAGCGCAACCCCGCCGCGATCTCCGACGGCGCCGGCGGGGCGATCGTCGTGTGGGAGGATCAGCGGCTGAACGCGAACATCAACATCTTCGCGCAGCGCATCTCGGCCGGCGGGGCTCCGCTGTGGGGCAACCTGGCGGCCGGCCTCGCGGTGTGCAACGCGACGGGCACCCAACAGCAGCCGGTGATCTGCAGCGATGGCTCGGGCGGCGCGATCGTCGCGTGGGCCGACGACCGTTCCGGCACCTGGGCGCTGTACGCGCAGCGCATCAGCGCCGCTGGGAGCGCGCAATGGGCGGCGAACGGCGTGTCGATCTCGAGCACGTTGACCGCGCCCAGCTTCGGGTCCCTCGACTACAACATCGCGACCGACACGCAGGGCGGCGCGTATCTGGCGTGGACGACATCCGCCAACGAATTCCGAATTCAGCGCGTGAACGGCTCGGGCACGGCGCTGTTCGCCGCCGGCGGCGTGCTGCTCGACAACACGCACCAGTTCCCGAACGACGTCGGCATCGTTCCCGACGGCTTCGGCGGCGCGATCGCGTGCTGGTCCGGTTTCTCGGGCTCCTACGACATCCTGGCGCAGCGGGTCAACGCCTCGGGCACGGCGTTGTGGGCGTTCGGCGGCGTGGGCGTGTGCACCGACCCCGGCAGCCAGCAGGGTCCGCTGCTGGCCTCCGACGGCCAGGGCGGCGCGATCTTCGCGTGGACCGACTCGCGCGCGGTGCCGCCCAAGGCGTTCGCGCAGCACATCGGTCCGGGCGGCGCCGCGCTATGGACCGGCAACGGCATCCCGATCGAGAGCTCGACGTACAACACGACGCCGCTCGCCATGGTGGGCGACGGCACGGGCGGCGCGATCGTTGCGTTCGACCAGACCGACATCAACGCCTCGACCACCTCCCTCTACGCGCAGCGCATCAACGATTCGGGGTTGGTCCAGTGGGGCAGCCTGGGCGAACAGGTGGTGGCGCCCTCGCAGTACCAGAGCAACGGAGAGCTGATCTCCGATGGCGCCGGCGGGGCCGTCCTGGCGTGGATGGACCGACGCAACGGGAGCTTCGACATCTACGCGCAGCGCCTCAACCCGTCCGGCGGCTTCCTGTGGAGCTTCGACGACGTCGCCGTGTGCACTCAGCCCGCGGGCCAGAGCCTGCCCGAGGAGGACGGCATGGCTCCCACGCTGGCCCCCGATGGCGGCGGCGGCGCGATCGTGGCGTGGGAGGACTCGCGCAACGATGCCGGCGACATCTACGCCCAGCGCGTCGAGCGCTTCGGCCGGCTCGGCAATCCCGAGCCCGTCATCACCAAGGCGAGCGACGTGCTCGCCGACCAGGGTGGCGAGGTGTCGCTGCAGTGGACGGCCAGCTACCTGGACGTGTCGCCGACGTTCGAGATCGCAGACTATTCGATCTGGCGCGAGGCGCCGGCCGCGGCCGCACAGGCCGCGCTGCGCTCGGGCGCGCGGCTGCTCGGAGCCGGGGATCCCCGGCCTCGCGACGCGGCGGGCGCCCACCTGATCCGCGCGCTGCCCGGCGCGAGCGGCACGAGTTACTGGGAGTATCTGGTCTCGGTCCCGGCCCGCGCGCTGCCCGGATACAGCCACGTCACGCCCACCACCACCGACTCCACCGGGACCTCGAACCTGCTCACCAGCTTCATGGTCATGGCCGAGGACAACGGCGGGATCCCGTTCTGGGCCTCCGCTCCCGACTCGGGCTACTCGGTGGACAACCTGCCGCCCGTGGCGCCGGCGCCATTCACGGGCGCTTACCTCGCAGGGGCCACCCATCTGCATTGGGGCGCCAACATGGAACCCGATCTGGCGGGTTACCGCCTGTACCGGGGCACGACGTCGGGATTCCTGCCCGGCCCCGGCAACCTGATCTCCTCGCAGCCCGACACGGGCTACGCGGACGCCGGCCCGGCCGGCAGCTACTACAAGCTCTCGGCGGTGGACGTTCATGGCAACGAGAGCGCCTATTCGCTGCTCTCGCCGGCGGCCACGCTGGACGCGGTGCGCGAGGCGCCGCACGCGCTGACGCTCGCCGCGCCATCTCCCAATCCCGCCCGTGGACACACCGTGATGGCGTTCGGCCTGCCCACGGCCGGAGCCGTTCAGCTCTCCGTGTACGACGTGGATGGCCGCCTGGTGCGCACGCTCGTCAGCGGATGGCTCGACGCGGGCCAGTTCTCGATGCCGTTCGACCTGCGGGACGACGCCGGGAGCGCGTTGCCGGGTGGGCTCTACTTCGCACGCCTGCGGGGCGAGGGACGCACGCTCGTGCGCCGGTTCGCCATCGCGAGATAGGCTCCCGCCACGGTTCGCATTCATTCGTCCGCGACGACGACCCCCGTTCCTCGCTGGTAGCCGTCGGGAGCGTCGTTCGTCGGCTTGGCAGAAATCGTGGCCTTGTTGTCATGGGCATTCGACCCCGAGCACCACAATGTGTGGCGGATGGAGGTCATCGCCGCTGCTCGCCTGCGATCGGGGGACCCGATGGACTGGAAATCGAAGCTTCACCGGCGGACGCGCCTCGCCTCGTTGGTGGCCATGTCTGCTTCGCTGGTGCTCCTGACGGCGGCCCATCGGAACGACGCCGGGCCTGGCGGCAGAATGGCCGACGGGTCCTCGGCCGGCGCCGATCGGGTCACCATCTCGGATCCGTGGGCTCGGGAGACGCCGGCGGGCGCCCACATGGGATCGGTCTATCTGACGATCGTCAGCGCGGCAGGCGATCGCCTGCTGCGGGCGTCCGTCCCGCGCTCGGTGGCCGCGCGTACGCAGATCCACGAGACCATCGTGCGGCAGCAGGCTGACGGCGGTGGAGAGTCGATGACGATGCGGCGGGTCCCGTTCCTCGAGCTGCCGCCGGGACAGGAGGTCGAGCTCGAGCCGGGTGGGTTTCACCTGATGTTGATCGATCTCAGGCGTCCCCTGAAGGCTGGCGACAAGCTGGCCGTCACGCTGCGATTCGAGAAGGCCGGCACGCGCACCGTGACGGCCGACGTCCGTGGTCTGTGACCACCCCGCGGGCATGGCGACAGGGCCGGCCCGAACGTGTGCCCGGGTGGGGGCTGACGCCCGGCTCGCCGTCATCCTCGTCTCGCTGTGGTGGGTCGCGGGTTGCGGGCGGGGCGCAGCGCACGTCCCGCTCGGCGGACGGGTTCCGGGATCCGCCGCGCCCGTGGGAGGGCTCGTGCTGCCCGAGGTTCGCGCCGATCGCAGTGGCGTGCCGTTCCGGCTGCGGCCGTCACCCGGACAGCTGCTGATCGTCTACTTCGGATACACGACGTGCCCGGACGTTTGCCCGACGACGCTCGGCGACCTGCATCGCGCACTCTCCCGGCTGGGAGGCGACGCGCGTCACGTGGAGGTCGCGTTCATCACCGTGGACCCGGACCGGGATACGCCCGACGTTCTCGCCCCGTACCTCGCCGGTTTCGTCGCCGATGGCCATCCGCTGCGTCCGGCGAGCCCGTCCCAGTTGGCGGCGGCCGAACATGCGTTCGGGGCGACGTCGTCGGTGACCCGCAATCCAGACGGCGAGATCGAGGTGAGCCACAGCGGCACGATGTACGTCGTGGACGACCGTGGCAGGATCGTGGACGAATGGCCGTTCGGCAGCACGGCCAGCCTCATGGCCCACGATCTGCGGATCCTGCTCCCCGCTTCGCAACGCTGACCGCTTGGGATGGCGCCGCCTCCGGCTCGCTGCATCGCCGGCCCGGCCAGACCGCCGTGCGCTGCGAAAACGCTTTGACGGCCGGCCGCAAACGGTGGACCGTGTCGGCTCGCATCGGACCGGAACGCCACCATCCATCCCCGGACCTCGCCGATCATGACCGCCCCCCCGCCCGATCGACCGCCCGATCCGACCTCGGCCGCTCCGCGCTGGACCGCGCTCGCCCCGAATCCGCGCCGCGTGCTCGGCGTGTTGATCGAAAAGGCCAAGACCACGCCCGCCGGTTACCCGATGACCGTCAACGCGATCGTCACCGGCTGCAATCAGAAGAACAACCGCGATCCGGTGACGGCGCTCGACACGCTGGAGGTGGAACGCGCGATCGAGGATCTGCGCGCCGCGGGCGCCGTCAGCGAGATCGACTGGCTGGGGCGCGCCGCCAAGTTCAAGCACCACGCGTACGAGTGGCTGGGCGTCAACCGGCAGGAGCTGGCGGTGATGGCCGAGCTGCTGCTGCGCGGTCCGCAGACGCTGGGCGAGCTGCGCGCCCGCGCGGCGCGAATGGAGCCGATCGCCGACCTGGCCGCGCTCAAGTCGATCGTGGACGGGCTGCTCGCGCGCAACCTGATAATCGAGCTGACGCCGCCCGGCCGCGGACAGCTGGTGTCGCACAACCTGTACCTGCCTCCGGAGCGGGAGCAGCTGCGATCGCAGGTCGCTCCGGCGCACGCGGCGGGCGCGGGCGATCGCGATGCGCCCCCGCCCCCCACGACGACCACTCCCGGCCCGTCCGCGCCGGACCGGGCGGACGACACCGTGGCCATGCTGCACGCGATCGCCGAGCTGCGCGCCGAAATCGCACGGCTGGAGCAGCGGGTGCAGGAGCTCGAACGCCGGTACGCGATGCCGAGCGACTGATCGCGCGGGCGCTCGCGCGCGATCCGCAGCCGCTGGGCGCAGGTTCCGTTGTCAGGAGGAACAGCATGGCCGTCGCCGACGTGAAGGAATCCGCCGCGCGCCAGCGCATCCCGCTCCGCCACGTGATGGCCGTGTACGTGGGAAACGGGCTCGAATTCTACGACTTCCTCACGTTCTCCTACTTCGCCGTCTACATCTCGCGCACGTTCTATCCCGGCGGCAATCCCTCCACCGCGCTGCTCGCGACCCTGGCCACGTTCGGGGCCGGGTTCCTGACGCGCCCGATCGGCGCGATCGTGATCGGCGGCATGGGCGACCGCATCGGGCGCAAGCCGGCGATGGTGTTCTCGTTCACGCTGATGGGGGTCGCCATCGTGGGGCTGGCGCTGACGCCGTCGTACGCGACGATCGGGCCTTGGGCGCCGGCGATCGTGCTGCTGTTCCGACTGGTGCAGGGATTCGCGCTGGGCGGCGAAGTCGGCCCGACCACGGCGTTCATGGCCGAGGCGGCGCCGCCGCACCGACGCGGCCTGTATCTGTCCATGCAATACGCCACGCAGGACTTCGCCGTGCTGACGGCCGGCATCGTCGGCACGTCGCTGGCCGCAGTGCTCAACGAGCAGCAGCTCCAGCACTGGGGCTGGCGACTGGCGCTGCTGCTCGGCGCCAGCATCGTCCCGTTCGGGATCATGCTGCGGCGCACGCTGCCGGAAACGCTGGAGCGGCCCGTCGCCCAGGCGACAGCCGTCGCGCGCGATCTTCGCCCGCGCCGCGAGCGCATGCGGCCCTACCTGGCCATCGTCGTGTTCGGACTGATGATGCTGACCGCGGGCACGATCGGCAGCTACACGTTGAGCTACATGACCACCTACGCGCTCGACACGCTGCGGCTGCCCGCCACGATCTCGTTCAGCCTGATCATCCTGAACGGTGGCCTGTCGGTGGTCTTCGAGGCGACGAGCGGCCTGCTGTCGGACCGATTCGGCCGCAAGCCGGTGATGATCGTGCCCGGCGTGCTGCTGGCGCTGTCGATCCTCCCGTGCTTCTGGGTGATCGATCACGTGCGCAGCGTGTGGGCGCTGTACGGCGCCGAGAGCGTGATGGTGATGTTCGCCGCGGTGTCGTCCGTGCCCGTCATCGTGACCATCACCGAGACGCTGCCGGCCCACATTCGCTCGGGCGCGGTGGCCACGATCTACGCGTTCGCGATCTCGATCTTCGGGGGCTCGACCCAGTTCGTCATCAAGTGGCTGATCGACCGCACGCACAACCCGCTGGCGCCCGCTTATTACTGGACGTGCGCGGCGGTGCTCGGGCTGATCGCCATGGCGCTCGTCGCCGAGTCCGCGCCCCGGAAGCGCCGCCAGGGCTAGCAGCCGCGAACGCGCCGCCCGCGGCGGTCGATCCCGCTGCCTCGTCGCCGGTCAGGGCATGATCGAGTCCGGCACGGGATACGCGGAGGCCCCTTTCCAATCGGCCGGCAGCAGCTCGAAGTTGAGCAGGCGCACGGGTTCCTTGCCCTCGTTGCGAGCCAGGTGCTGAACCGCCCCGCTCTCGTAGAAGCAGTCGCCCGCCCTGTAAATCGTGGTATGCCCGGCCTGCACATACGTCAGCACACCGGATTCCACGAACCGCAACCCCGGCCCGGCGTGGTGATGGACGCCGATCATCCCGCCGCGCGCGTATGTGCTCTCACTCAGCCGCAGCTTGTAGCGACCGTTCAGCTCCGTGAGATGGCCGCTGACAACCTGCTCCATGATCATCCGGCTGGTCATACCGCGCTTCGCGACCTCCGCCGGGAGGTTCGAATGCGCGATCGGAACGCACGCCAACCCCATCACACCGAGAACGATCTTGAACATGACGCTCCCTTCTCGCCGAACGCGTAGAACGGCTGCGCGCTACACCTGTTCGACCAGCTCGCGCAGCAGCTGCCGCAGCTGGTCGAACCGCTGGGCGCCGAGCCTCGCCCTCCATTCCCGCTCGATCTCGCCGACGGCCTGACGCATGACGCGCCCGGCCGCGACGCCGCGACGCGTGAGCATCACGCGCTTCGAGCGCACATCGTCCGGATCCGGCCGGCGCTCGAGATAGCCGAGCCGCTCGAGCTGGCCGAGCAGGTAGTTCAACGACTGCTTGCTCACCCGCAGCCGGGCGGCCAGCTCGGTGGGGCGCGCGCCGTGCGGACCCGGAAACAGGAACACGGTCAGGTGCGGAACGTCCAGGTCGTCGAACCCGCGCGCGTGCAGGCGCTCGAGCATGCGCCGTCGCACGGCCTCCCACGGAAGCCGCAGCAACGCCCCGATCAGCGGCGGCCCGAGCGGACCGGGGGCGTGTTGAGTAAAATGACTTGACCGTACGGGGGCGCGCATGTATGGTCAAGCCACTTTACCATCCACTTCCAACGGAGGCCAGCCATGTTGCAGACGCGCGAAGACATCCGCATCGGTTCGATGGCGATCCGGTTCCTGCTCGAGGGCGGCGACACCCACGGGTCGCTGGCGATGTTCGAGTTCGACGTCCCGGCGGGGATCAAGGTGCCGATCCCCCACAGCCACGACGCCTACGAGGAGACGATCTACGGCCTGGCCGGCGTGCTGACCTGGACGCTGGAGGGGCGGCGGGTCGAGATCGGGCCGGGCCAGGTGCTGCACATCCCGCGCGGGGCGGTGCACCACTTCGACAACGTCCACGGCACGGACGCTCGGATGCTCGCGGTCGTGACGCCGGGCGTGCTCGGCCCCGCCTACTTCCGCGAGATGGGCGCGGTCGTGGAGGCCGCGGCCGGCGGGCCGCCCGACCCGGCGGCGATGGCCGAGGTGATGCGCCGCCACGGGCTCACGCCCCGGCCGTGACGAACGGGCCGGGCCGCATCACGGCGTCGCGGACGCCTCCTCGGCCACCACCTGCGGCAGGTCGGAGGGCTCCGTCACCAGCCGCCCGTTGACGAGGAACGTGGGCGTGCCGGTGACCCCGGCCGCGATTCCTTCGCGGATGTCCTGGTCCACCTTCCGGTCGGGATCGGCCGACGATTGGCACGCCACGAACGTCGCGCGGTCGATGCCGACCTGCTCCGCCCAGCCCGCGAAATCCGGATGCGCCAGGTCGCCCTGGTGCGCGAACAGCAGGTCGTGGTACGCGGCGTAGCGTCCCAGCGTCGCCGCGCACATCGAGGCCACCGCCGCCGGCCGCGCGTACTTGTGCGTCGGCAGCGGGTAGTTGAGATAGAACAGCGCGAGCTTGTCGCCGTACTGCCGCCGCAGCTGCGCCAGCGTCATTTCGGCCTCGAGGCAGTACGGGCACTCGAAGTCGGTGAACACCACGATCCGGATCGGCGCGTTGGGAGGTCCCACCACCGGCGCGCCGGCGGTCGACACCACCACGCGCGGCGGGGAGAGCCGCGACTGGAACCCGGCGCGCGCCCGCACGGAGTCGATCACCGCCGCGCGCGCCTGGGCGATGCGCGCGCTGCGGATCGCGGCTTCGATGCGCTGCTCGCCGGGCGGCACGGTGGCGGTCGCCTCCTGCTTGCCCGCCTCGTACGCCTTGATGAATTCGATGTCGTGCGGCGTGACGGGCGCCGTGCGGGCCGTGAGCGCGCGCGTCAGCTGCTCCGGCGACATGCCGCGCGCGCGGGCGGCGGCTTCGAACATCTGGTTCTCGACCATGCCGTCCAGCGCGGCGCGCTCCATCTCGTACACCTGCTCGCGCTGCTGGTGGATGCGGTTGCGGAGGTTGGGATCGAACTTGTCGAGATCGCTCGCCACCGACCGCGCATAGATGGAATCCGCCGGCACGTGCTGCGCCACCGCCTCGCGCTCCACCGCCTTGCGGCCCAGCAGATCGCGCACGGCCGCGTGCTCGGCATCCTGCAGGTCCGCGAGCGCGTCGTGGTACGCCTGCCGCTGATTCTCGTTCAGGGCGCGCTCCAGATCGGCGCGCGTGATCGGCTTTCCATTGATCGTCGCGACGACCTCGGCCGCCACCGCCGCCGCAACTGCCACGAGCACGAACATCACACTCTCCCGAAAATGAACGAGGGCGGCTCACGGGCCGCCCTCGCTGGATCCAGAGTGAACGACCGTTACGGCGTCACGCAGCCGCGCGGCCAGCCGGCCAACGCGTTGGAGTATTCCGGCTGCACCCACGCCCCGCCGGTCTGCTGATACAGATTGTGCCACGCGCACTTGTCATCGGCTTCGTAGCCGGACGACGACTCCCACCACGCGTTCACCGGATCGGTGATCGCCTCGCGGATCTCGTGCGAGGTCACGATCGTCTCCATGTTCACGACCGTCTTCCCGCTCAGCGAGCAGCCGCTGCAGTCCGCGTAGGGGAACACCGCGTACAGGATCGTCATGCCGTTGTACGTGTAGCTGCTGTGATAACCGCAGTAGCTCGTGCACGACCGCGCCGAACCGAGCGTGGACGTGGTGCCCTGCGGCAGGTACACGCCGTACACGGTGTTCGGGTTGGCGGAGATGCGGCCGCCGTTGAACAGACCGGTCAGATACGACTGGATCCCGGAATCGGAGATGCGGCGCGGAGCGGACTGATTGTCGACGAGATCGGCGGTGTGCCCGAGCGACGCCGAGATCGTGAACCCGCTCTTGCTGTACTGCGTGACGACCTTCATGCCGGGATCGGAGTTGGTGAAGTTGGTGACGAACCCGTCCACGCCGCTCTGCAGCGCCGAGGCCGTCGCGGCGTTGAAGAAGATCGGCAGGAACGCGGCGTTCGCCACCACCGCGCCACCGTGATCGCTCAACAGCCCGGGGTTGGCGCCGTAGCTGGGCGCGAACACCGAATAGCCGTTCATGTGCTCGGCCGGCGGCTGGATGCCGAAGCGGTGCTCGAACGCCTCGGCCGCCGCCGGGGGCGGAAGCACGTGGACGATCTCGCCGTTGTCGCCGCGCACGCGCCACACGCCGTCTTCCATCTGCTGGGCGAATGCCGGGATGGCGCTGGCGACGAATGCCACCGCCGTGAGCAAGGTTGCGGTCTTCCGCATGTGCACTCCTCTCGAAAGTGCAGGTTCAAGGGGGGATGGCCTGGGTTCCGGATCTCTCCGGCTGGCCGGGGACAAGAACCGCGCGTGAGATTAGTCGCAGCCGTGGAAGGCGGAAAGAGAAAATTCCGCCATGCGACCGTCTCGCCGTTCTCCCCGTCGTCCGGGCTCCCGAACCAGGGCACGATCGATGGGCGCCCGGCGGGTGGCTGCCGGGCTCAGCCGGGAACGCTGCTAGGATGCGGCCATGGCCGTCATCGAATCCCACGCACTGCGCAAGGAATTTGGCCGGCGCGTGGCCGTGGAGGGACTCGACCTCACGATCGAGCGCGGCGAGGTGTTCGGTTTGCTGGGACCAAACGGCGCCGGCAAGACCACTACCCTCATGATGCTCGTTACGCTGCTGCCGCCGAGTTCCGGCACGGCGCGGGTGAACGGCTGGGACGTGGTATCGGAGGCCGATCGGGTGCGGCAGTCGATCGGCATCGTGTTCCAGGACCAGACCCTCGACACGCTGCTCACCGGACGCGAGAACCTGGAGCTGCACGCACGGCTGTACGGCGTGCCCGCCGACGTGCGCGGGCCCCGCATGCGCGAGCTGCTGGCGCTCGTCGATCTCGAGGATCGCGCCGACGAGCAGGTGAAGAAGTACAGCGGCGGCATGCGCCGCCGGCTCGAGATCGCGCGCGGCTTGCTGCACCGTCCGGCGGCGCTGTTCCTGGACGAGCCGACGCTGGGCCTCGATCCCCAGACGCGCGACCGCACCTGGAGCTACATCCGGCGCGTGGTGCGCGACGAGGGCACGACCGTGGTGCTGACCACGCACTACATGGACGAGGCCGATCTGATGTGCGACCGCGTCGGCATCATCGATCGCGGCCGCATCGTGGCGCTCGAGCGCCCGGCCGCGCTCAAGGCGGCGCTCGGCGGCGCGGTGGTGCGGCTGCGGGCGGCGCACGCGGACCTGGACGCGGTGCGCGCCGTGGCGGGCGTGGCGGGGGTCGAGTCGCGCGACCGGGCCATCGAGGTGTCGCTGCGCGAGCCCCACCTGCACCTGGCGGCGCTGCTGGCCGCCGTGCCCCAGGTCGAATCCGTCGAAGTCCACGAGCCCACCCTGAACGACGTATTCCTCAAGTACACCGGGCGCGAGCTGCGGCGGGAGTCCGAAGGCGAGGGCGAAGGGTGGATGGAGACCGCCTTGCGCGCCAACCAGGGCGGGCGGTGATGCGAGCGTTGGGTGGCGCGCTGGCGGTGTGGCTGCGCGAGTTCACGGTGTTCAAGCGCGAAACCTCGCGCGTGATCTCGGCGGTGCTGCAGCCGCTGATGTGGATCCTGCTGTTCGGCGGCGGCCTGGGCGGAAGCGTCGGGCGCGGCGCGTCGGTGGCGCTGCCAGCCGGCATCGACTACCAGCAGTACATCTTCCCCGGCATCCTGATGATGTCGGTGCTGTTCTCGTCGGTGTTCTACGGCATGTACCTGGTGTGGGACCGCAAGATCGACGTGCTGAAGGCGGTGCTGGTGTCCCCGGTGCCGCGCCCGGCGATCTTCCTCGGCAAGGTGCTGGGCGGCTGCACCGACGTGCTGATCCAGTCCGCGATCCTGCTGGTGGTGGGGGCGGTGATCCTGCGGCTTCCGCTGGGGCGCTACGCGCTCGCGATCCTGCCCTCGCTCGGCGTGATCCTGCTCGCGGCGATGGGCACCGTCTCGATCGGGCTCACGATCGGTTCGCGGTTCGAGAGCATGGAAGGGTTCCAGGTGGTGGGCACGTTCGTGAACTTCCCGCTGTTCTTCCTGTCGGGCGCGCTGTTCCCGCTGGGCGCCGCGCTGCGCGCCTCCCAGCCGCTGCTGTTCCATCTCGCGCACGCCGATCCCATCACCTACCCGGTGGATGCGCTGCGCGGAATCCTGTTCGGCGCGAACCTGTTCCCCATGGCGCTCGACCTGGCGGTGATGGTCGGATTCGCGGCGGTGATGGTCGCGATCGGCGGATTCGCGTTCGGCCGCATGAGGCTGTGAGCGCCACGCGTCCCGGACGGGCGCGTCACTCGCGCGAGAACGGACGCCACAGCTCGGGCGCCGGCAGCCGGATCAGGTTCTCGCGGCGCTGCTCGATCTCGAGCTGGCGCTCGCGCGCCTTCAGCAGATCACTGCGGGTCACGATCCCGATCACGGCATGCGGCGCCTTGTCCGACACCACCGGCAGGCGCCCCACGCCCTCCTTCGCCATGCGCTCCGCCACCGCGCGGCACGACTCGTCGGGATGCGCCACCACCGGCTCGCGGCCCAGCAGCGAGGCGACCACGATCCGGCCCAGCTCCTCGGGCGGCGGCAGATCGAGCAGCTCGCTGCGCGTCACCACGCCCACCAGCCGGCCGGACGCGGTGACCACCGGATAGCCCTGATGCCGGCCGAGCCGCGGATCGAAGTGGCGCGCCTCCAGCTCTGCCACCGGCAGCGTGGCCTGCACGGTCTGCACGGGATGGCTCATCACCTGCGAGACGAGCAGCGTCTCCAGCGGATCGACCGAGTACTCGCGCGATAGATGGTGCCCGCGCCGCGCCACCTTCTCGGTGAGGATCGAGCGCGGCATGACGAGCACCGTCACGGCATAAGCGGCCGCGCACGCGATCAGCAACGGCAGCAGCGCGTCCACCTGCTGCGTCAGCTCGAGCGCGAACACGACCGCGGTGAGCGGGCAGCGCATCGTGCCGCTGAGGATCGCCGACAGCCCGACCAGCGGCCACCAGGCCGCGCCGCCGGCCGGCAGGATCGGCGCCAGCAGCAGGCCGGCGGCGGCGCCCATCATGAGCAGCGGCGCCAGCACGCCGCCGCTCGTCCCCGAGCCGAGCGCGATGCTCCAGATCACGGCCTTGACCACCAGCAGCCGCACCATCGGACCCGCGGGCATGGCGCCGCGCACGAGATCGCCGATCACGTCGTAGCCGACGCCGAGCGCGCGCGGCTCGATCAGGCCGCCGATGCCGACCGCGAGCCCGCCCAGCGCCGGCCACCACATCCAATGGACCGGCAGCCGCTGGAACGCGTCTTCGGCCGCGTACACGGCGCGCGTCAGCAGCGCCGACAGCACACCGCATGCGACCCCGACGCCGACGCATGCGGCCAGCCCGGCGCCGTCGATGTGCGCGTGCGCGGGCAACGGGAACAGCGGCCCGTGCCCGAGCAGCATCGGGCGCAGCGCCGCGGCCGTGGCGCTGGCCAACGCCACCGGGATGAAGCTGCGCGGCTTCCACTCGAACAGCAGCAATTCCACGGCGAGCAGCACCGCCGCCACCGGCGTGGCGAACGTGGCGGACATGCCGCCGGCCGCGCCGGCGACCAGCAGCGTCTTGCGCTCGGCGGCGCTGAACTGGAACGTCTGCGCGATCAGCGAGCCGACCGCGCCGCCCGTCATGATGATCGGGCCCTCGGCCCCGAACGGACCGCCCGAGCCGATCGAGATCGCCGACGAAAGCGGCTTCAGCACCGCCAGCTTGGGCTCCATGCGCGAGCGGCCGATCAGAATCGCCTCGAGCGCCTCGGGGATCCCGTGGCCCCGGATCTTCTCCGAGCCGAACCGCGCCATCAGCCCGATGATCAGCCCGCCGATCACCGGCACCACGATCGCCCATGGGCCCAGCGTGTGCGCGGCCGGGCGCGCGTCGGCGAACGACAGCCGCTGGAAGAAGAACAGGTTGGTGAACAGCGCGATCAGCCGGAGCAGGGCGGCGGCCAGGAACGCGCACAGGCCGCCGATCCCGATCCCGAGCACCGACAGCGCCAGCAGCCGGCGGTCGGCGGTGAAGTCGCCGCGAACGGCCATGGACCCTCCTTGGGATGATCCCGCCGCGCGCAGCCGCGGTCGGGCGTCCGATGCGACAACTGTATCGGACTTCGATATATTTCGCACATGGCCACCCGCACCGCTCCGTCCGCCGCCGCGCCCGATCTCACCGACGCCGAATACGCCGCGCTGGCCGGATTCCGTGCGCGGCTGCGCTCGTTCCTGCGTTTCACCGAGCGCGAAGCCGCGCGCGGCGGGCTCACGCCGCAACAGCACCAGCTGCTGCTCGCGATCCGCGCGCATGCCGGCGGCGCGGCGGGCGTCGGCGAGCTGGCGCAGGCGCTGCAGCTCCGCCATCACACGGTGGTGGGCCTCGTGGACCGCGTCGCCGCGCTCGGGTTCGTCACGCGCCGGGTGGACCCGGCCGATCGCCGGCGCGTGCGCGTGACCCTCACGCGCGCCGGCCGGCAGGCGCTGGCCCGGCTGTCGCTCGGGCACCGCCGCGAGCTGCACGCGCTGCGCCGCGCGCTCGATCTGGCGCTGCTGGACGGCCCACGCCGGAGCTGACGGCCGAGGCCAGCGGGGGACCGCCGCCCGGGTTTGCGAATCCGGTATCATCACCCCTTCGCGATGCCCCTCTCCCATTTCCATCCGGAGGTCGCGCGCTGGTTCCGGGAGCGCGTCGGCGAGCCGTCGGCCCCACAGGCCGAGGGCTGGCCGCGCATCCGCTCCGGCCACCACACGCTGATCGCGGCACCGACCGGCACCGGCAAGACGCTGGCGGCGTTCCTGTGGGCGATCGACGGCCTGCTGCGCCAGGGCGCAGCACTCCCCGACGAGACGCAGGTGCTGTACGTGTCGCCGCTGCGCGCGCTCGGCAACGACGTGCACAAGAACCTGCAGGGTCCGCTGGCCGAGCTCGAGCGGCGCGACCCGACGTTCCCGCACGTCCGCGTGCAGGTGCGCAGCGGCGACACTCCGGGCCGCGAGCGCACGGCGATGCGCAAGCGCCCGCCGCACATCCTCGTCACCACGCCCGAATCGCTCGCGATCCTGCTCACCACCGAAGGCGGCCGCGCGATGCTCGCGACCGTGCGCACCGTGATCGTGGACGAGATCCATTCGGTGGCGGGCAGCAAGCGCGGCGCGCACCTGGCGCTGTCGCTCGAGCGGCTCGAGGCGCTGGTCGAGACCCACGGCCTCTCCCGCGGCCGCCGCGCGGCGCTGCAGCGGATCGGATTGTCGGCCACGCAGAAGCCGATCGAGGACGTCGGCCACCTGCTGGTGGGCGTGGATCGCGCATGCGAACGCGTCGACGTCGGGCACCGTCGCGATCTGGACCTCGCGATCGAGCTGCCCGACGGGCCGCTCGAGACCGTGTGCTCGCACGAGACGTGGGAGACGATCGTCAAGCGCATGGCGGAGCTGATCCGTGCGCACCGCACCACGCTGGTGTTCGTCAACACCCGCAAGCTCGCCGAGCGCGTGGCGGCGCGGCTGACGGACGCGCTCGGGCCCGAGCACGTGACGAGCCATCATGGCAGCCTGTCGCGCGAGCGGCGGCTGGACGCCGAGGCCCGGCTCAAGGCCGGCACGCTGCGCGCGCTGGTCGCCACCTCTTCGCTCGAACTGGGCATCGACATCGGCGACGTGGACCTCGTGATCCAGGCCGGCGTCACCGCCTCGATCGCCACGCTGCTGCAGCGCGTCGGCCGCAGCGGCCACGCGCTGGCGCGCACGCCGCGGGGCCGCATCTTCCCGCTCACCGAGGACGACCTCGTCACCGCCACGGCGCTGGTGGACGCGATCCGGCGCGGCGAGCTGGATCGCACGCCGCAGCCCGGGCAGCCACTCGACATCCTGATGCAGCAGGCGGTGTCCGCGTGCGTGCCCGAGACCTGGGACGAGGGACGGCTGTACGACACGTTCCGGCGCGCGTGGCCGTATCGCGCGCTCACGCGCGAGGCGTTCGACGGCGCGCTGGCGCTGCTGACCGAGGGCCGGCACGCGCTGCTGCATCGGGACGGCGTGCACGGCCGGCTGCGCGCGACCAAGCGCGCGCGCATCACCGCGCTCACCGCCGGCGGCGCCATTCCCGACACCGGCCAGTACCGCGTCGAGCTCGAGCCCGACGGCACGCTGGTCGGCATGCTGGACGAGGACTTCGCGGTCGAATCGAACGGCGGCGACATCTTCCAGCTCGGGAACGCCTCGTGGCGCATCCTGCGCGTCGAGCCCGGGGTGGTGCGCGTCGCCGACGCGAAAGGCGCGCCGCCGTCGGTGCCGTTCTGGTTCGGCGAGGCCCCGGCGCGCACGAGCGAGCTGTCGGGCGCGATCGCGCGCATCCGGGAGCGCGGCCGCGACCGCGACTGGCTGATGCGCGAGGTCGGGCTGTCCGAGGCCGCTGCCACGCAGCTGTCGGAATACCTGCGCGAGGGCGAGCGCACGCTGGGCGCGATCCCCACTCCCGCGCGCATCGTGCTCGAGCGGTTCTTCGACGAATCCGGCGGCATGCAGCTCGTGGTGCACGCGCCGCTCGGCGGCCGCATCAATCGCGCGTGGGGGCTCGCGCTGCGCAAGCGGTTCTGCGTCGGGTTCGGGTTCGAGCTGCAGGCGGCGGCCAACGAGGAGGCGATCGTCATCTCGCTCGGGCCCCAGCACAGCTTCCCGCTGGCGGACGTGTTCGGGTTCCTGAAGCCCGAGAGCGCGCGCGACGTGCTGGTGCAGGCGGTGTTGGGCGCACCGATGTTCGGCACGCGCTGGCGCTGGAACGTGACGCGCGCGCTGCTGCTGCCGCGCACGCAGCACGGCGGCCGCCGGGTGCCGACGCCGCTGCTGCGCATGCGCGCCGAGGACCTGCTGGTGCGCGCGTTCCCGCAGGTGCTGGCGTGCCCTGAGACGCTGCCGCCGGGCGAGCTGCCGGTGCCGTGGGAACACCCGATGGTGCGCCAGACGCTGGAGGACTGCCTGACCGAGGCGATGGACGTCGACGGCTTCCTCGCCGTGCTGCGCGACCTGCGCGCCGGGCACATCGAGACGGTGGCGGTGGACAACGCCACGCCGTCGCGGTTCGCGCAGGGCATCCTGAACGCGATGCCGTACGCGTTCCTCGACGACGCGCCGCTCGAGGAGCGCCGCACGCAGGCGGTGATGTCGCGCCGCGGGCTCGACGCCAAGGTCGCCGACACGCTGGGGGCGCTCGATCCCGACGCGGTGGCGCGCGTGCGCGACGAGGCGTGGCCGGAGCCCGAGAACGCCGAGGAGCTGCACGAGGCGCTGCTGTGGATGGGCTACGCCACCGCGCGCGAGGCGGAGGCGTGCGGCTGGCGCGCGGCGCTGGCCGAGCTGGCCGCCGCGGGCCGCGTGTCGCTCGAGCCGGGCGACGAGGGCGGGCACTGGATGGCGGCCGAGAGCCCGCGCGATCGCGCGAGCGTGGTGCGCGGGCGGCTCGAGGCGCTGGGTCCGGTGGTGGTGGCGGACGCGTCGGATCGCATGCCCCCGGCGGGCGACCCGGCCCTCGCGGCGCTCGCCACGATGGCCGCGGACGAGCTGCCCGCGCTGCTCGAGCTCGAGGCGCGCGGGTTCGTGCTGCGCTGCCGGATCGCGGGGCGCGATGCATGGTGCGAGCGCCGGCTGCTGGCGCGCATCCACCGCTACACGCTCGAGCGCCTGCGGCGCGAGATCGAGCCCGCCACCGCCGCCGAGCTGTGGCGGTCCATCGCGTGCTGGCAGCACGCCGATCCCGCGTTCCGGCTGGACGGCCCGCGCGGGGTGCACGAGATCGCGCGCAAGCTGGCGGGGTTCGAGATCCCGGCAGCGGAATGGGAGCAGGGCGTGCTGCGCGCGCGCATGCACGAGTACCGGCCCGAGTGGCTCGATCAGCTCACGCTGTCGGGCGAGCTGGTGTGGGGCCGGCTGTGGAGCGGCGGCAATTCCGCGGTGCGCGCGACGCCGATCTGCCTGCTGCCGCGCGAGGACCTGGAGGCGTGGCTGGCGCTGGCGGCGGCGCCGGAGCCCGCCACGACGCTGTCCACCTACGCGCGCACGATCCTCGACACGCTCGAGCGCCGCGGCGCGAGCTTCACGCAGGAGCTGGAGCGCGCCGCCCGGCTGCTGCCCGAGCACTTCGAGGCCGGGCTCCATCAGCTGATCGCTAACGGGCTCGTGACGTGCGACTCGTTCGGCGGCCTGCGCCGGCTGATCACGCCGCCCAGCCGCCGGCGCGGCGTGGCGAAGCGCGCGCCGCTCACGCCCGCCGGCCGCTGGTCGCGGTTCCGCACGATCGCGCCGGCCGAGCCCGCCGTGCCCGCCCGCGACATGGTCGCGGAGGACCTGGCCGAATTCGCCGCGCGCCGCCTGCTCGCGCGCTACGGCGTCGTGTTCCGGCGGCTGCTCGAGCGCGAGCGCATGCCGGTGCCGTGGCGCGAGCTCGCGCGCGTCTACCGCCGGCTCGAGCTGCGCGGCGAGGTGCGCGGCGGGCGGTTCGTGCACCGCTTCGCGGGCGAGCAGTACGCGCTGCCCGAGGCCGTCGAACTGCTGCGCCGCCTGCGCCGTGCCGCGCGCCCGTCCGACGCGAACGCGTCCGATGCGCTCGAAGTGCCGGCCACCGATCCCCTGAACCTGCACGGAGTGCTGACGCCCGACGCGCGCATCCCCGCCCAGCTCCGCCGCCGCGTGCAGGTGGCCTGACCCTTCGGGCGCGGCGCGAAACACTGGAGCCGCTCGCGGTCGGCGGACCGATCTCGGAGGATCGGCCCGTCACGCATATCCGCAGAGCCGGAACTAGCGCGCGATCTCGAGTGCCAGCAGCGACACGTCGTCGCCCGCGCCGGCGGAGCCGCACCACGCGCGCAGCTCGGACATGACGTGCGCCAGGGCGTCGTGCAAGCGCTCGTGTCGCGTCGCGGACAGCGCGGCGGCGAGTCGCTCGGGGCCGAACAGCTCCCCCGCCGGGTCCAGCGCCTCGATCACGCCGTCCGAGTAGAAGCACACGCGCTCGCCAGGCGCGAGCGCGATCGTGTGCTGCTCGTACTCCGAGTCCGGCACCCAGCCGATCGCGAGCCCGCTGCCGTCCAGCATTCTCACCGCGCCCTCCGCCGACACGTGCGCAGGGCCGGGATGCCCGGCCGCCACGTAGTGCAGCGCGCGCGATGCGGGATCGAGCACGCCGTACGCCAGCGTGAAGTACTGGTGCGTGACGGGATCCATCGGGAACCGGCGGTTGAGCATGCGCGCGAGCGCGGCCGGCGTCGCGGCGCGCGGCGGCCCGCCGTCGCCGTTCTCGAGCAGCAGCGAGTCCGCGCCCATGTGCGACAGCATCCGCCCGAGCGTCACCGACATCAGCGCGGCCGGCACGCCGTGGCCGCTGACGTCGAGCAGGTAGAGCGCGAGCCGGCCGTCGTCGAGCGGGAGCACGTCCAGGATGTCGCCGCCCAGCTCCGTGCATGGCTCGAACACCCACGCGATCTCCACGCCCGCGAGCGCGGGCGGCGCCTCCGGGATCAGCGCGCGCTGGATGCGCGCGCCGGCGTCGAGGTCACGGCGCATGCGGGTGTTGGCCGACTCCAGCGCGGCGCGCGCGCGCTTCAGCTCGAGCTGCGTGCGCACGCGCGCCAGCACCACGGCGAAATCGAGCGGCTTCACGACGTAGTCGTTGGCGCCGAGCTCGAGCGCACGCACCACGTCCTCGCCCTGGTCCTTGGCCGTCGCCATGATCACCGGCAGCTCGGCCACGGAGTGGCGCACGCGCGTGCGGCTCAGCACTTCGAACCCGTCCACGCCCGGCATCATCACGTCGAGCAGCACCAAGTCGAATCGGCCGGTCGAGAGCTGGTCCAACGCCGACACGCCGTCGCCGGCGATCGTGACGTCGTAGCCGCGGCGCGCGAGGCGACGCGACAGCATGTCGCGGTTGTCGTCGTTGTCGTCAACGACCAGGATGCGGCCGGAATCGACGGTCATGCCCGCGAACTGGGCCCGAGCAGGCGTGTGATCTTGTCGAGCAGCCGTGCCAGGTCCACGGGCTTGGTGTCGTAGTCGTCGCAGCCGGCGGCCAGCGCGCGCTCGCGGTCGCCGGCCATCGCGTGCGCGGTGAGCGCGATGATCGGCACGCGGGCGAGCGCGGGATCCTGCCGCATCCGCCGCGCCGTCTCCCAGCCATCCTGCTCGGGCAGGCTCATGTCCATCAGCACCAGGTCCGGCGGCGCCCCGCGCGCGGCCTCCAGCCCCTGGCGGCCGTCCACGGCGATCGCGATCTCGTAGCCGCGCCGCAGCAGACGCCGCGACAGCATGTCGCGGTTCATCTCGTTGTCCTCGATCAGCAGGATGCGGGGCATCGTCACGATCCGATCACCCCGGCATACCCGGCGTGCGCGCCGCCACCGCGTCGCGGATCGCCTCCAGCAGCGCCTCGACAGGTTGGGCGCCCTTCTGGACGATGCGCTCCACCGAGCCGTTCAGACGGCGGCGATCCTCGTCGGTGACCACCTTGGCGGTGACCACCACCACCGGAATCCCGCGCCACGCGGGGTTGCGGCGCAGCGCCTCCACGAACTCGAAGCCGTCCAGCTCCGGCATCACGAGATCGAGCACGATCAGCCGGGGCGTGACGCGCGCCACCGCCTCCAGCCCCTCGCGCCCGTCCTGCGCCGCGCTCACGCTCCAGCCATCCTGCTCCAGCGTGCGCACCAGCAGTTCGCGTGTGACGACGTCGTCCTCCACCACCAGCACGTTCTCGCGGCCGCCATCGCGATACTGCGCGAGCACCTGCAGCAGCCGCACGCGGTCCACGGGCTTGGTGAGGAATTCGGAAGCCCCGAACGCGTAGCCCATCGCCGCGTCGTCCAGCATCGTCAACATCACCACCGGAATCGCGGCCAGCGCCGGGTCGGCCTTGAGCGCGCCGAGCACGGTCCACCCGTCGGTGCCGGGCATCAGCACGTCGAGCGTGATCGCGGTCGGCTCGAGCTCGCGCGCCAGCGCCAGGCCGGCCTCGCCTGTCAGCGCCGTGGCCACGCGATACCCCTCGCGACCGAGGATGCGGCGCAGCAGCTCGAGCACGTTGGGATCGTCGTCGATCACGAGCACGGTCGGCGCATCGTCCGCCGCCGCGGTCACGCGCCCGGCGGCGCCCGCGGACGGCTCGGACAGCGCCATCGCCGCCGGCAGCCGCACCGAGAACGTGGAGCCCGCCCCCGGCCGCGATTCCACCGCGATCTCGCCGCCCATCATGTGGCAGAACCGGCGCGTGATGGCGAGCCCCAGCCCGGTGCCGCCGTAGCGCCGCGTGATCGATGCGTCGGCCTGCGCGAACGCCTCGAACACGCGCCCGATCTGCTCGTCGGTCATGCCCACGCCCGAGTCGCGCACCACGAAGTTCATCCAGTCGCCGTCGGCATCGCGCACGCGCCACACCGACAGCGCGATCACGCCGCGTTCGGTGAACTTGCCGGCGTTGGACAGCAGGTTGAGCAGCACCTGGCGCAGCTTGGTCTGATCCGACTGCATCGTGCCCACGTCGGCGGCGCAGTGCACCTCCAGCCGGTTGGCGTTGCGGTCGAGCAGCGGGCGCACGGTGGTGGCGATGTCCTTGACCAGCGCGCCCGTGTCGAAACTCTCGACGAACAGCTCCGTGCGACCGGCCTCGATCTTCGACAGATCGAGCACGTCGTTGATGAGCGACAGCAGGTGCTTGCCGGCGGAGCGGATCTTCTGCAGATCGGGCACGATCTCGCCCAGCCCGCGCTCCTCGGACTCCTCCTCCAGCATCTCGCTGTACCCGATGATGGCGTTGAGCGGCGTGCGCAACTCGTGGCTCATGACCGCGAGGAAGCGGCTCTTGGCTTGGTTGGCATGCTCGGCCCGTGCCGTGGCCTCGGTCAATTTGCGGATGAGGGTCGCGATATAGGCCGGCAGCGCCATCAGCCCGAAGATGAGGCCGCCGGCGAGATGGGGCTGGCCGCGCCAGTAGGACGTGGCGGCAACCACGGCGACGAAACCCGCGAGGCTGACGAGCGCTGAATAGGCCAGGTATCGGTTGCCGTAGCGGAAGCCGTTGCCGAAGGTGATCCAGAGATAGATCGGGTAGAGCGGCGAGCCCGCCTCCCGGCCGAAATACATCAGGGCCGAGAGCGTCGTCATGTCGGTGATCATCGCGGCGATGCGGCGCGGGGGCGAAATGCCCGGCCGGACGACGATCATGGCCACATAGCCGACCGAAACGATGAGATAGCCCAGCGCCCAGAGCGCGCCCCAGGCGAAGCGGCTCTTCGCGAAGCCATAGGTGATGTCGAGCGCGAAGAAGTAGGCGGCCAGGATGAAG